>NZ_JAOCBT010000016.1:0-145587 GCF_029840045.1 Pseudomonas sp. GD03903 | reverse complement strand
GCCGCCATGCTGCGCAACATCGCCAGCGGCGAAGGCGACCTGACCAAGCGCCTGGACTACGCCGGCAAGGACGAGCTGGGCGAGCTGGCCGGCTGGTTCAACCGCTTCCTCGACAAGCTGCAGCCGATCATCCGCGACGTGAAATCCTCGGTGCACGACGCCCGCGCCACCGCCGACCAATCCTCGGAAATCGCCAGCCAGACCAGTGCCGGCATGCAGCAGCAGTTCCGCGAAGTCGACCAGGTCGCCACCGCCTCGCAGGAGATGAGCGCCACCGCCCACGACGTCGCCAACAGCGCCGCCATGGCCGCCGATGCCGCCCGCGGCGCCGACGGTGCCACGCGCGATGGCCTCAACGTGATCGACAACACCACCCGCCTGATCGACGAACTGGCCAGCGATATGAGCAGTGCCATGAGCCAGGTGGAAGGTCTGGCGGCGAGCAGCGAGCAGATCGGTTCGGTGCTGGAAGTCATTCGCGGCATCGCCGAGCAGACCAACCTGCTGGCGCTCAACGCCGCCATCGAAGCCGCCCGCGCCGGTGAGGCTGGGCGCGGCTTCGCGGTGGTCGCCGACGAGGTGCGCAACCTCGCCCGGCGCACCCAGGATTCGGTGGAGGAAATCCGCCAGGTCATCGAAGGCCTGCAGAACGGCACCCGCGACGTGGTCGGCGCGATGAGCAACAGCCACCGCCAGGCCCAGGACAGCGTGAGCCAGGTGGAACAGGCCGTCGCCGCACTGAAGCGCATCGGCGATGCGGTCAGCGTGATCACCGACATGAACCTGCAGATCGCCAGCGCCGCCGAGGAACAGAGCGCGGTGGCCGAGGAGATCAACCGCAACGTGGCGGGGATTCGCGACGTCACCGAATCGCTGTCGAGCCAGGCGCAGGAATCGGCGCAGGTCAGCCAATCGCTGAACAAGCTGGCGAACCATCAGCAGGGGTTGATGGATCAGTTCCGCGTGTGACCCTGACCTCCGGAGCTCGGATTTTCCCCTCACCCCAGCCCTGACTGCGCGCCCCGCACTGGGGGGCGAGGGGGCAGCCCGTAGCGGCCGGTGAGGGCGATGCTCTTCCTTCGCCATCGCCAACCGGCTGACGCCGTTCTCTCGTTGCACGCCGAACGGTCCCCTCTCCCTCTGGGAGAGGGTTAGGGTGAGGGCTGATCCGAGTTCGGAAACTTCCCGCCGTAGTGAACGTCCTCCGCGGTCAGCCGATGAGTTCGGCGCCACGGCGGGTTCGCGAGGAAGCTCGCTCCTACAGTCTGGCGCTGGTATTTCCCTGTAGGAGCGAGCTTGCTCGCGAACCGCACGGCACGGCACCGGACGCAGTCTGCCCCCACAGAAGCCTGCCTAAGCTGACCGTCACCCCACCCGCCGCGGCAACTCCACCACCACGCGCAATCCACCCAGTTCTCGGACTTTCCCCTCACCCCAGCCCTGGCTGCGCGCCCCGCACCTGGGGGCGAGGGGGCAGCCCGTAGCGGCCGGTGAGGTCGATGCTCTTCCTGCGCCATCGCCAACCGGCTGACGCCGAACCCACATCGCGCGCCGGACGGTCCCCTCTCCCTCTGGGAGAGGGTTAGGGTGAGGGCTGATCCGAGTTCGGAAACTTTCCGCCGTAGTGAACGTCCTCCGCGATCAGCCGATGAGTTCAGCGCCACGGCGGGTTCGCGAGCAAGCTCGCTCCTACAAAAATCGCACGCTGCAGACCCTGTAGGAGCGAGCTTGCTCGCGAACCGCATGACTCGGTGCCGATCGCGGACGGAGTCCGCTCCTACGCCAACCAATCGTCAGCGCACAGCCCAAGCTGTCCAATCCGCTCATCCAGATTGGCGGCTTTCGACATTGCCCGTGCCTGCGTGCGGCGGGAACATCAGGGGACTCCAACAAGAACAACCCGGGAGTCCCAAGTGATGCGTTCCCATTCCGCCGCCGCTGGCGAGTTCGATTACCGCGCCACCGCCGACGCCACCCTGGCCGGCAACCTCGATGCCCTCAATGCCTGCGTCGAATGCTGCGACCGTCACGCCATTCCCGGCCGTGTCGCGCTGTTCTGGGAGGGCAAGGACGGCGACAGCGCCTCCTACACCTTCAGCCAGCTGAAAGAACTCTCCGCCCGCTTCGCCAGCTTTCTGCACAGCCTCGGCGTGCGTCCCGGCGATGTGGTGTCCGGCATGCTGCCGCGCACCCCGGAACTGCTGATCACCGTGCTCGGCACCTGGCGCCTGGGCGCGGTCTACCAGCCACTGTTTACTGCCTTCGGGCCGAAAGCCATCGAGCATCGCGTGAAGCTGGCCGGCAGCAAGGTGGTGGTGACCGACGGCGCCAACCGCGGCAAGCTCGACGAAGTACCCGACGCGCCCACACAGGTGACCGTCGGCGGGCCGAAGGGACAGGGCATCCGCCATGGCGACTACAGCTTCTGGGCTGAACTGGAACGGCACTCGCCGGACTTCGAACCGGTCCTGCGCAGCGGCGAAGACACCTTCCTGCTGATGTTCACCTCCGGCACCACCGGCCTGGCCAAGCCGCTCGCCGTGCCGCTGAAAGCCATCGTCGCCTTCGTTGGCTACATGCGCGATGCGGTGGGCCTGCGCGAGGAGGATTCGTTCTGGAACCTGGCCGATCCGGGCTGGGCCTACGGCCTCTACTACGGCGTCACCGGGCCGCTGGCCATGGGGCACCCGATCACCTTCTACGAAGGCGCGTTCACGGTGGAGAGCACCTGCCGCATCGTGCGCAAGTACGCCATCACCAACCTGGCGGGCTCGCCTACCGCGTACCGCCTGCTGATCGCTGCTGGCGAGGCGGCATCCAAACCGCTCAAGGGCTGTCTGCGTGCCGTTAGCAGCGCTGGCGAGCCGCTGACGCCGGAAGTCATCCGCTGGTTCGCCAGCGAGCTGGGCGTGACCATCCACGACCACTACGGCCAGACCGAGCTGGGCATGGTGCTGGCCAACCATCACGAACTGCAGCACCCGGTGCACGTCGGCGCTGCCGGCTTCTCCATTCCCGGCCATCGCGTGGTGGTGCTGGACGAGCAGGGCAACGAACTGCCCGCCGGCCAGCCTGGCGTACTTGCCATGGACCGCCAGCGTTCGCCGCTGATGTGGTTCGCCGGCTACCAGGGCATGCAGACCAAGTCCTTTGTTGGCGACTACTACCTGAGTGGCGACACCGTTGAGCTGAACGCCGATGGCAGCATCAGCTTCGTCGGCCGAGCCGATGACCTGATCACCACCTCCGGCTACCGCGTCGGTCCGTTCGACGTGGAAAGCGCGCTGATCGAACACCCGGCAGTGATCGAGGCGGCGGTCATCGGCAAGCCGGACCCGGAGCGCACCGAACTGGTGAAGGCCTTTGTGGTGCTCTGCCCGTCCTACCGGCCGGGCGCGGAGCTGGCCGAGGAACTACAACAGTACGTGCGCAAGCGACTGTCGGCGCACAGCTACCCGCGGGAAGTGGAGTTCGTCGATGAACTGCCCAAGACCCCCAGCGGCAAGATCCAGCGCTTCCTCCTGCGCAACCAGGAGATCGCCAAGCAACGCGAAGCGGCCGAGAAAGCGGCAGCTCACTAAGTACAGCGGAGAGACTTCATGCAGATCCAGAACAAGGTATTCCTGATCACCGGCGGCGGTTCCGGCCTCGGCGCAGCCACCGCGAAACTGCTGGTGAGCGCCGGCGCCAAGGTAGTGCTGGCCGACATCAACGCCGAAGCCGGCGAGGCCCAGGTCGCCGAACTGGGCGAAGCCAATGCACGCTTCATTCGCACCGACGTGTGCAGCGAGGCGGACGGCAAGGCCGCCGTGCAACTTGTCCTCGATGCCTTCGGCGCGCTGCATGGCCTGGCCAACTGCGCGGGCGTGGCGCCGGCGGAGAAAATTATCGGCCGCAACGGTGTGCACGGGCTGGACAGCTTCACCCGCACCATCAACATCAACCTGATCGGCACCTTCAACATGCTGCGCCTGGCCGCCGAAGCCATGGCGCAGAACCAGCCGGACTCCGGTGGTGAGCGCGGCATCATCATCAACACCGCCTCGGTGGCCGCCTTCGACGGGCAGATCGGCCAGGCCGCGTACTCCGCGTCCAAGAGCGCGGTGGTTGGCATGACCCTGCCCATCGCCCGCGAACTGGCGCGCTCGGGCATCCGCGTGATGACCATTGCCCCCGGTATCTTCGAGACGCCGATGATGGCTGCCATGCCCCAGGAAGTGCGCGACTCCCTCGGCGCCAGCGTGCCGTTCCCGCCGCGCCTCGGTCGCCCCGACGAGTACGCCGCGCTGGCCCGCCACATCATCGAGAACAGCATGCTCAACGGCGAAGTGATCCGCCTCGACGGCGCCATCCGCATGGCCGCGAAGTAAGAGGAGACAGCTCATGAACGATCCCATCGTCATTGTCAGCGCCACCCGTACGCCCATGGGCGGCTTCCTCGGCGACTTCAAGGACGTCACCGCCGCTACTCTCGGCGTCGCCGCTATTCGCGCCGCTGTCGAACGGGCTTGCCTGGGCGCCGAAGAGGTGGACGAAGCGGTGCTCGGCTGCGTGCTCTCCGCCGGGCAGGGCCAGGCGCCGGCGCGCCAGGCAGTGCTGGGTGCGGGCCTGGCGCGCGGCACGCCGTGCTCCACGGTGAACAAGATGTGCGGCTCGGGCATGAAGGCGGCGATGATGGCCCACGACGCCATCCTCGCCGGTAGCGCCCGCGTGGCCTTGGCCGGCGGCATGGAAAGCATGTCCAACGCGCCGTACCTGCTGGAGCGCGCCCGCAGCGGCTACCGCATGGGCCACGGCAAGGTGCTTGACCACATGTTCCTCGACGGCCTCGAAGACGCCTACGACAAGGGCCGCCTGATGGGCACCTTCGCCGAGGACTGCGCCGAGAAGTACGGCTTCACCCGCCAGCAGCAGGATGACTACGCCATCGCCTCGCTGACCCGTGCGCAGAAGGCCATGAGCGAAGGCCGCTTCGCCGAGGAAATCGTCGCGCTGAGCGTCAAGGCCGGCAAGGAAACCCGCGAAATCAGCCAGGACGAACAGCCGCCCAAGGCGCGCCCGGACAAGATTCCGACCCTGAAGCCTGCCTTCCGTGACGGCGGCACTGTCACCGCGGCCAACGCCAGCTCCATCTCCGACGGCGCCGCCGCGCTGGTGCTGATGCGCCTGTCCGAAGCCGAGAAACGCGGCCTCACGCCGCTGGCGGCGATCCGTGGCCACTCGTCCTTCGCCGATGCGCCGAACCTGTTCCCGACGGCCCCGGTGGGCGCGGTGAACCGTTTGCTGCAACGCACCGGCTGGGCCATCGGCGATGTCGACCTGTTCGAGGTCAACGAAGCCTTCGCGGTAGTCGCCATGGCCGCCATGCGCGACCTGGATATTCCCCACGACAAGCTCAACGTCCACGGCGGCGCCTGCGCCCTCGGCCACCCGATTGGTGCGTCCGGTGCGCGGGTGATCGTGACCCTGCTGTCGGCGCTCAAGCAGTACGACCTCAAGCGCGGCATCGCCTCGGTGTGCATCGGCGGCGGCGAAGCCACGGCCATTGCGGTCGAGCGCCTGGCCTAAGGAGCCAACCATGATTCCCAGCGAAGAAGACCTCCAGATCCGCGACGTTGCCCGCCAGTTCGCCCAGGAGCGGCTGAAACCCTTCGCCGCCGACTGGGACCGCGAGCACCGTTTCCCCGCCGAAGCCATCAAGGAAATGGCCGATCTCGGCTTCCTCGGCATGCTGGTGGCAGAGCAGTGGGGCGGCGCGCAGACCGGCCACCTGGCCTACGCCATGGCCCTGGAAGAGATCGCCGCCGGCGACGGCGCCTGCTCGACCATCATGAGCGTGCACAACTCGGTGGGCTGCATGCCCATCGCCAAGTTCGGCAACGACGAGCAGAAGCGCCAGTTCCTCGTGCCCCTGGCCCGTGGCGAAATGATCGGCGCCTTTGCCCTGACCGAACCGCAGGCCGGCTCCGACGCCAGCTTCCTGAAGACCCGCGCGCGCCGTGATGGCGATCATTACGTGCTGAACGGCAGCAAGCAGTTCATCACCTCCGGCAGCCATGCCGGCGTGGTGATCGTCTTCGCGGTGACCGATGCGGCGGCCGGCAAGAAGGGCATCAGCGCTTTCATCGTGCCGACCGATACGCCCGGCTACCGCGTGGTGCGCGTGGAGGACAAGCTCGGCCAGCATGCTTCCGATACCTGCCAGATTGCCTTCGATGACGTGCGCATTCCCGCCAGTTACCGGTTGGGCGAGGAAGGGCAGGGTTACGCCATCGCCCTGGCGAACCTGGAAGGCGGGCGTATCGGCATCGCCTCGCAGGCGGTCGGCATGGCTCGTGCGGCGTTCGAGTACGCCCGCGACTATGCCCACGAGCGCGAGACTTTCGGCAAACCGATCATCCAGCATCAGGCGGTGGCTTTTCGCCTCAGCGACATGGCCACCGAGATCGCCGTGGCGCGGCAGATGGTCCACCACGCCGCCAGCCTGCGCGAAGCCGGCCTGCCGTGCCTGACCGAGGCCTCGATGGCCAAGCTGTTCGCCTCGGAAATGGCCGAGCGCGTGTGCTCCGCGGCGATCCAGACCCTGGGCGGTTACGGTTATCTGCAGGATTACCCGGTGGAACGCATCTATCGCGACGTGCGCGTGTGCCAGATCTATGAAGGCACCAGCGACGTGCAGCGACTGGTGATCGCGCGGAGTCTGTAAGGGTTCGCCGGCAGACCCCGGCCTGTTCGTTGGACAGGCACTTCGGCAGGACGGGGTCTGCAGGTGGCTTACCTGGCACTGTTGCTTTGCTGTAGGAGCGAGCTTGCTCGCGAACCGCCCAACGGACGAGTTACCGGCAAGCAATGTTCGCGAGCAAGCTCGCTCCTACAGGTAAGGCGGATGCCGGATTCAGCCTATTGGAGCCACAGATTCGTAGGATGGCGTGGAGCGAAGCGATACCCATCGACAGGTATCGCCCCATAAATCAGGCGCGCTCCGCCGCCTCGCGCGCCTCGCGCGCCGTCACCTGCTGGCACAGCTCGATGATCTGCTCGCGCATCCAGCGGTTGGCCGGGTCCTGGTCGGTGCTTTCGTGCCAGTACAGGTGGGTTTCCAGCTTCGGCACGTCGTTCACCGGCAGGTCGACGAAGTGCAGGCCATGGTGGCGGGCGAAGCGCTCGGGCACGGTGACCACCATGTCGGTCTGCTGCACCACGGTGGACGCCATCAGGTAGTGCTGCGAGCGCAGGGCGATCTTGCGTTGCAGGCCCATCTTGCCCAGCGACAGGTCAACGTAGCCGAGGCCGCTGCGGCGGCTGGAGATCTGGATGTGTGCTACCGACAGGTATTCCTCCAGCGTCACCTTGTCCTTGGCCAGCGCGTGGCCCTGGCGCATGGCGCAGACATAGCGGTCTTCCATCAGCTTGACGTGGCGCACCTGCGGGTCGGTGTTCAACGGTGCATCGACGGCGAAGTCCAGGCGGCCGGCGGCCAGCTCCTTGGTGGTCTCGCGGCGCTTGGAGAGGAAGCTCTCGATGTGCACGTTCGGCGCCTGGCGGCGCAGGCGCTGGAACAGCGGCGGCAGGACGATGGCCTCGGTGAGGTCGGTCATGCTGATGCGGTAGGTCTTGTTCGCCTGGGTCGGGGTGAAGGTGCGGCTTTCCTGTACCGATACGCGCAGCAACTGCAACGCATTGCGCACCGGTCCGATGATGTTCTGCGCCATCGGCGTCGGCACCATGCCCTGGGCGGTGCGCACGAACAGCGGGTCGTTGAAGGTTTCGCGCAGGCGGGCGAGGGCGTTGGAGACGGCGGGCTGGGTAATGCCGACGATCTGTCCGGCGCGGGTCAGGTTGGCTTCGGTGTAGATCGCGTCGAAGACGATGAACAGGTTCAGATCGACCTTGCTGAGGTTCATTACCGGGGCTCCGCTTGTCATTGTTTTGGCCCGATCATACCCGAACCGGCGCCCAGGTCCATATGGGTTATGAATGTTCATCGATTCGGATAATAGGCTGGGTAAATCCTTCCCGCTGTTCTAGCATCACTCCACACAAACAACCGCCGCCAGAAGGTTAGCCCCCATGGATTTCGCTTATTCCGCCAAGGTTCAGGACCTGCGTGAGCGCCTCACCGCGTTCATGGAAGCCAACGTCTATCCCGCCGAGAAGGTGTTCGAGGAGCAAGTGGCCCAGGGTGACCGCTGGCAGCCCACGCAAATCATGGAAGACCTCAAGGTCAAGGCGAAAGCCGAAGGCCTGTGGAACCTGTTCCTGCCCGAGTCGGAACTGGGCGCTGGCCTGACCAACATGGAATACGCACCGCTGGCCGAGATCATGGGCCGCTCGCTGATCGGTTCCGAACCGTTCAACTGCGCAGCTCCCGACACCGGCAACATGGAAGTGCTGGTGCGCTATGGCTCCGAAGAGCACAAGCGCACCTGGCTGGAGCCGCTGCTGCGTGGCGAAATCCGCTCCGCCTTCGCCATGACCGAGCCGGGCGTGGCCTCGTCCGACGCCACCAACATGGAAGCCAACGCGGTTCGCGATGGTGACGAGTGGGTCATCAACGGCCGCAAGTGGTGGACCTCCGGTGCCTGCGACCCGCGCTGCAAGATCATGATCTTCATGGGCCTGACCAATCCGGATGCGCCGCGTCACCAGCAGCACTCGATGATCCTGGTGCCCACTGACGCCCCCGGCGTGAAGATCCTTCGTCCGCTGCCGGTGTTCGGCTACGACGACGCTCCGCACGGCCACGCCGAAGTGCTGTTCGAGAATGTCCGCGTGCCTTACGAGAACGTCCTGCTCGGCGAAGGCCGCGGCTTCGAGATCGCCCAGGGCCGCCTCGGCCCAGGCCGTATCCACCACTGCATGCGCTCCATCGGCATGGCCGAGCGCGCGCTGGAACTGATGTGCAAGCGCTCCGTCAGCCGCACCGCCTTCGGCAAGCCGCTGGCTCGCCTGGGTGGCAACATCGACCACATCGCCAACTCGCGCATCGAGATCAACCAGGCTCGCCTGCTGACTCTCAATGCCGCCTACATGATGGACAAGGCCGGCAACAAGTTTGCCCAGAGCGAGATTGCCCAGATCAAGGTCGTCGCGCCCAACGTCGCCCTGCAGGTGATCGACCGCGCCATCCAGATGCATGGTGGCGCCGGCGTTTCCAACGACTTCCCGCTGGCCTACTGGTATGCCATGCAGCGCACCCTGCGCCTGGCCGACGGCCCGGACGAGGTGCACCGTGCGGCCATCGGCAAGTACGAGATCGGCAAGTACGTGCCCAAGGATGCTCTGCGCAGCAGCCGCTGATCGTTAGTCCCCAATAAAAAGGCCCGCTGATGCGGGCCTTTTTCATTCCGGGAGCATGGTGCTTTTTGTAGGAGCGGACTCCGTCCGCGATGTGCATCGGGCCGGCTCGTAGCTGCCGGAAACCCATCGCGGACGGAGTCCGCTCCTACGCTCGCTTTCAAGCGCTGGTAGTGCTCGACTCACAATGAACAAGGCCAGCTTGCGCTGGCCCTGTTCATTCACTGCTGTGGAGAGGGGTCTGGTCCGTCGGCCATTGCCCTCTGCTCGATCAGCCACTCGCGCCGTGTGTGCAACTGGGCGGCGAAGGCGCGTGCGGCAGCCTCATGGGGGAAGCGCAGGGCACGACGACCGAGACGGACCTGCCAATAGGCCCGGCCGCGAAACTCAACGGCTTCGATCCTCACCTCCAGCGCTTGCATGGATGCTCTCCTGGCTGACGATTTCCAGCGGCTCCTCGCTGGTTCTGCGGGTCTTGAGCAAGGATAGCAGTATGCCACCCGCCAAAAGGCCGAAGGTTACGCCAAGCGACAGGGCCGCGGGAACCTTGCCGATGAATCCATGCAGGAAAATCTTCGTACCGATGAACACCAGCACCAGCGCCAGGGCGTACTTCAGGTAGACGAAGCGGTGGATCATCGCCGCCAGCGAGAAGTACAGGGCGCGCAGGCCGAGGATCGCGAAGATGTTCGAGGTGTAGACGATGAAAGGGTCCTGAGTGATGGCGAAGATCGCCGGCACGCTGTCCACGGCGAATACCAGGTCGGCGATTTCGATCAGGATCAGCGCCAGGAACAGCGGGGTGGCGTAGCGCACCAGCTTGCCCGAGGCGTCCGGTATCTTCACGAAGAAGTGGTGCTCGTGGATGGTGTCGGTCATGCGGATGCGCTTGCGCAGGAACTTCAGCACCGGATTGTTCGCCAGGTCCGGCTCGGCATCATGTTTGCTGAACAGCATCTTCACGCCGCTGAACAGCAGGAAGGCGCCGAATACGTACATGATCCACTCGAATTCCTTCACCAGCGCGGCGCCCAGGCCGATCATCAGCGCGCGCATGACGATGGCGCCGAGGATGCCCCAGAACAGCACCTGGTGCTGGTAGCGGCGAGGAATGCCGAAGAAGCCGAAGATCATCGCCATGACGAACACGTTGTCCATCGATAGCGACTGTTCGACGAGGAAACCGGTGTAGTACTCCACCGCGCTGGTGGCCCCGAACTCGTACCAGACCCAGCCACCGAAGGCCAGGCCGCAGGCGAAGTAGCCGGCAGAGAGCATCAGGCTCTCGCGCACGCCGATCTCGTGGTGATCGCGTTGCAGGACGCCCAGGTCGAGTACGAGGAGAAGAATCACGATGGCCAGGAAGGCCAGCCAGAACCAGGTGGCGGTTCCGAGGAATGGTTCGGTCAAAAAGGCGTGCAGAGCTGTCATTTGGCCCCTCCCTTAGTGTCGTTGTCGAAAAGTGACTCCGACATGGCGGTTGGCAACCGTCAGAGGGGCCCGGCGTCACTGGCGGGAAAATAGCAGAGCGCCCGGCAGAGACAAGCGAAGGAACGTAACAAGTTCCTACAGTAATTCCAGACCGGGCGGTATGCGTCCTTCAGACAGTCTAGACGCTGACCGCCAGAGGGATCAGTAGACCCAGACTTCGACGCGGCGATTCTTCACCCGACCGTCGTTATCGCTGTTGGCCGCCACCGGCAGGGCGTCGCCCATGCCGCTGATCTCGCGAAACATCACGCCTTCCTTCGCCAGTTCACGGCGCACGGCCATGGCCCGCAACTTGGAGAGCAGTTCGGCGCGGGCTGGGTCCTGTTTCGGATCGCCGAAACCGACCAGCACGGCCTGCTTGTTCATCTTGCCGTTCTGCTGAAGGTAGGCGAGCAGGCGGTCGATATCGCGTTGCGCCTTGTTATCCAGGGTGGCGCTGCCTTCGCGGAAGCGGAAGTTCACCGACAGGCGCTCGGCGTCACGCGCCAGGGCCTGGTAGTTCTCCGGCATGCTGGCCCGTGGAGCCATCTTCACCGCCTGCACACGCTGGCCGACGAAACCGCTGGCGCTGACCAGGGCCTGGCCCTTGTCGCCCTGGGCGAACTGCAGCAGGGCGCGGGCCCAGCGGTTCGGCTCTTCCGGTTTCATGTAGAGGAACAGGCGGCGCGACAGCGGGTAATCCTCGGTGGCGATCAGCGTGGTCGAGGGCGGCATTGCCTGGGAGTCGCCGTCGGCGATGCGCAGCGCCTTGGCTTTCTGCACGGACGACAGGCCGACGAAACCGATGCCCTGCGGGTCCTTGCTCACCTCGGCGGACAACTGGTCGCTGGACTCGTAGCGCTGGACGCCGCCGGCCAGCGCCTTGCCGTGGCTGGCCAGCACCAGCTCCTTGAAGGTATCGAAGGTGCCGGAGTTGTCGTCGCGGGCGTACAGATGGATCGCACCGCCGCGACCACCCAGTTCTTCCCAGGTCTTCACTTCACCGGAGAAGATTCGCGCGAGGCTGTCGGTGGTCAGTTCATCCAGCACGTTGGCCGGGTTGACGATGATCGCCAGGCCATCAATGCCGATCACCTGCTCGGCCTTGGCGCTGCGCAGGTTGCCTGACGCCGATAGGCCCGCGACCTCGGCGTCCTTGATCGGGCGCGAGGCGGCCGCCAGTTCGGCGCTGTTGTCCTTCAGGGCGACGAAACCGGTGCTGGAACCGTGGGCCGCCAGGTCGATGATGGCCTCCTTGCCTTCCTGGGTGCGGCCGATGATGCGCTGTTCGTTCTCTGCCTTGCCTGGCTTGGCACTGACGTCGCTGTAGCCCTCGCTGACCAGCAGTCCCTTCACCAGTTCGGGCAGCAAGTGTGCACCGATGGTGTTGGAGCCCTGGATGCGCAGCACCGGCTCACCACCCTGGGACGAGGGCAGGGCGGCGAATGCCGACCAGGGGAACGCGTAGCAGATGAACGCGATGGTGAGCCAGGCGATGGTGACGGGCCAGGGTTGGGCATCGCTGGGGCTCGACTTGTACTGCATGAGTCAACTTCCATTTGAGGCATCGTTGGCGCGGCAGATTAAGTCGAAATCATTGCATCGATATGACGCTTGCCCATGCGCCAGAGCGGTTGCCGTTGTCTTCGGAGATGACTGGTGGATTGCGGGAGATTTCTGATTTCCGCGTCTGCTAGTCATCGCTATACAGGTCGCCTCACCTTGATATGCAGGAGCCTGGAATGGGCGGCCTCGTCGATTTTGCTTCGGTGCTGATCAAGCTGGTCATCATCCTGTTGGTCGCCTTGATGTCCGGCACGCTGCTTGTGCTCCCGGATACGGCCATGGAACTCGCTCCCACGATGCTTCTGCTGGTCGTGCCGCTGTTCGTGTTGACCATCGTGCTGGACCTGATGGGGGCCTCCCAACGCTCATCGGAGCTCGGGGGCGTGCTGAAGGTATTGCGGCAACCACGTCGAAGCTGACGGTGGGTGAGGCGTAAGCGGTGTCGCACCGCTCGCTGTGAGTGGCCGCGAATAGGAAAAATCCTGCGGTGCATCAGGGGAACCTGATAACGCCGTTGCCATGGCCAAGAGAAACTTGCGCCGTTTCGAACTGCACCCGCCGGAAGATAACCATGAGTTCACTCCACAGCGCCTCCAGGCCAGCCGAGGCCGGCGCCGAGCATCGCGTCAAGCTGATCCCGCTCGCCGTCCACAATGCCATGGCACCCAGCTGGGGGCGTCCATGGCGCAGGCGATCACTGAGCCTGCCGACGCCTCGGGGCATGACGTTCCGGAAAATCGAACTGCCAATGGCGTCGCTGCGGTCATGGCTGAACCTGCTATCCCAGGCAGGGATGCTGGCGCGCCGTCCAAAGCCTTTGCGGCTTTCGGTCCCGTTCGGAGATGACGACGAGGCTCCCAGAGATATCGTCGATCTTGGACTCGAACTGTCCACGGACATGATCCTGGACTTCGCCCAGCTCGCGCGGATGAGCAAGTCTCGAAGCGGCGAAGAGGACGCAGCAGCTGAGGTCCGGGAAACACCTGCTGTGCAAGATCCGGAGCCACTCGGAGCCGCCGCAGGGCGCCACGATGACGATACGCCGGCGGTAGGCGCAGAAGAGTCCGTCGCGCTGGATTCCGTTGATGAGGACTTTCTCGGTCTGCGTGTGGCCGCGGAGGCGAATGGCGCCACTCCAACGGTGGACGAGCCGAGATCGAGCGGGGCTGTTGGGTCGCCTGCAGTGCAGGCTGAGCCTGAACATGGCCCTGCGCTGACGGACTCCATTCCTGCTCAGCCGCCTGCAGCAGATGCTTCGACGCTCGTGGCCGTGAGCGAAGCGGCAGCTACAGGGCTGATCGAGCTGCCTGCGGCGGAGGAGGAAATCTCGTTCAATCTGCAGGAAGTGGAGTTCCTGGAATTACCCGCTGCGGCTGGGGCGGCAGCGTCGGTGTCTGCCGAGTCGGAGCAGGAGCCGGCGAGAGCATTGCAAGCTGATGCACAGGAAGCCTCGCCATTGCTCGAGGCTGTCGAGCCTTTCATTCCGGATGTGGTTGAGCCACCTGCAGAGGAGCAGGCGGAAGCCCCGGTGGCCATTGTGCTGACGGAGGCGGAAGCTCTCGGCTCTGTCGAACAAAGCGTTCCGGAAATCGAAAAGCAAGTCGAGCCGGAACTGACGGAGCCTCTGGAAGTCGCTGCGCAAACGGCCCATCCATCGCTTGAGGTTTTCGGGCCGTTTGTTCCGGAGGCAGCAGAGCCATCCGAACCGGAGCAGGTGCAAGCGCCAATAGCCAATGCATTGGAAGAGCATGAAGTTCTGGCTCCTGTCGAGCAAAGCGCCCCGGAAGTTGTGGAGTCTGTGCAGCCGGCGCTACCGGAGTCCCAGGAAGTCGCTGCGCACGCGGCCCATCCATCGCTCGAGATTTTCGGGCCGTTTGTTCCTGATGCAGCAGAGCCATCCGAACCGGAGCAGGTGCAAGCGCCAATAGCCAATGCATTGGAGGAGCATGAAGTTCTGGCTCCTGTCGAACAAAGCGCCCCGGAAGTCGCGGAGCCTGGGGAGCCGGCGCTACCGGAGTCCCTGGAAGTCGCTGCTCAAGCAGTCCTGCCAGCACTCGATATCGTCGAGCCATTTGCTCCGGAGGCAGTCGAGCCCCCCGAACAGGAGCCGGTGGAAGCGACGGTAGACACTGCGTTGGAGATGCCAGAAGTTCCGGACCATATCGAACAAAGCGTCGCGGAAGTTGTAGAGCGTGCCGAACCGGAACAGCTGGAATCGCCGGCAGTCGCTGCACAAACGGCGCCGCCAGCACTCGACGTTGTCGAGCCTTTCATTGCGGAGGCAATGGAGCAGCCTGCCCCGGAGCCGGTGCAACCCCTGCTGGCCGTTGCGTTAAAAGAGCTGGAGGCTTTTGCCGAACAAAGCGCCCCGGAAATCCTGGAGCCTGTCGAGCCGGAGCCGCTGGAATCCCTGGAGGTCGCTGCTCAGGCCACCCCGCCAGTGGTCGAGATTGTCGAGCTGTTTGTCCCGGAGGTTGTGGAGCCATCCGAGCTGGAGCAGGCGCAAGCGCTGAATGTCGTTGCGCAGCCGCAGCCAGAGGAACAGGAGGCTGCCGAGCAGTCGGTTCTATCGACGGTGGAGAATTTCGTGCCCGCCTCGACGGAAGGCGCTGAACCGCAGGCGAGCGGTGTGCCAGAGACCGATATGCAATGGGAGCCGGTAGAGCCAATCCAGCAGCCAGAGCTGACGGTGTTCGAACCCTTGGAGGTTGAGCTGGCTCCGAGCGGAATTTCCAGTGCCGATTGTGAAACCGATGAATTCTTCGAACCCATGATTTCCGGCTTGGCAGATACGTTGGCGGTACTGGCTGCTACCGGTCATGACTTGTCCCGCGAGGAAGTCCTGGTTACGACGTTGGATGAGGCGAAAGTGTCTTCCGCAGCGAACGCGGTTGCCGCTCAGCGGGCAGGCGACAGCAACCCTGAGGCGGCGGCGCTTCAGGGAATATTGATCCAGAAGGAATCTGAAATGACCGAAATGCAAGACACCGTGGTACCTCAGGCCGATATGAAGGGCAGCGCCATTCCAATTACCTCGATGGAGTTGCAGGAGGTTGCAGCTGCGCTGAGCGTTCCCCAGCTCGAGGCGGACCCCGACGATGTTCTGTCCGATGTCCAGAACACCCTCAATTCGCTTGCCGGGATGGCCCAGGGCCTGACTCACCAGAAGCAGGCGGCAGGCCGGCTGCAGGAAGAGTTGGAGGAATGGAACATCCAACTGCAGGAGCGCGAGCGTCTTGCCGGCGACAAGGAAGAGCGCCTGTTGCAATTGGAGAATCATCTCAAACAGGCCAAGACCAACCTCGATCGCATGGCCGCCGAGAACAATCGCCTGCTGGCGGAGCGTAGCGAAGCACTCAAGGAGCTGGCGCAGACCGTTGACCTGCGTGACAAGACCACGGTCAAGCGCGCCGAGTCCGTCCAGCTCGAGCAGCAGCGTATCGACGAGCAACTCGGCGCCCTGCGTAGTCGCGCCTTCGAACTGGACGAGCGTGAAAGTGCTCTCAAGCGCAAGACCGAGGAGTTGGCGGTACGCCTCAAGAACCTGCAGAGCGCCAAGGACAAGTTCAGCACCATCGTGAAGAGTTTCAACGAAACCGTGCAGTTCAACAGCACCTTGTCCGCCATTTCCAAGTCTGTAACCGAGTGAGTTCGGTGGCCGATAAGTCGCGAGACGAATCGGCCGACCTTATCCTCCGGGGCAGGAGCTGGCGCAGGAGACATTGCCGAGACATGGAGTTGTCCGGCGATGTCATTCCGCCCGGCTCCATTCGTCGCCACTGCAAGCTGTCGCGGAAACACCGAGCGATTGGCTGACGGGCGATGTCACGTTGATTCACGGCGGACGATCCAGCCCGCAAACAGTAACAGCGAGGCCTTTGCAACAGGGAGTAACATGGCCCGTATCGTACTCGTCGACCCTTCCCGACGTGATTTCGTCACCTTGCGTCGATTCCTGCACGCTGGCGGCCATCAGTGCGACCTGCACTTCAAGTTCGCCCGGCAGGCGCTGAGCAATTTGAGCGTAAGCGATTGCGATCTATTGCTGGTTACGCTCGAGCTACCGGATATCCATGGGCTGGAGCTCGTGGCAATGCTTCGGCGTGGCGGTCAATTGAAATCCTCTACTCCTGTGCTGGTCTGCTCCAGCCTGGGTACGTCGCTGAATATCCAGCATGCCATTCGCAGCGGGGTTTCAGGCTTTCTGCTGATGGATGATCGTCCGAACCTGATCGGGCGCGCCGTGGATGCCGTCCTGGCGGGCGGCACGATATTTCCCGAGCACCGGCAAGTGCTGGTTGACGAGGACCCCAGGGTGAAGTCCGCTCTGGTTTTCCCAACGCACCTGATCGCCGTACTGCACGGGTTGCGCCGCGGATGCTCGGTAGCGTTATTGGCGGAGCACCTGTCGTTGTCGGGGGCGAGCGTCGGGCAGCACAAGCGTCAGTTGATGCGCAAGCTGGACGCCAATTCGCTGGACGATCTGTTCCGCATCAGCGAAGAAATCGGATTGCTGTAGGGGCGGGCACCCCTTTCTCCAGGCTGGCACCCTCGCCATGCTCAGCTCCGTTGCGGATAGCTGAAGTTGTCCGTTGGCCTGCCGGCAGAATTCAGAGCGGCTTGCATAGTTTTCCTTCGATTGCGCCGGAATTTACTGACATTCACGTGAGTGCCGCCCTGTAAGAATTCGTTCTGCAACCTGCTCTGCACCAGCGAACCCATGCAGCAGCAGGACAACCCGAACACCCGACCATTGGCGCACTTCGATATGTCGAACCGTGCGGGGGGTTGGAGTGAGGTCGATCATCCTCAGGGCAGGACGTTTCATGACATCAGATACGAAGCAGTTCGAAGGACAAGAGGATCACGAAGCACTTGCCGCGAGTGCATCCGAACCGTCCGAACAGACAGACATGTCCTCTTCATCCGATCGAGGAACCGAGCGCAAGACTCCACTGTCTCGTCTGGCGAACGCTGTGTCTCTTCGTGCCAAGGGCGCTTCACGCCCCCATTTGTCAACGGGGTACATCCCGATCAATACGAAGGCCAGCGCTGCGCAGAGCACTAGCCAAGTGGCTGCTGCGGGTGAAGTCGGCAATCCGCCGCATGCTGGGCAGGACGATTCGATGGCAGTGCTTGCAGCAACGGAGCCTGTCGGTGATGTACCGGTAACAGGGGCGCCAGTTCTCGAAGCATTCGAATTGCTCGAAAGAGACCTGATCGAACTCGCGTCGGCGTGCTCGGACCTGGGCTCCGGCTCCGAACAGTCCGACCACGGTGGTGTTGCAGAGCCCGGTCTGAAGGTTTCATCGCCAGACCCGACGATAGCTCCCGCGGCGCCTCAGCCAGCGAGCGGCAGGTATGGCCCCTCTCGAACCGTCCCGGCTGACACCACAGCCGCTTCAATCTTCAGCCAATCGCTTCCGCCAGTTTCCCACTCTTCCTACGAGGAACCCTCCACCATGAACGCTTCAGACCAACTCCAGCAGGAAAAAGCCAGCTCCAGTGCCTCGCTTGCGCGGGCGTCGGCGGAACCTGCGTTCCAGTCTTCCGTCATGGAGACCGATGGCGTACTGCACGACGTACAGTCCACCCTCGACTCTCTGGCAGGCATGGCTCACGGCCTGTCTCAACAGAAGATGGAAGTCGTGAAGATGCGCGAGGCGCTCGACGAGCGTCGCCAGGCCACCATCGAACGCGAGCGTCAGTTGGCTGAGCGGGAAGATCGCCTGGCCCAGATGGAGCAGCGCCTGCAGGAAGAGAAGTATGATATCGAGCGCGTTGCCGAGCAGAACTCTGCCGTACTCGCCGAGCGCAGCAGTGCTCTGCAAGCGCTTGCGGAAACCGTTGATAGCCGCGACCGAGCCACCAGCAAGCGCGCCGAGGTCCTGAATCAGGAGCAGCAGGGGATTGAGCGCCAGCTGAACCAGATGCGCGCCCGCATCCAGGAGCTGGATGACCGCGAAGCCGGCCTGCAGCGGCAGGGAACTGAACTGGCCGATCGCTTCAAGCAATTGCTCGATGCCAAGGAGCGCTTCGGTGTGATCGTCAAGGGCTTCAACGAGACTGTACGATTCAACACGACCTACAGTGCAATCAGCAAGTCGGTCACAACCAGCGAAGACGCCTGAGACCGAATCACTCAAGAGGTGGTTCGCCGGCCTCGGCAGCAATGAAAAAGCCCGGCATTGGCCGGGCTTTTTCATTCGAGCGGGTTACTTGAGCTGCAACCAGATCGGTGCGTGGTCCGAGGGTTTTTCCATGCCACGGATGTCGTAGTCCACGCCGGTATCGGCGATGCGCCCGCGCAGCGCTTCGGAGGCGAGGATGACGTCGATGCGCAGGCCACGCTTGGGCGTGTCCTCGAAGCCACGGCTGCGGTAGTCGAACCAGCTGAAACGATCGTCCACGCTTGGGTTCTGCAGGCGGAAGCTGTCCACCAGGCCCCAGCCCTTGAGGCGCGCCAGCCATTCGCGCTCTTCCGGCAGGAAGCTGCACTTGCCGGTCTTCAGCCAGCGCTTGCGGTTCTCCTCGCCGATGCCGATGTCGCAGTCTTCCGGCGAGATATTGATGTCGCCCATCACCACCAGCGGCTGGTCAGGCTGGAAACGGGTTTCCAGCAGGTCCTGCAAGTCGGCGTAGAAGCGCTGCTTGGCCGGGAACTTCAGCGGATGGTCACGGCTCTCGCCCTGCGGGAAGTAGCCGTTCATCACGGTAATCAGTTGCCCTTCGGCATCCTTGAAGGTGCCCCAGATGAAACGGCGCTGTGAGTCCTCGTCGTCATTGGGGAAGCCGCGCTGCAGTTCCAGCGGCTCCTGGCGGGAGAGCAGGGCGACGCCGTAGTGGCCCTTCTGCCCGTGATAGTGCACGTGGTAGCCGAGGGCTTCGATTTCCTCGCGGGGGAACTGTTCGTCGGCGACCTTGGTTTCCTGCAGGCCGATCACGTCCGGCTGGTGGCGCTCGATGATCGCCTGGAGCTGATGGGGACGTGCGCGCAAACCGTTGATATTGAAGGAGACGATTTTCATCCTGGGCGCCCTGGCAAAAGCACGATGCTAGCCCAGGTCGGCCGATCCTGGCGACCCCGGCGAGGCGCTGCTAGGGTTTCGTGGCTGGACCCACAAGCATAAGAAGAACTCACACGAAGAGGCGTCCGCATGCCTGATACCCTCGCCGAAGTCCGTCTGCTCGACGGCAACTACAGTCGTGAAGTCCGCTCGCTGCTTTATCACGCCTACCGCCATGAACCCACATTTGCCTACCTGTTCGAATCCGACCGCGCCGGGTTCGACCAGCGCGTGCGCGCGACTGTCCGCGAGCTGGTCAACCAGCACTTTCTCGAGGAGCTGCCAGCCATCGGCCTGTTGATCGAGGATCGCCTGGTGGGCGTGGCGCTGGTGGTGCCGCCGCAACGTCGTCTGGATGTCACCGAGAGCTGGTTCTGGCGTATGCGCATGCTGCTGACCACGGGCCTGGGGTGCACCCGACGCTACCTCGACTATCACGCCGCGGTGCTCGGTTGCCTGCCTCCTGGGCCGTATCACATCCTCCCATTGATCGGCGTGCATCCGGAGTTCCAGGGCAAGCACCTCGGCGAGCAGTTGCTCGATGCACTGCACGCATGGTGCGCCGAGGATGGCGGCTCTCAGGGGTTGGTGCTGGACACGGGCAACGCACGCTACCTGGAGTTCTACCGACGGCACGGTTACGAAGAGCTGGGGGAGGTGGCGCTGGGGCCTATTCGTGAGCATGTGCTGTTCCATCCCACCCATCGGCGTGAGGCGGTGAAAGTGTCTGCGGGATAGTCGGCGAGGTGAACCCTCAGATGCTTCCTACGGCTTGAAGGAAGGCAATACGGGGAAAACCCGTGCTAGCATTTCGCGCCATGAGAGTTGTCCAAGGATTGCTTGGGCTGCTGCTGGTAATGGCCTTCTGCTTGCAGAGGGTCCTGGCGGCCGAAGCCCATCTCGACGTTCGTATCACCCCCGCCAACGCTGCGCTCAAGGCCAACATCGAGGCCTATGTGGGCAGCCTTGGCGAGCGTGATCAGGCGGCCCTGCTGAGATTCCGGCGCAACGCCGTGGAGCAGGCGCAGAAGGCCGCCCAGGCTTTGGGTTACTACCAGGCGCGTATCCGTGGCCGGGTGACCGCTGACAAGGTGCCGACCCTGCGGATCAATGTCCGGCCGGGCGAGCCGATTCACCTGCGCAATGTGACGGTGCGGGTCGAGGGCCCGGCCGCCAGTCTCAAGAGCTTCCGCGTTCCCGGCGGGGATTCCCTGAAGCCTGGGGCGCAGCTCAATCACGGCGCCTACGAGGACGCCAAGCGGTTGATCCAGAACCAGGCCTCGCGCTTCGGCTTCTTCCGTGGCCAGTTCACCCAGCAGCAGTTGCGCATCGACCCTGAGGCCGGCGTGGCGGACATCGAACTGGTGTATGCCAGTGGGCCGCGTTACCGCCTGGGCAAGGTCGATTTCGCTGGCGATTTCCCCTTCGACGAGGACCTGCTGCAACGCATGGTGCCGTTCAAGGAGGGCGCCGACTACGATTCCGAGCAGATCGCCGACCTCAATCAGGCCTTGCAGTCCAGCGGCTACTTCGATGGTGTGCGAGTCGATGCCGCGCCGACCAATGCCGATGGCGAGGTGGTCCCGGTGCACGTCCACCTGGAAGCGCGAAAGCCACGCACCATGGGCCTCGGCCTGGGCTTCTCGACCGACGTCGGGCCGCGTGCACGGGCCACCTGGACCCGCCACTGGGTCAATCCGCAGGGCCATAGCCTGGGCTTCGAAGCCGAAGTTTCCGCTCCCCGGCAGAACGTCGGCGCCTGGTACGAAATCCCCCTGGACCCTCCGCTCACCGACAAGCTGCGCTTCACCAGCGGCTACCAGTACGAAGACCTGGTGGACACCGAAAGCAAGTTGCTGACCCTCGGTGGCGAATGGCACCACAAGCTCGACAGCGGCTGGCAGCGGGTCGTCTCGCTGAACTGGCAGCGCGAGGAGTACAAGCTGGGCGATGATTCGGGCCTGAGCAGTTTCCTGATGCCGGGTATTGGCTACTCGATCCTCGAGGCTGACAACAAGATCGACCCCGGCAAGGGCTACCGTCTGCAGTTCGAAGTGAAGGGCGCCAAGGAGGGGCTGTTGGCGGACGCCGACGTGGCGCACATCAACGCCATGGCCAAGGGCGTGACCAGTTTCTGGGGAGGGCAGCGCTTGCTCGGACGCATTCAGGTTGGCGGCATCGCCACCAACGACTACAGCGCGATTCCGCCGTCGCTGCGCTTCTTCGCCGGCGGCGACCAGAGCGTACGTGGCTACGACTACCAGACGCTGTCGCCGAAGAACTCCGACGGTGATCGCATCGGTGGCCGCTACATGGTCGCCGGCAGCGTCGAGTACCAGTACCCCATCGCTGAGCGCTGGCGCATCGCAGCCTTCGTCGACCAGGGCAACTCGTTCAACTCGTTGGACTTCCCCTCGATCAAGACCGGCGTTGGCATCGGCATTCGCTGGATTTCCCCGGTCGGCCCGTTGCGCCTGGACCTGGCCGATGGCCTGGACGAGGACGGCGGCATCCGCCTGCACTTTTCCATGGGGCCTGAACTGTGAGCCGCGCCGGCTGGATGCGCGTGCTGCGCTGGAGCCTGGGCGGCCTGCTCGGGCTGATCCTGCTGCTGGTTATCGCCGTGGCTGCGTTGCTCGGCACTCCAGCAGGTAGCCGTGCAGTGCTGAGCTGGGTTCCGGGCCTGAACGTGGATGGATTCGACGGTCGCCTGGCCGGCGGTTTCAGTGCCAAGCGTCTGGAATGGAGCGATGGTGCAACGCATCTGGTGCTCGATCAGCCACAGATCGACTGGTCGCCGGCCTGCCTGCTGCGCATGACCTTGTGTCTGAACAAGGTCGTGGCCAACGAAGTGCTGCTGACTCTGCCACCCAGCGAGCCGAGCGAGTCCTCCGGCCCGATCGAGCTGCCGGACCTGAGCCTGCCGCTGTCGCTGGAGCTGGGAGACATCCGTATCGGCCGCTTCCTGCTCGATGGCCAGGAGCAACTGCGCGACGCCGAGCTGGCCGCGCATTGGGATCATGAAGGCTTGCACATCGACTCGCTGACGCTTGCCCGCGACGGCCTGGATCTGTCGCTCAAAGGCCTGCTGAAACCCACGCAGGGCTGGCCGCTGGAAGCCGAAGGGACTCTCGGCCTGCCGGCGCCGGGCGACAAACCCTGGACCCTGCAACTGCAGGCAACGGGCGAGCTGATGAACCACCTGAAATTGCAGGCGCAGAGCAGCGGTTACCTGAACGGCCGCCTGGAAGGCGACCTGCAACCGCTGGCAGAGAACCTGCCGGCCACCGCATTGGTCACTGCCGACGGCTTCAAGGCTGATGCCTCGCTACCCGATACCCTGACGCTGAACCAATTGCGCCTGACTGCCAGCGGCAATCTCAGGGACGGCTACCAGTTGGCCGGCGCCGCCGTGCTGCCCGCCGAGGAAAGTCCGGTGGTGCTGACCCTGCGCGGGCGCGTCGATGCCGAGGGTGCGGACATCGCTGCGCTCGACCTGAGCGCCGCCAAGGAGCAGCGCGTGGCGCTGACCGGCCGCCTCGACTGGAAGGACGCCTTCGCCGCCAATGCCCAGCTCGACTGGCTCGATTTCCCCTGGCGCCGCCTGTACCCGGCCATCGACGAACCGCCGGTGAGCGTGCACACCTTCAAGGCTGAAGTGAGCTACAGCGAGGGGGCCTACCTGGGCAATTTCGACGGCGCCTTCAAGGGACCTGCCGGCGATTTCACGCTAGCGAGCCCGGTGTCGGGCAACCTCGCGGAAGTCTTCCTGCCGTCGCTGAAACTGGTGGCGGGGCAGGGCAAGGCCGAAGGGCACCTGAAGGTTGGATTCGCCGACGCGGTGACCTGGGACGCGGCGTTCGACCTGTCCGACCTCGATCCGGCCTACTGGCTCGAAGAGATGCCCGGACGTCTGGGCGGGCCGCTGCGCAGCAAGGGCTCACTCAAGGGCGAGGCACTGAACCTCGACGCCAACCTCGACCTGCAGGGGCGCCTGCGTGGCCAGCCGGCCATCTTCAAGGCGAACGCCACGGCGGCGGGGCAGGCGTGGAAGGTCGATGGCCTGACGCTGCAGCTCGGCGACAACCGCATCAGCGGACAGGCTGCGCTGGACCAGCGGCTGTCCGGCCGACTGGATATCGCCCTGAATCGCCTCGGCCAGTTGTGGCCACAATTGTTCGGCAAGGTCAGCGGCCAGCTCGATCTGGCCGGCACGTTGCAAGCGCCGCAGGGGCAACTCAAGCTTGACGGCCAGCGCGTCGCCTACGCCGAGCAGGGCCTGCGCACGCTGGAGCTGACCGCCGCGCTGGACGCCGCCCAGCGCGGCCGGGTGAACCTGACCGCGCAGGGACTGCACAGCGGCGACACGGATTTTGGTGTGCTCAAGCTGGACGGCAGTGGCGACCGCCAGCGCCAACAGCTCGCCCTGAACCTGCAGGGCAAACCGGTGGTGCTCGACCTCGGCCTGGACGGCAACTGGAACGGCAAGGACTGGCGCGGGCGACTGGCAAAGGGTGACATCCAGAGCGGCGGCCAGGATTGGCGGCTGCAACAGCCGGCGCGCCTGGAGCGCCTGGCGGACGGGCGGATCAACCTTGGTGCCCACTGCTGGGCCTCCGGCCCGGCCAGCCTGTGCATGGAAGACCAGCGACTGATGCCCGACCCGCGCTTGCGCATGCACCTGCGCGAGTTCCCGCTGGACAGCCTGGCGCGCTGGTTGCCCGAGGACTTCGCCTGGAAGGGCAAGCTCGACGGCGACGTGCAGCTCGACCTGCCTGCCAGCGGCCCGAACGGCGCCATCCTGGTCAATGCCAACAATGGCACCCTGCGCATCAAGGAGCAGGAAGACTGGGTCGACTTCCCTTACCAGCGCCTGCAACTGGAGAGCCGCCTGACGCCCCGGCGCATCGATACCAGCCTGCAGTTCCTCGGCGACAAGCTCGGCAGCCTGAACGCCCAGGTGCAGCTCGACCCGCGGCCGAAAGCCAAACCGCTGAGCGGTACCTTCAGCCTCAATGGGCTGGACATCTCCGTGGCGCGGCCCTTCGCGCCCATGGTGGAGACGCTGAAAGGCCATCTCAATGGCAGCGGGCAGATTTCCGGCGGCTTGCTGGCACCGCGGGTGGATGGCGAGCTGCGCCTGAACGACGGCGAAATCTCCGGCGGCGACCTGCCGACCCGCTTTGAGCAGTTGCAGGTCACGGCGCGAATCGCCGGCGAGCAGGTCGACCTGAGTGGCGACTGGAAGGCGGGCAAGACTGGCAACGGCAGCCTGTCCGGGCGCATCGCCTGGGCCACTGGCCTGGACGTCGACCTGAAGCTGCGTGGCAACCGTCTGCCGGTGACCGTCGAGCCCTACGCCAACCTGGAAGTCGAACCGGACCTGGCCGTGCGCATGGCCGCTGAGCGACTCGCCATCTCCGGCGCGGTGCAGGTGCCGCGCGGGGCCATCACCATTCGCCAGCTGCCACCGTCCACGGTCAAGGTTTCCGACGACAGCGTGATCGTTGGCGCGAAGCCGGAGCCCAAGAGCAGCCTGGCGCTGAACATGGACATCGACGTCAATGTCGGCAGCGACAAGCTGACCTTCAGCGGTTTTGGCCTGAATGCCGAGCTGGCCGGCCAGATACACATTGGCGACAACATGGACACCCGCGGCGAGCTGCGGCTGAACAATGGTCGCTACCGCGCCTACGGCCAGAAGCTGACCATTCGCCGCGCGCGCCTGTTGTTCGCCGGGCCCGTCGACCAGCCGTTCCTTGATGTCGAGGCGATCCGCAAGGTCGACGATGTGGTGGCCGGCCTGCGCCTGACCGGCAACGCCGAACAGCCGCGCAGCGAGGTGTTCTCCGAGCCCGCCATGAGCCAGCAGCAGGCGCTGTCCTATCTGGTGCTGGGGCGCCCGATGTCCAGCGGCGAGGACAGCAACATGCTCGGCGAGGCGGCACTCGCGCTCGGCCTCGCCGGCAGTGCGCCGCTGACCGGCGAAGTCGCCCAGCGCCTGGGCATCCAGGACTTCCAGCTGGATACCGAAGGCACGGGCAACAGCACCAGCGTGGTCGCCAGCGGGCAACTGTCCGACAAGCTCAGCCTGCGCTATGGCGTGGGTGTGTTCGAGCCAGCCAACACCATCGCGCTGCGCTACCTGCTGAGCAAGAAAGTCTACCTGGAGGCCGCCAGCGGCCTGGCCAGCTCACTGGACATCTTCTACAAGCGCGACTTCTGATGACTGTCGGCGGCGGCGCTTCCAGGCCGCTGCCGGTTCGCGCTGTGCCAGCCTTCATGGCCCCTTAAGGTACTCGGCACAGACTCCCCACGCCGCCGGACGATGTGCGCACAAGGGGAACGTCATCATGCGCCTGGACCTCATCAGGACCCACCTGCTCGAATTCATCAACAAGGGCTTTCCGGCCCGTCAACTGCGCCGGCTGGCCGCGCGCGACCTGCTGCGTGGTTCCGCCGCCGGGAAGCAGGCGCCTAGCGAGCTGGCCTCGGCGCTGCTGGAGTGGTCCGCGCTGGAACCGACCTCGGTGCTGGAGCGCCTGGAAAGCCGGCGCGAAGGGCTGAGCGAGACCCAGGCGCAGGAGCGTCGCCAACGCGACGGGCTCAACGAAGTGGACCAGGACCGGCCCATTGGTGCCTGGATGCACCTGTGGTACTGCTACTGCAATCCTTTCAACCTGCTGCTCACTGTGCTCGCGAGCATTTCCTGGTTCACCGAGGACGTCGAGGCTGCCGTGGTGATCGGTAGCATGGTGGGTATTTCCACGCTGTTGCGCTTCATCCAGGAAAAACGCTCCAACCGCGCCGCCGAGAAACTCAAGGCGATGGTCAGCAACACCGCCACGGTATTCCGCAGCGCCGAAGGCGAGGGTCCTGCGCTGCGAGTGGAGGTACCGATCCGCGAGCTGGTCGCGGGTGACGTGCTCTGGCTGTCGGCCGGCGACATGGTGCCGGCCGATGTCCGTCTGCTCAGTGCCAAGGACCTCTTCGTCGGCCAGGCCGCGCTGACCGGCGAATCCCTGCCGGTGGAGAAGTTCGCCCAGCTGCGCGACGCCCGCCAGGGCAACCCGCTGGAGCGCGACAGCCTGTGTTTCATGGGCACCACAGTGGTCAGCGGCTCGGCCCAGGCAGTGGTGATCGGCACCGGCACTCGCACCTATTTCGGCTCCCTCGCCGAGCGGGTGATCGCCAGCGACCCGACGCCGACCGCCTTCCAGGCCGGGGTGAACCGCGTCAGCTGGCTGCTGATCCGCTTCATGCTGGTGATGGCGCCGGTGGTTCTGCTGATCAACGGCTTCACCAAGGGCGACTGGCTGGAGGCCGCACTGTTCGCGCTGTCCATCGCCGTCGGCCTGACCCCGGAAATGCTCCCGATGATCGTCACCTCGACCCTGGCCAAGGGCGCGGTGGTGCTCAGTCGGCGCAAGGTGATCGTCAAGCGTCTGGACGCCATCCAGAATTTCGGCGCCATGGATATCCTCTGCACCGACAAGACCGGCACGCTGACCCAGGACCGCATCGTCCTCGAGCGCCACACCGACGCCTTCGGCCAGGTGCAGGACCGCGTGCTGCAACTGGCCTTCCTCAACAGCCACTATCAGACCGGGCTGAAGAACCTGCTCGACGTTGCCGTGCTCGAACACGTCGAGTTGCGCCATGCGCTGAAGGTCGACAGCCGCTTTCGCAAGCTTGACGAGATTCCCTTCGATTTCGCCCGCCGGCGCATGTCGGTCGTGGTCAGCGAGCGTGAAGACAACCACCTGCTGATCTGCAAGGGCGCGCTGGAAGAGGTGCTGGCGGTCTGCGACACGGTGGAAACCGCCGAGGGCAGCGAGCCACTCACCGGCGCGCGCCTGGACAGCATCCGCGCGGTGGCCGACGGGCTCAACCAGGAAGGTCTGCGGGTGGTTGCCGTGGCCACCCGCGAGCTGCCGCCTACCCGCGATGTCTATGGCGTGGCGGACGAAAGCGGGCTGTGCCTGGCCGGCTACATCGCCTTCCTCGACCCACCCAAGGAAACCACCGCCCCGGCGTTGCGCGCGCTGGCGCAGAACGGCGTGGCCGTGAAGGTGCTGACCGGCGACAACGACCGGGTGAGCCTCAAGGTCTGCCGTGATGTGGGCCTGGTGGTCGAGGGCGTACTGCTCGGCCCACAACTGGACGAACTGGACGACGCCGTGCTGGGCGAGCTGGCCGAGCGCACCACGCTGTTTGCCAAGCTCACTCCCAGCCACAAGGAGCGCCTGGTACGGGTGCTGCGCGAGCGTGGCCACGTGGTCGGCTTCCTCGGCGACGGCATCAACGATGCCCCGGCGCTGCGCACGGCGGATATCGGTATCTCGGTGGATTCGGCGGTGGACATCGCCAAGGAAGCCGCCGACCTGATCCTCCTGGAGAAGAGCCTGATGGTGCTGGAGGAAGGCGTCATCGAAGGGCGGCGCACTTTCGCCAACATGCTCAAGTACATCCGCATGACTGCCAGCTCCAACTTCGGCAATGTCTTCAGCGTGCTGGTGGCCAGCGCCTTCATTCCCTTCCTGCCGATGCTGCCGCTGCAACTGTTGGTGCAGAACCTGCTCTACGACCTGTCGCAGATCGCCATTCCCTTCGACCACGTCGACGACGAGCTGCTGCGCCAGCCGCAGCAGTGGAACCCGGGCGGGCTGGGGCGCTTCATGGTGTTCTTCGGGCCGATCAGCTCGATCTTCGACATCGCTACCTTCCTCGTGCTCTGGCATGTGTTCGGCGCCAATTCACCCGAGCACCAGACGCTGTTCCAGTCCGGCTGGTTCGTCGAGGGGCTGATCTCGCAACTGTTGGTGGTGCACATGATCCGCACCCGGCGCATTCCGTTCCTGCAGAGTCGCGCTGCGTGGCCGCTGCTGGGCATGACCCTGGCGATCGTCGCGGTAGCGATCTTCCTGCCCATGGGGCCGCTGGCGCATTCGTTCCGCCTGGAAGCGCTGCCGCCGGGTTATTGGCCATGGCTGCTGGCGATCCTGCTGGGCTACATGGCGTTGACCCAGGCGGTGAAGGGGTGGTTCGCCCGGCGTTATGGGTGGCAGTGAGCGAAACAGAACCAACGTGCGAAACAGATCAGCGCTGGCAAGGCGGGTATCGGGTTCAATACACTCCGGACATCCGTCTTCTCCAGCCGTGAGTCGTGATCTTGCCATCGCAAGCCTTTCGCCTGCTGTTTCCCGCGCGTGCATGCCTGAAGTGCCTGGCCCTGCTGGGCCTGGCGCTGATCGGCCAGTCGCTGGCCGCCTGCGAGAAGACCCTGCGCTGGGATGACGACCCGCCTTTCAGCATGCAACTGCCCGATGGCAGCGTCGGCGGCCTCTACGTCGATCTGAACCGTGAGGTGCTCGAGCGCCTGGGCTGCGACGTACGGATGCTCAAGCTACCCTGGGCGCGGGCGCTCAAGGAGCTGGAGCTGGGGCGTCTCGACGTGCTGCCCGGTGCCTTCCGCAAACCTGAGCGCGAGGTCTACGCCTGGTTTTCCGGCGCCGTGCTGCCGCCTTCGCGCAACATCCTTTTCGTCCGCCGCGGGCTGCCCCAGCGCGACCGCCTGCAGCAGCTTTCCGACCTGCCGGGCAGCGACTTCCGTCTCGGCGCGCAGATCGATGTGTCCTACGGCGAACCCTACCGCCAATTGATGAGCGACCCGGACTATGCCGCACGGGTGTTCTTCAACCCCAGCCGCAGCAACCTCTGGCACATGGTCGACAAGGGCCGCATCGACGGCATCATTGCCGACGAGCACAGCGGCCAGTACGAACTGCAGCAACTGGGCCTGGCTAAACGTATAGAGCCCACCGGTGTGGTGGTGTCAGCGGAGTCGGCGGAAGTCGCCTTCAGCAAACGCGGCCAGGACGAGGACTTCGTCCGTCGCTACGCGCAGACGCTCAAGGCGCTGGTGGAAGACGGCGAGGATCGGCGCATTCTGCAGCACTACGTGAGCAACTGATCTCAGGGCGTGCGCCAGAGATTGGTGCGGCGCGCCTTGGCTTCGTGTTCCTCGAACTGATACTGGCCGACTTCCTCGGGCGTCTGCGCGTCGCTCTGTCGCCAGCGCGCGAGGCCGATGCTCAACTGTGCGCGACCGATATCCAGGGTATGACCGCAGTTCGGGCACTCCGCCGGGGTAACCCACACCGCCGCGCGCTGGCTGCCATCGGCTTGCTGCTCGGCGTGCTTGAGCGTGGCGCTCTTGCCCAGGGCAAGCTGCACCAGAGCCGCGCGGGAGCGCTGGCCGAAGGGTTGCTGCAATTTCGGGGCGGTGATGCCGCGCAGGTGGATGGTGGTGTCGCTGCCATCCGCACGCTGGCAGGTCAACTGGTCGCCGCTGAACACGGCCGTTACCTGGCATTCCTCATCGGCGTGAGCGGCGAGGGGGAGGAAGGAAAGCAAGAGCAGAGCGGCGGGAACAAATCGCATGAGGCCTCCGGTAGACGCTGCCAGCATAACCGCTGTGAGCGTCCACCGGAGCCCCGTTGCAGCGCTTTTACTGGATCAGCGCCATCACCTGCTCGCTGTAGCGCCCGCCGGCGGCCGCGCCGGCGGGGAAGATCGCGTCCAGTTCCAGCAGCTCGGCCCGGGTCAGCGTCAGGTCGACGGCGGCGATGTTCTCTTCCAGGTACTTGCGCTGCTTGGTGCCGGGGATCGGCACCAGGTGCTCGCCCTGGGCCAGCACCCAGGCCAGCGCCAGTTGCGACGGACGCACTCCGCGGGCGGCGGCCAGTTCGGCGACCTTGTCCACCAGTTGCAGGTTCTTCGCGAAGTTCTCGCCGGTGAAGCGTGGGCTGGAGCGGCGATAGTCGTCCTCGGCGAAGTCATCCGGACTCTTCAACGCGCCGGTCAGGAAGCCGCGTCCCAGCGGGCTGTAGGGAACGAAGCCGACGCCCAGGCGCTCGCAGGCGGCCAGTACGCCGTCTTCTTCCGGGTCACGGGTCCACAGCGAGTATTCACTTTGCAGCGCGGTGATCGGGTGGACCTGGTGCGCGCGCTGCAGCGTTTCTGCCGAGGCCTCACTGAGGCCGAGGAAACGCACCTTGCCAGCCTTGACCAGCTCGGCCATGGCGCCGATGGTTTCCTCGATCGGCACCTTGGGATCGACCCGGTGCTGATAGTAGAGGTCAATGTGGTCGGTGCCCAGGCGTTTCAGGCTGCCTTCCACCGCCTGGCGGATGTACTCCGGGCGGCCGTTGGCACCGCGCACCTGTGGCTGCTCCGGGGTGCGCACGATACCGAACTTGGTGGCGAGGAAAACCTGTTCGCGCTTGCCTTTCAGGGCGCGGCCAAGCAGTTCCTCGTTGGTGTGCGGGCCGTAGATATCGGCGCTGTCGAGCAGGCTGACGCCCAACTCCAGCGCGCGATGCAGGGTGGCGATGGATTCGGTTTCATCGCTGCCAGTGGTGTAGAAGTCGGACATGCCCATGCAGCCGAGGCCGATGGCGGAAACGACGGGGCCTTGCGGGCCCAGGCGACGGGTCTTCATGCGGGGTTCTCCGGGGGAGGAAAGGGGCAGGACCATTCTTGTTGTTTGTCCGACATGGATAAACCGGCTGATTGCGGTTTAACTATTCATCCTGGATGAATAATCGGAGTGCGCCATGGACCGCTTGCAGGCCATGCAGGTCTACACCCGCATCGTCGAACTCAAGGCCTTCGGCAAGGCGGCGGACAGCCTGCAACTGCCGCGCGCCAGCGTGACCCAGCTGATCCAGCAACTGGAGACGCACCTGGGCGTGCAGCTGCTGCGCCGCACCACGCGGCAGGTCAGTGTCACCGCCGATGGCCAGGCCTACTACGAGCGCTGCGTGCGCCTGCTGGAGGATCTGGAAGAGGCGGAGAACTGCTTCTCCGACTCGCCCGACAACCCACGCGGCAAGCTGCGCGTCGATCTGCCCAGCTCGCTCGGGCGGCTGGTGGTGATCCCGGCGCTGCCGGAATTCTGCCGGCGCTACCCGCAGATCGAGCTCGAACTGAGCCTGAATGACCGCCAGGTCGATCTGGTGCGCGAGGGCGTGGACTGCGTGCTGCGCGCCGGCGATTTGCCGGACTCCAGTCTGGTCGGCCGGCGCATCGCCGAGCTGGAACAATTGACCTGCGTGAGCCGCACCTACGTACAGGCGTTCGGCCTGCCCGAGCACCCGGATCGGCTCGAAGGGCATCTGGCGGTGAACTATCAGTCGGCCTCCAGCGGACGCATCTTCGACCTGGAGTTCCGCTTCGACGGGCAATTGCGCACCCAGCGGTTGTCCAGCCGGATTTCGGTGAACAACGCCGACGCCTACATTGCCGCCTGCCGTGCCGGCTTTGGCATGATCCAGGCGCCGCGCTATCACCTGCGCGAAGGACTGGGCAGCGGTGAGTTGGTGGAAGTGCTGCGCGACTGGCAGCCGCCGCCGCTGCCGGTCAGCGTGCTGTACCCGGTGCGCCGGCAGATGTCGCGACGCCTGCGGGTGTTCTCCGACTGGCTCGGCGGTCTGTTCGGCGCCGGTATCGGCTGAGCCGTCGCTCGTCGGAAAGCCATCGGCTGGCGCTGTCGGCGCCATTGCGCTGGCTATGCTCAAGGCCGCCGTAGAGCGGCCCGCAGTCGCCGGAGTTGCGGCGTTTCTTTTCAACCACTCCCTGAAGGAAACGACCCAAATGAGCATCGTGAAAGCGAAAGATGGCACCGAGATCTTCTACAAGGACTGGGGCAGTGGGCAGCCGGTGGTGTTCTCCCATGGCTGGCCGCTCAACGCTGACGCCTGGGATGCGCAGATGCTGTTCCTGGTGCAGAAGGGCTACCGGGTCATCGCCCATGACCGGCGTGGCCACGGCCGTTCGGGCCAGCCGGCCAACGGCAATGACATGGACACCTACGCCGACGACCTGGCGGCGGTGATTGATGCACTGGACCTCAAGGGTGCAACCCTGGTCGGCCACTCCACCGGTGGCGGCGAGGTGGCGCACTACATCGGCCGCCACGGCACGAAACGGTTGTCCGGTGCGGTGCTGATCGGCGCGGTGCCGCCGCTGATGCTCAAGACCGCGGCCAACCCCGGTGGCCTGCCGATCGATGTGTTCGATGGTATCCGCAAGGGGGTGAAGGAAGACCGTTCACAGTTCTTCAAGGACCTGGCGGTACCGTTCTATGGCTACAACCGGCCCGGCGCGAAGCAGTCCCAGGGGGTGATCGACAACTTCTGGCTGCAGGGCATGACCGGCGGGCACCTGGGCCAGTACCTGTGCATCCACGAGTTTTCCGAGGTGGATTACACCGAGGACCTGAAGAAGATCGACGTGCCGGCGCTGATCCTCCACGGCGACGACGACCAGATCGTGCCCATCGACGCCGCCGGCCGGCGCTCGGTGGAGCTGGTGCAGAAGGGCGAGCTGAAAGTCTACAAGGGCGGGCCGCACGGCATGTGCACCACCCTGGCCGACCAGGTGAACGAGGACCTGCTGGGCTTCCTCAACCGTTGATGCGCGATGCCGGGGCCGCGTGGCCCCGGCATCCTGCGGCTGGATCAGAGATCACCTGCGCGTGTGCCGACGGTTTTGCTGATGGCGCTCAGCGCGGTGTTGAAGCGCACTGTTTCGTTGAAGCTGCGAACGATAGCGCTGAAACGCTCCTTGGCATCCACCAACTGCTTGAAGCGTTCGGTCAGTTCGTTGTCCTTCTGTTGCAGCATGGTTTCGCGGCCATCCAGTTCGGTATGGCGAACACGCATCTGGGCTAGCTTGCGTTCCAGCTGCTCCTGCTCGCTGCGCAGTGCTTCGCTGCGTTTCGCAGTGGCGCGGTCGCGGCTGTCGACGGTCTCTGCCAGAGCCTGCAGGGTGGCGCTGCGTTCCGCCAGCGTCGCGGCCTGCTGTTCGCCCTGCTGGGCCAGGGCAGCCTTCTCTTGCTGCAAGCGCTGCTCCCACTGGCGCAAGGTATCTTCGCGTTCGTTGAGCAGGCGTTCACGCTCGTCGGCCTGCTCCTGGCGGGCATCGAGCCCCTCGCGTTCCTTGATGGAGTCCAGGCGCTGCTGGGAAAGCCCCTGGGCCATGCCGGCGAGGGAGTCCAGGGTGGTCTGTACGTCCTGCAGCACATTCTCGGTATCGCTGGATTGTGGCGAGACGGCCGCCGCCAGCAACTGGTCCGCCTGGCTGGCGGGATCTACCGGGGTATAGGCCGCAGCGCCCTTGGGCTTCACGGTGGGCCGGTTCGCTTCGCGGAGCAGGGCCTCGTCCAGTTCGTCCAGCTGATCAAGGGTGTGTTGCGCACTCTGTTGCTGTTTCTGCGCATAGCCGGCGGCTTCCGTGGGGGCGCCCGAGGTCCCGCCGGGGGCTGCGCCCAGTGCGTCCGGCAGTTGGCCGGGCGGCAGATCGTAGAGCTGCGACAGATGGTCGTCCGGGTTGGCGAAGGGGCGCTGCTGGTCGGCGTCTTCAGCGGGTTCCTTGGAATTGCGGATACTCATGGTGATCTCCTGGGGCTGATCCTTCATGACGCCCGGCGGCATCTGCTGCGCTGGACTGAGGCGTGGTGATAACAACCCACCCAGACGGGCGGTGAGCTGGCGAACTCGCGACATGGCGGGAAGTGCCCGGGGCGAAGCCGGAGCCCGGGTATGCACCTGCGCCTGCAACGGAACGGATGGCGCTGTCGACGATGGTTCGCGTTCTGACATGGCATTGCTCATGTAGGGAACTGGCGCCGTCTGGGGCGCCGGGTCCTGTGGCCTGCGGTGCTGGGCACACTGCTGTTCAACGGCTCGCCAGGACAGGTGATGAATCCGATCTGCGCCGCTCCGGCCGGAGGCTGGGGGCGCCCAGTGCAGTCTAGGACGATTGCGGCGGTTTGCCGGGCCGGAAGGACTGGTGGCGGGGCGGCTGACGAACGGTTACCGGCTAGGCATGCTCCAGCACATTGACCAGCGTTCCCAGCGGGTCGCGCAGGAAGAACCGGCGCACGCCCCAGGGCTCGGCCGTCAGTGGGTAGGCAATCGCATGACCGGCGGTGCGCGCGCGTTCGTGCACCTCATCCAGGTTGTCCACCTCGATGGACAGGTCCGGTACCGGCGCGTCGGAGCCACCCTCGCTGGCCAGGCTGATTTGCGCCTGGGCCTGCTCGTCGCTCGCGAGCGTGAGGATCCAGCCATGGTCCATCACGACCTCCAGGTCGAACAGCTCGCGGTAGAAACGCGCCACTTCGGCGGGTTTGCCGGTGGCGAGGTTGGCGACGATGCGGCGGACGGTCATGGCGGCGCTCCAGCAGGATGACGTCGCCAGCATAGACCGTCAGTGCGCAGGACGTGCCGGCGGTACGCGGCGCCGATGGATACGGTAGAACTGGTAGAGCACGCCGATGAAGAACAGCAGCAGGGCGATCATCACGGCCGTCTGTACTGGCGGCGAATCCGGCCCCTGGCCGATCGGGCTGGAGGGCGGCAGCCGCGACAGCGATTCGTTGAGCGTGGGGATCATCATCAGGAACAAGCTGAAGCTCATGGCTGCCGTTTCCACGTACTCACCCAGGCCGCCGAGTACACCGACACGCTGGGCGTAGCTGCCCACAGCAATGGCGACCAGGCAGAGGATGCCGATGGCGTGCCCGGCGTTGAAGCCGCCGGTGCTGGAGAGTCCGAATGCCGTCAGCACACCGAGGATCATCCCGTAGACATACCACTTGCCGGCACGGCTGCGTGGGTCGATGCGCCCTGTCTGGTAGAGCGCCCAGATGCCTGCAACGAGGGGCACCAGGCTGATGGCGGTGTGCACGATACCCAGGGTGGAAAGGGGGTTGGCCATGACGAACGCCTCCGCAATGAGCACAGGGACGCCACGCATCCACGAACTGTGCCTGGGCACGGAGGGGCGGGTGTGTTGTCAGGTTAGACGCAACCCGCGTGAGAGCAGGGCCGAAGCGGAATCAGCTGACGAACGTCACAGCCGTTTGTTGAGCCAGCGCGCCAGGCGGTCGCCGCCGAACTGGATCAGCGTCACCAGTGCCACCAGCAGGATGATCACGGTGAGCATCACCTGGGTGTCGAAGCGCTGGTAGCCATAGCGATAGGCGAGATCGCCGAGGCCGCCGGCACCGATGGCGCCGGCCATGGCCGAGGAGTTGATCATGGTCACCAGGGTGATGGTGAAGCCGGCGACTATGCCTGGCCGTGCCTCGGGCAGCAGCACGTTGCAGATGATGTGCCGGGGCTGGCAGCCCATCGCCTGCGCCGCCTCGATCAGACCATGGTCGACCTCGCGCAGGCTGACTTCGGCGATGCGTGCGAAGAACGGCGTGGCGGCGATGGTCAGCGGTACTACCGCGGCCCACACGCCGTAGCTGGTGCCGACGATCAGGCGGGTGAAGGGAATCAGCGCGACCATCAGGATCAGGAAGGGGATCGAGCGCAGCACGTTGACCACGCTGCCCAGGCTCTGGTTGACCAGGCGTGCCTGGAAGATCCCGCCGGGGCCGGTGGTGACCAGCACCAGGGCCAGCGGAATACCCACCAGCAGGACGATGGCCGAGGACGCGCCGATCATCAGCAGGGTGTCGAGCAAGCCTTGCAGCAAACGATCAGGCATGGGTGAGTACCTCCAGCCGATCGGCGACGTCGCGGGCGCGTTCGAGCAGCTGCGGGGCACTCGCGGCAGGGGCAGCGACGCTCAGCAGCAGGCGGCCGAGGGCGCGGCCCTGGATGCGTTCGATGCCGCCGTGCAGCAGGCTGATGCGGCTGCCCAGCGCCTGGGCGATGGCCAGCAGGTCCGGCTCCTGTTCGCGCACGCCGGTGTAGTGCAGGTCGAGGATGACTTCGTCGGCCGAAGGATGCTCCAGGCGCGCCAGCAGGTCCGGTGGCAGGTGCTGTTGCAACGAGCCGAGCAGGGTGCGGCTGACCTCGTGCTGCGGGTTGCCGAAGACTTCCCAGACATCGCCCTGTTCGACGATACGGCCGCGTTCGAGCACCACCACGCGGTCGCAGATTTCGCGGATCACCGCCATCTCGTGGGTGATCAGCACGATGGTCAGGCCCAGGCGGCGGTTGATGTCGCGCAATAGCGCGAGGATGGCCTGGGTGCTTTCCGGGTCCAGCGCCGAGGTGGCTTCGTCGCAGAGCAGGATTTCCGGCTGGTGCACCAGCGCGCGGGCGATGCCGACGCGCTGTTTCTGCCCGCCGGAGAGCTGTGCCGGGTAGGCGTGGCGCTTGTCTTCCAGCCCGACCAGCTGCAGCAGTTCATCCACCCGCTCGGCGATGCGCGCCTTCGGCACGCCGGCCACGCGCAGCGGCAGGGCGATGTTCTGCGCCACGGTCTTGGCCGACATCAGGTTGAAGTGCTGGAAGATCATGCCGACGCGGCGGCGCAGGCCAACCAGTTGCTGGGCGTCGAAGGCGCCGATGTCCTCGCCGTCGATCAGCACCTGGCCGGCACTGGGTTGCTCCAGGCGGTTGAGGGTGCGGATCAGCGAGCTCTTGCCGGCGCCGCTGCGGCCGATGATGCCGAACACTTCGCCACGGCGGACGGAGAGTTCGATGTCGCTGAGTGCCTCCACCGGGCCGTGGTGCCCGGCGTAGGTCTTGCCCAGGCCGCGCAGGGCGATGTGCTGGGTGGCGAGTTCGAGGTTGCGGTTGAAGCTGACCATGGTGGGGGCCTGTTCCTGAAATGTGGGGCAAGGAACGTAGGGCGCATAACCTGGAACAGGTTATCCGCTGGCTGCTATGCGGCGGATAACGCTGGCGCGTTATGCGCCCTACGAAAGCAAGCTTGCGAGTCCGGCAATCGTTGTAGGAGCGGACTCTGTCCGCGATGGCCTCGGGCGCGATGCGGACCTATCGCGGACGGAGTCCGCTCCTACGTAAACGCTGGGGCGGTTACTGCCAGCCCGGCTGGTAGAGCGAGCCGTGGGCCTTGTCCAGCGCGGCGCGGACCTGCGGCGAATGCTGGTAGAGGTCGACGAACTGCTTCAGCTTGCCGTCCGAGTCCTTGTAGTCATCGCGGGTGACGAACTGGATGACGTACTCCTTGTTCTCGATACCGTCGAACAGCAGCGCGCTGTTCGGATCGATGGTCCCGGCGAGGCGGATGTAATGCGGGTAGCCCTGCGCGAGGTCGACATCCTCCAGCGCACGCACCAGTTGCACGGCCTCCAGCTCGATGATCTGGATGTGCCTGGGGTTGGCCACGATGTCGTCGAGGGTCGCCTTGTAGCCCACGCCGTCCTTGAGCTTGAGCAGCCCGGCCTTCTGCAGCAGCTGCAGGCCGCGGCCGCCATTGATCGGGTCGTTGGCGATGGCGACCTTGGCGCCGTCGGGCAGGTCGGCGATGGCCTTGTAGCGGGTCGAGTACAGGCCGACGTTGTTGATGATCCCCGGCGCGAAGGCCTTCAGGTGCAGGCCGCCCTCGCGGTTGGCGTTCTCCAGGAAGGGTGTGTGCTGGAAGTAGTTGGCATCGATGTCACCATGGTCGAGGGTGATGTTCGGCGCGTTCCAATCGGTGAATTCCACCAGCTCGACCTTCAGCCCTTGCTGGGCGGCTTCCTTCACCGCCACTTCCAGCGGTGGCGCGAAAGCTGCGGTGGTGCCCAGGCGCAGGGTGTCGGCGGCCTGGGCGAGGCCGGCGGCGAGGAGGCTCAGCGAGAGGCCGAGGGTGAGCTTGAAGCGTGCATGCATGGCAACGAATCCTTATGGGTTTTAGAGCCTGACGGCCTTTTAAAGAGAGAAGGCTGGAGTCGCTCCAGTGGCGGTTGCCTGGCGGTAGCTCGCGCCGACATGCCGCGCGGGCAAGCGGGCGCGGCCGGCGCCGAAGAGTTTTTCCCGCAACGGGCCGTCGGCGTAGGCGGTCTTGTAGGCGCCGCGGTTCTGCAGTTCGGGCACGACCAGTTCGATGAAGTCGGCGTAGCTTTCCGGCTCCACGGTGCGGGTCAGGTTGAAGCCATCGAGCCCGGCATCGTTGATCCAGCCCAGCAGCTCATCGGTGACCTGCAGCGGGTTGCCCACCAGTGTGGTGTAACGCCCGCCGAGGGCGAGCTGTTCCAGCAGCTGGCGCACGGTGGCGTCGGTGCGGGCGACGGTCAGGGCCTTGGTGGCGGATTCGATGGCGTTGGTTTTCTCGTAGCGGATCGGCTCGTCCAGCGCATAGCGCGAGAAGTCGATGCCGGTGGTGCTGGCGAAGTGCGCAAGACCGGCTTCCGCGCTGGCAAAGCGGCGGTACTCGGCGAGCTTGTCGCGCGCCTCGGCCTCGGTCGGCGCGACGATCACATTGATGCCCATGAACACCTTGATATCGTCTGCCCGCCGGCCCGCGTCCACCGCCGCCTGGCGGATGCGCTCCACCAGCACGCGGGTGGCCTCGCGTGTCTGCGCCGAGACGAATACACACTCGGCGTGGCGTGCTGCGAAGGCCAGCCCGCGATTGGATGCGCCCGCCTGGAACAGCAGCGGCGTGCGCTGCGGCGACGGCTGGCTGAGGTGGTAACCCTCGACATCGAAGAACTCGCCGTGGTGGCGAACCTTGTGCACCTTGCCCGGCTGCGCGTAGATGCGGCGCTGACGATCGGCGAGCACGGCGTCGTCTTCCCAACTGCCTTCCCAGAGCTTGTAGAGCACCTCCAGGTATTCGTCGGCGCGGTCATAGCGGCGGTCGTGATCGATCTGCCGGTCCTGGCCCATGGCGCGGGCAGTGCTTTCCAGGTAGCCGGTGACGATGTTCCAGCCGATGCGGCCATCGCTCAGATGATCCAGCGTGGAAAGCCTGCGGGCGAACGGGTAGGGCGCCTCGTAGGTGAGGTTGGCGGTGACGCCGAAGCCCAGATTTTGCGTAACGCCGGCCATGGCCGAGACGAGCATCAGCGGGTCGTTCACCGGTAGCTGGATGGCTTCCTTGGCGGTGAGCTCGATGCCGTTCTGGTAGACGTCGTAGACGCCGAGGATGTCGGCGAGGAACAAGCCGTCGAACAGGCCCTTTTCCAGCAGGCGCGCGAGCTCGGTCCAGTGGCTGAGCTTGTTGAAGTCCGTCGAGCGGTCGCGCGGGTGGGTCCACAGGCCGTGGTTGATGTGGCCGGCGCAATTCATGCTGAAGGCGTTGAGGAGAATCTGTTTCTGGCTCATGGGGATTCCTTGCGCCGACGGCTCGGCAACGGCGCTGCGGCACGGGCATGGTGAATACCCGGGAACGGGGTATCCGCGGCGGTGGCGGATAACGCCGTAGGCGTTATGCGCCCTACATCGCTGGCCGGGGGCCTGCTCGAAACCCACCCGGTCTGCTGCGGATTGCTTTCGTAGGAGCGGACCCCGTCCGCGATGGGGCGCACAGTGGGGGCTGATCGCGGACGGAGTCCGCTCCTACGGAAAACCGGTATGGCGCGGGGCATCACAGCGTCCCCCGGCGCGGCGGCAGCTTGCCGTTGAGGTAGTAGTTGCCCACCGCGAAATACTTCCAGCGCGCCGGGTCGTGCAGGGTGTGCACGCGGGCGTTGCGCCAGTGGCGGTCCAGGCCCAGTTCGGCGAGGCTGGCGCGGCTGCCGCCCAGTTCGATCAGCTTGCTGCCGGCCAGCAGCGAGACTTCGGTGGTGATCGCCCGCGCCTCGGCCACGGCGATGGAGGCGGCGGCAACGCTTTCGGCAGTCGGCTCGGAGGTGGCGGCGTCGAGCACTCGGCCGGAGCGATCCAGCAGCGCTTCGGCGGCATGCAGGCGGATCGCCAGGCGGCCTACTTCGTTGATCGCCAGCGGATCATCGCTGGCCTTATCCACGCCCGAATCGATCCACGGCCGCGCCTTCTCGCGGAGGAACAACAGCGCATCCTCGTAGGCGCCTCGGGCGATACCGACGTCGATGGCGGCGTGAAGAATCTGCGCGTACGGACCGACCGTGGTCGGGCGTTCGAAGGCACTCTGGAATGGCACGATGTCGCGCTCGTCCACCGGCGCGCCGTCGAACACCACGCTGCCGCTGCCGGTGGTGCGCTGGCCGAAGCCGGACCAGTCGTCGATCACTTCCAGGCCCTTCGCATCGCGGGCGATGAAGGCGAACTGCTGCAGGCCATCGTCATCGATCACCAGGGTCGGAATGCGCTGCGCATAGAGCGCGCCGGTGCTGTAGAACTTGCGGCCATGGATGCGCAGGCGGCCATCCTCGCGCTTGAGCCGCGTGGTGCGGTCGTGGGCGGTACGGGTGCCGATCTCCGCCAGCGCATTGCCGAAGCGCACGCCGGCCAGTACCTCGGCGAACAGGCGGGCTTTCTGCTCGTCGTTGCCATTCACCCGCAACAGCTCGACGGCATAGAAGTGGTTCTGCGGAATCTGCCCGAGCGAGCCGTCGGCGGCGGCAATGATGGCGATCACCCGCGCCACGGTGACGCGGGAAACGCCTGCGCCGCCATACTCGCGCGGCACGGTGATGCCCCACAGGCCGGAGTGGCTGAAGCGTTCCAGTTCATCCCACGGCAGGCGCCGCTCGCGGTCGCGGGCGATGGCACCTTCGCGGAAGTCGGCGGCCAGGACGCGGGCGACGTCGAGCGCTTCGTCGTCGCTGCGGATGATATGGACGGGATTGGCCAGCTCTGGGTTGGACAAAACGATGCTGTTCATCGGCGCTCCTCAGATCCAGGAATGACGCGCCGGGCGGGCGCCGTTGAGGTGGTAGGCGCCAACCGCCTGGACCTTCCAGCGCACCGGGTCGTGCAGGGTGTGCACGCGGGCGTTGCGCCAGTGGCGGTCGAGGTTGAATTCGGCGAGGGTGGCGCGGCTGCCGGCCAGCTCGAAGAGTTTCTCGCTGGCGGCCAGGCTGATCTCGGTGGTCAGCACCTTGGCCTCGGCCACGGCGATGGAGGCGCGGGCGGCGGATTCGTCGTCGATGGGCCGTGCGCTGACTTCGTCGAGCACGTGGCCGGCGCGTTCCAGCAGTGCTTCGGCGGCGTGCAGTTCGACCTGCAGACGGCCGATCTCGGCGATAGTGAAGGGCTCGTCGCTGGCGTTCTCGACCTCGGCATCGATGAACGGGCGAGTGCGCGTGCGGATGAAGTCGATGGCGTCTTCCAGCGCATTCGCTGCGATGCCGGCATCGATGGCGGCCTGGATCAACTGCGAGACGGCGCCCTGGATGTTCGGGATGTCGGCCAGGCGGCCGTTGTGGATCACCAGCGAGTCGGCGACGCGGGCGTTCTCCAGCAGCACGGTACCGCTGGCGGTGGTGCGCTGGCCGAAGCCGGACCAGTCGTCGACGATGCGCAGACCCTCCACGCCGCGCTCGACGAAGCCCATGACGGCGCGGCCTTCCTCGTCGATGGCTTTCACCGCGACCCAGTGGGCGAACAGCGCGCCGGTGGAATAGAACTTCTCGCCACTGACGCGGAAGTTGTCTCCATCGCGCAGCAGGCGCGCCTTGAGTTCGAGGGTGTTTCTGGTATTGCGCTCGGGGCCGGCATTGCCGATGCGCCGGCCGTTGAGCACACCGCCGAACAACACGCGCTTCTGCGCCTCGCTGGCGACGCTGTCGATGACGTTGAGCAGGCCGAACTGGTTCTGCGGAATCTGTCCCAGTGCCGGGTCGGCAGCGCAGATCACGCGGAAGACTTCGGCGACGGTAGCGTAGGAAACCTGCGCGCCGCCGTACTCGCGGGGAATGCTGATGCCACCAAGGCCCAGGGCGGTGAAATGTTCCAGTTCACTCCAGGGCAGCGCGCGCTCGCGGTCACGGGCGGCTGCTCCGGGTTTTGCCAGGCGGGCCACTTCGTGGGCGGCGTCGATGGCCTGGGCGTCGTTGCTGATACGGCGCGCCGGGAGTAGCCGGGGCGCCTGGTCACGAAGGTCCTTGGGTGCGGATTCGTTGGTCATGCGGTTTCCTGTGGTGACGGAGCAGCTCTTCGTAGGAGCGAGCTTGCTCGCGAACAAACCCTGGTTCGGGGCCGAAAGGTTCGCGAGCAAGCTCGCTCCTACAGGACAAACGCGGGGGCGCTTAGAAGGCCGGGGCGATCTCGCCCTTGTAGCGGGTCAGGATGAACTGGCGGACTTCCGGCGAATTCAGCGCCTTGGCCAGCTTCTGGATGCCCGGGTCCTGGATGTTGTCCGGACGCGCCACCAGGAACTCGGCGTAGAGGTCCTTGCCTTTCTCGACGATCAGCGCGCTCTTGGTGTCGATACCGGCTTCCAGGGCGTAGTTGGCGAAGATGAATGCCAGGTCCACCTGCTTCACCGCGCGGGCCAGCAGGGCGCCTTCCAGCTCACGAATCTTCAGGTGCCTGGGGTTGTCGGTGATGTCGCGCTCGGTGGACTGCGGGTTGCTCGGGTCCTTGAGCTTGATCAGACCGCTCTCGGCCAGCAGCACCAGGGCGCGGCCGGTGTTCACCGGGTCGTTGGGGATGGCCACGCTGGCGCCGTCGGGCAGCTCGGCGAGGGACTTGTACTTGGTGGAGTAGGCGCCGAACGGCTCGATGTGGATGCCCACCACCGGCACCAGGTCGGTGTGGCGGGTCTTGTTGAAGTCATCGAGGAACGGCCGGTACTGGTAGTAGTTGGCGTCGAGGTTCTTCTGCGCGAGCTGCAGGTTGGGCTGGATGAAGTCGGTGAAGACCTTGATGTCCAGGTCGACGCCTTCCTTGGCCAGCTGCGGTTTGACGAATTCGAGAATTTCCGCGTGCGGCACCGGGGTGGCGCCGACAACGAGTTTCTCCCCCGCGTTTGCGGAGAAGGCGACGACGGCCGCCAGAATGGCGATGGCCTTTTTCATGGGTGTTGCTCCATGCACAGTTTAGAAAGTTGCATTAGTGGGTGGGCCGTCGTGGTGTGGACGTGGGGCCTTGATGGCAGCGGGGCCCGGCTGCCGGCGGGAGTTATGGGTGCCGCTCCCGGAGAGGGAGTGGGCGGGGAATTCAGCGCCTCGTGTAGCGCGCCACCAGGCGGTCGCCGCTCATCTGCAGGGCCTGCACCAGCAGGATCAGCAGGGCGACGGTGATGATCATCACGTCGGTCTGGAAGCGCTGGTAACCGAAGCGGATGGCCAGGTCGCCGAGGCCGCCGCCGCCGATCACGCCGGACATCGCCGTGTAGTCCACCAGCACGATGGCGGTCACGGTGACGGCGGCGATCAGCCCGGTGCGTGCTTCCGGCAGCAGCGTGTGCCAGATGATCTGCCAGGTGCTGGCGCCCATCGCCTGAGTGGCTTCCACCAGGCCGCGGTCGACTTCGCGCAGGGCGGTTTCCACCAGCCGCGCGAAGAACGGCGTGCAGCCCACCACCAGCGGTGGGATGGCGCCGGGCACGCCCAGCGAGGTGCCGGTGACCAGCGTGGTGACCGGGATCAGCACGATCAGCAGGATGATGAACGGCAGCGAACGCAGCATGTTCACCACCACCGACAGGGCGCGGTACAGGCCGGGCTTCGCGTGCAGCTGGCGCTTGCCGGTGAGGTACAGCAACACGCCCAGCGGCAGGCCCAGCAACACGGTGAAGGCCAGCGCGCCGCCGAGCATGGCGAGGGTGTCCAGGCAGGCCTGGCCGAGGTCGTGCCAGTCGAGGTTGCGGAACCAGCCGTCCATCACGCTTCCCCTGATCCAGGCGCGTTCCTGCGCAGCTTGGCCGCGCGGTGCGAGGCGCCGAGGCGGTCGCCCTGGCCGAACAGTTTGTGGCGCAGCGTGCCCTGTTCGTACTCGCGCTTGAATAGGCCGCGCGCTTGTAGCTCCGGCACCAGCAGGTCGACGATGTCGACGAAGGTTTCCGGCGCCACCAGGCTGGAGAGGTTGAAGCCGTCCACGTCGGTTTCCTCGACCCAGGCCTGCAGCTGGTCCGCCACGGTCTGCGGCGAGCCCACCAGCAGCGGGCCGTCGCCGCCCAGGGCGCAGTAGTCGGCGATCTCGGCGGCGGTCCACTGGCGCTGCGGGTCGGCGGCGCTGAAGGCGTCCACCGCGGACTGGATGGCGTCGCTCTGTACGTGGCGCAACACCTGGTCCGGCGCGTACTGGCCGAAGTCGATGCCGGTCCAGCCGGAGACCAGCGCCAGGGCGCCGTCACGGTCGCTGTACTGGCGGTAGTCTTCCAGCTTGGCCAGCGCCTCGGCGTCGGTCGGTGCGACGATCACCGTGAGCTGGTTCAGTACCAGCACATCGCCGGCCTGCCGACCGGCTTCCACGGCGAGGCGGCGCAAGTCGGCGACCTGGTCGCGGAGGATGTTTTTCGTCGGTGCGGCGACGAACACGCACTCGGCATTGCCGGCGGCGAAGGCTTTGCCGCGGCTCGACGCGCCGGCCTGGTACAGCACTGGCGTACGCTGCGGCGATGGCTGGCTGAGGTGGAAGCCGGGCACTTCGAAGTGCTCGCCCTGGTGCTCGATGGGGTGGACCTTGCGCGGGTCGGCGTAGACGCCACTCTTGCGGTCGGCGACTACCGCGTCATCGTCCCAGCTGGCCTCCCAGAGCTTGTAGCAGACCTCCAGGTACTCGGCGGCCAGGGCATAGCGTTGCTGGTGGTTGAGCTGCTGCTTCAGCCCCAGGTTGCGCGCGCCGCTGTTGAGGTAGGAGGTGACGATGTTCCAGCCGGCGCGGCCACGGGTCAGGTGATCCAGCGTGGACATGCGCCGGGCGAAGGGGAACGGGTGCTCGAACGACACCGAGGCGGTGATGCCGAAGCCCAGGTGCTCCGTGGCCGCGGCCATGGCCGGGACGATCTGCAGCGGGTCGTTGGCCGGCACCTGGGCGCCGGCGCTCAGCGCGGCGCCGGCATTGCCGTGGTAGACGTCGTAGACGCCCAGCACGTCGGCCAGGAACAGGCCGTCGATCTTGCCGCGTTCGAGGGTTTTCGCCAGTTCGATCCAGTAATGGATGTCGGTATAGCGCGCGGCCTGCTGGTCGCGCGGGTGGCGCCAGAGGCCGGGCGAGAGGTGGCCGACGCAGTTCATGGCGAAGGCGTTGAGGCGGATCTGCTTGCTCATGGCGATGGCCTCAGTTCCAGTCGTGGCGCGGCGGGCGCTTGTCGTTGAGCAGCCAGTTGCCGACCAGGTGGTACTTCCAGCGCACCGGGTCGTGCAGGGTGTGCACGCGGGCGTTGCGCCAGTGGCGGTCGAGGGCATGGCGGGCGAGGGTGGAGCGGGTGCCGCCCAGCTCGAACAGCTTGTTGGAGGCGTCGATGGCGACCTCGGTGGTCAGCACCTTGGCCTTGGCCACGGCAACCGAGGCGCGGGCCACGCTGTCTTCGTCCGGCGCCGGGCGAGCGGCGTCCATCACCTTGCCGGCGCGCTCCAGCAGGGCGTCGGCGGCTTCGATGCGGATGCCCAGTTCACCGACCTGGATGATGGTCAACGGGTCTTCGCTGGCCTTCTCCACGCCCGCGTCGATCCACGGGCGCGCCTGCTCGCGGACGAAGGTGATGGTGTCGCGCAGCGCCGCGCGGGCGATGCCGGCGTCGATGGCGGCGGTAGTGATCTGCGCGAACGGGCCGGCCAGGGTCGGTACGTCGTAGGAGCGGTGGGTGGGGAAGACGTTGAACGCCGGCACACGCAGGCCTTCCACCAGCACAGTGCCGCTGGAGGTAGTGCGCTGACCGATGCTCGCCCAGTCGTCGACGATTACCAGCCCCGGCGTGCCACGCGGGACGAAGGCGAGCTGGGCGTTGCCCTGTTCGTCCAGGCCCAGCACACCGAGCCAATGGGCGTAGAGCGAGCCGGTGCAGTAGCCCTTGCGGCCGTCGAGTACGACATGGTCGCCGTCGCGGCGCAGGCGGGTCTGGATGTCCTGCACGGTCTTGCCGCCGGTTTCCGACAGCGCGTTGGCGAAGCGGTTGCCCTTGAGTGCCAGATCGAAGAAGAAGCGCTTCTGCTCGTCGCTGCCCTGCAGGCGGATGTCTTCCAGCAGGCAGTAGTGGTTCTGTGGAATCTGCCCCAGCGACGGGTCGGCGGCGGAGATGATAGCGATGACTTCCGCCAGCGTGGCGTAGGACACCTCGGCGCCACCAAAGGCGCGCGGCACGCTGATGCCCCACAGGCCGCTGTTGGAATAGACCTCGACCACTTCCGGCGGTACTTCGCGGTTGCGGTCGCGCTCGGCGGCGCCTTCGAGCAGGAAGGCGGCGACCTTGTGGGCGACGTCGATGGCTTCGGCGTCGGAGGCGATTACCTGGGCGTTCGGCTCACGGATGTCGTAGTGGGCGGATTCGGGGAGTTGGGACATGGCAGTACAGCGACCTCGGGGCAGATGAAGCGGCCCGGTGTTCGGGCCTGTCTGTCCAGGTCATTGCACAAGCTGTGCCGGAATTTAAAAGTCTTGTAAATCAATGGTTTGATGTTTTTCTCCAACACTTGAGGCGCTGGGCAAACAGCAAAGTGTTGAGTGGGTGTTGCTGTGGCAACAGTGGTGGAGCAGGGGATGTACCTTGACGGATCGGAGCGGCCTGACACCCATCGCGGACGGAGTCCGCTCCTACCGAGAATTTCCATCGGGTGTAGGAGCGGACTTCGTCCGCGATGGGTCGGCAAACCTAAGCTGGTTGATCAACCAGCTCCTGGCAGACATCGATCCAGTCCGCCGCCACCAGCTCCGCCATGCGTTGCGGCCCGATGCGTACGGCGCTGTGCACCGCCCCAGCCGCCGGCAGTACTTCGTCGAAGGCCTGCAGGGACACATCGCAATACACCGGCAACGGCGTCGCCAGGCCGAACGGGCAGACCCCACCCACCGGATGTCCGGTCAGCTCCACGACTTCCTCGGCACCGAGCATCTTGGCCTTGCCGCCAAAGGCTTCCTTGAGCTTGCGGTTGTCCAGCCGCGCATCGCCGCGGGCCACCACCAGCACGGTACGCTCGCCCACCCGCAGGGACAGCGTCTTGGCGATGCGGCCCGGCTCCACGCCGTGGGCCTCGGCGGCCAGGGCGACTGTGGCGGTGCTGGTTTCCAGCTCGATGATGGCGATGTCGGGGGCCTTTTCGGCGAAGAAGGCGCGAACCGATTCCAAGCTCATGGGGCAATGCTCCGTGTCATGCGAAAAGGACTGAATCTAAGAAGCGCGGAGCAGACTGTCCAGCCCGGAGGGCTAGCGTCCGCGGATCAGCAGGGTTTCGATGTCGGGCACCTTGAGTGCCTCTTCGGCGTTGAGCAATTCCAGCCGCGCCGCGAAGATCCGCAGTTCCCGATCGGCGGCCACTACGGCTCGCCTGAGCGCGGCCAGCGGCACGGTCACCGAGTGCAGGGCGGGCGGCGGGGTGAAGCTTTCGCCCTGTTCGTTTTCGTTGAAATCGAAACTCGCGGACTGATTCTGCTGGCAGATGACCGGTGAAGGGTGGCCGCTGTAGAGGTAGGCACCCTTGCCCTGGGCAATGCGCTGCCAGCTGTGCAGGTCGCCCAGGTCGCTGCAGCACTGCGGGAAGAGAATGTCCAGATTGCCCACCCGCAGGACGTAGCCGCCCGGCAGGGGGCGAATCTGCCGCCAGTCCCCGGCCCCCCTCAGGCCCTCGGCGCAGTGCAGGCGAATCAGTCGCGAAATGTCCGGGTCGCTCAGGTTACCGAGGCGATGGAATGCGCTGCCCGGGAGATAGGGCTTGAGCCCCGGGCTGAAACCGTTGGCTTGCAGGTTGCGCTCGTGGAATGCCTGCCAGCTTTGCACGTGCTTCCAGTACGGCCCGTCGATCGGCAAGGGAACGTCATCGACCAGATAGAACAGTTCGATGACGGGAATGAGCTGGACCTGCATGGGGACGCCCGGATTAATCTGAGCGCCCCGTTCTAACGGCGCTGGCGATGGCCGTCCATAGCGAAATTTCCGATTTCACCGTCTTCCTGTGCCCTGGCGGCCTATGCTCATTCCCCCTGTGCCGCCGCGGAAATTTTTTTCCAATGACTGTCGATCTGTCGTCGCGCCCTTCGACTAGATGTCAGGAACCGGTAGCAACCGGCCGCCACGCTGGCAACTACAAGACAATGACAAGAGGAGAAAGACCATGCGCTTCATGGTGATCGTCAAAGCCACCGCCGACTCCGAAGCCGGTGTAATGCCCAAGGAAGAGCTGCTCGCCGCCATGGGAGCCTACAACGAGGAGCTGGTGAAGGCCGGCGTGATGCTCGCTGGCGAGGGCCTGCACCCCAGCGTGAAGGGCGCGCGGGTGCGCTTCGATGGCGCATCGCGGCAGGTGATCGACGGCCCGTTCGCCGAAACCAAGGAGCTGATCGCCGGCTTCTGGATCATGCAGACCGCGTCGTTGCAGGAGTGCATCGATTGGGTCAGGCGTTCGCCCAACCCGTTCGACGGCGAGTCCGAGATCGAGATCCGGCAAATCTTCGAGGCCGAGGATTTCGGCGCCGAATTCACCCCGGAACTGCGCGAGCAGGAAGAACGCCTGCGTGCCGAAATCGCCAGCAAATCCTGAATCTGGAGGACACCGCCATGTTGATGAATGCTTACCTGGTCTTTGATGGCAACTGCGAGGAAGCCTTCCGTTATTACGCCGAGGTGCTGCGCGCCGAGCTGCCGGCGCTGATGCGCTTCTCCGATGCGCCGGGCTGCGAGGACATGCCCGAGGCGCTGAAAAACCGTGTCATCCATGTTCGCCTGGAGGTAGACGGCCATGTGCTGATGGGTTCGGATGCTTCGCCCCAGTGCGGTCAGTACGACGGGGTGAAGGGCGTGTCGATCACCCTCAATGTCGACAGCAAGGCCGAGGCGCGGCGTCTCTTCGATGCCCTTGGCAAGGGCGGCAAGGTCACCATGCCGCTGGAGCAGACCTTCTGGGCCGAGCTGTTCGGCGCCGTGGAAGATCGCTTCGGGGTGCCGTGGATGATCAATTGCGAGAAGGAAGGTTAGGCGCGCCGTCGAGACAATCGCGGGCGGAGTCCGCTCCTACGCGAAATGGCAACACTGGCGTAGGAGCAACTGTCTTTCTCGGGAAGCCCGTGCCGATGCTTTCCCCTCACCCCAGCCCTCTCCCGGGGGAGAGGGAGCAGTCCGTGCCGACTGTTGCCGACGTTTCATCCTGCACCGAACGGTCCCCTCTCCCCTTGGGAGAGGGCTAGGGTGAGGGATGGCCCAAGCGCAGAGGTGTCTCGCAGGAGCGGACTTTGTCCGCGATCGCTTCATTCCTGCGCGATCCCACCCGCGGCGCGGAACCGCTCCGGCGTCGTCCCGGTAAACCGCTGGAATGCCCGGTGGAAGCTGGTGACGTGCTCGTAGCCGAGCAGGAAGGCAATCTCCTGCAGGGCCATCCGGCTGGCCAGCAGATAACGCTGGGCCAGCGCCATCCGCACTTCCAGAACGATGCCCTTGAAGGTCAGCCCGTGCTCGCGCAGCCGGCGTTGCAGCGTATGCGGTGGCAGGCGCAGCCAGGCGGCGGTCTGCTCCAGGTCCGGCAGCGGGATGCGCGCATTCTGCAGCAGGTAGTAGCGCACATCGTCCGGTAGCGCCGGGCCGCGCTCGAAGCTGGCCAGCGTTGCCGCGCCCTGCGCCTGGCACAGCCGACTCACCGAGGGGTTGGCGGTGGAGAAGGGGCGGTCGTGAAATTCCTTCGGCATCCACAACTCGGCCTGCTCGGCATTGAAATGGCAGGGGCCGGGGAAGAGCTCGCCATACACGGCGGCATGGGCCGGCGGCGGATAGGGCAGGTGCAATTGCATGCCGGCGCAGTTTTCCAGGTCCGGCAGGCGCTGACAGAGCCAGCGCCAGGTGCTGCTCAGCCATTCCTCGCAGAGTGCAATGCGTTCCACCTCGCCGAAAGGCGGGAGCTGCAGCGTCAGGCGGATGTGCTCGCCGATTTCTTCGCGGTGGGTGTGGATCGGATGTGGCATCAGGCTCGACGGCTGGCCGAGGGAGATATCCCAGGAGCGCCGCAGGTTCGCCGCGCTGATCAGCGCATAGCCGATCACCCCGAGATCGAAGAGGTTGTAGCGCTGGCCCAGGCGCAGGAAGAAATCGCTCGAACCGAGCAGGCCGGCGGCCTGATGCAGCAGGCGGTAGTAGCGGGCGAAGTTCATTTCCGCGGCCGCCGCTTCGCCACCGGCCGGCAGGCCCAGGCCGCCGAGCAGGGGAGTCACGGGCGGCAGGGCGGGGCGAGCGCGCCATTCGTCGAGGAAATGGCGGAACAGCTGGCGCGCGGCGTAATCGATGTCGAAGGAAGCGGTGGGCATTCGCGCGGTCAACCTGTCGTTTGATGCTAGCGAGTTGTCATCTTGTGCTAGTCAATGGTTGAAAGTCGAGCCCTATACTGCCCCCACGGACAAGAACAACAAGGGCTTCCCATGACCGCTCCGGACCGCTTCCGCTCCTCCAACTCCCCCACTGATCGCTTTGCCGAACTGCTGCTGCACAACGGCCGCTTCTATACCCTGGACCCCGCCCAGCCCTGGGCCGAAGCCGTGGCCATTCGCGATGGCCGGCTGCTGGCAGTGGGCCGCCGCGAGGACATGGAGCACCTGGTCGGCGCGGACACCCTGGTGCGCGATCTCGAAGGCGCGTTCTGCATGCCCGGCCTGCACGACATGCACACCCATCCGGACCTGGCGCTCAATCCACGCTATGCCGACGATCTCGACGTCGGCATCGAGGACCCGACTCCGGAGCAACTGGCGAAAGCCATCCGTGACTACGCCGACAGCCATCCCGGCGATGGCTGGGTCTACGGCCAGTACTGGGTGCGCTACACCTTCCGCGAAGCCGGGCTGAAGCCGGGCCGCGAGTGGCTCGACTCGGTGATGCCGGACCGTCCGGTTGCGCTGCTGGACCGCATGTGGGGGACCATGATGGTCAACTCCCGCGCGCTGGAACTGGCCGGCATCGATGCCAGCACCGCTGACCCGCGCAATGGCTACCTGGAGCGCGATGAGCTGACCGGCGAGCCCAACGGCCTGCTGATCGACGGTGCCTACGCACTGATCCATGCCGCCATGCCGCCGACGCCGGCCAAGGTATTGCGCCAGTCCTACCGCGAGGGTGTGCATTTCCAGAGTTCGCGTGGGGTCACCGCGGCCAAGTACCTGCACGTCTGCGAGAACCGTCTGGATGCCCTCAAGTACCTCGACGATGCCGGGCAACTGACCCTGCGGGTCGAGGCCGCGATCAGCTGGCAGGACGATATCTTCCCGGTGCGCCGTCGCTGGGAGCTGCTCAGTGGCGAGCGCCACTACTACCGCAGCGCACGCCTGTCGGCGAATGCGGTGAAATTTCACTTCGACGGTACCGTCGAGCCGCGCTCTTCCTTCCTTATTACGCCCTGGCCGGGCGAGGACGCCTGGCGCGGCAAGCTCAACCTGACGCCGGAGCACATCACCGACATGGTGGTGGACATGGATCGCCGCGGTATCCGCGTCATCGCCCACTGCACCGGCGATGCGGCGTCCGACGTGTTCCTCGACGCAGTGGCCGAAGCGCGTCGGCGCAATGGTTTCAGCGGCGTGCGCCACCAGTGCGCGCACAGCACCATCCTGCATCCGGGCAACCTCAAGCGCTTCCGCGAACTGGAAGTGATCGCCGAGTTCTCCCCGGCGGCCTGGTACCCGACGCCCTTCGCCAGCGGCGCGCGTTCCGGCTATGGCCCTGATCGCCTGAAGCGCATCTACGACTTCAAGGGCGTGCTGGCGGCCGGCGGTATCGCGGTGTTCGGCACCGACTGGCCGGTGGCGTCCATCGACCCCTGGCTGGCGCTGGAAACCCTGGTCACCCGGCAGAATCCGTGGAACGACGACCCGGCATGCTTCGGCGAGCCGATCAGCCTGGAACAGGCGATTCGCGTAGCGACGCTCAATGGCGCCTATGCCATGGGCCTGGAACAGCTCACCGGCAGCCTGGAGGCGGGCAAGTCGGCGGACTTCATCGTGCTCGACCGCAACCTCTTCGAGCAGCCGGCGCGCAACTACATCCATCGCACCGAAGTACAACTGACCTTCGTCGAGGGCCGCCCGGTGTACGACCGTCTGGGCCAGTTCAGCGACACCGCCCTGGCGGCGGTGTGGCAGGGCGAGCCACCACGCATCGACGGGGTCAACGCATGAACGCCGCGAGCATCCCGGTGACGGTGGTCGCCGGCTTCCTCGGCGCGGGCAAGACCACGCTGCTGCGCAACCTGCTGGAGCGCTGCGAGGGTCGGCGGCTGGCGGTGATCGTCAATGATTTCGGCGAGCTGAACATCGACGCCGGGATGATCGCCGAGCAGACCGAGGCCGTGTACAGCCTGGAGAATGGCTGCATTTGCTGCTCGGTGCAGGACGACCTGCTGGCGCAGCTGGAGCGGCTGGCGAATATGCACCCGCCGCTGGAACAGGTGGTGATCGAGTGCAGCGGGGTTTCCGACCCGCAACGCATCGTGCAGACGCTGGGCTACCCGAAGCTGCGCAGGCGCCTGCACCTGGATGCGGTGCTGACGGTGGTCGACGCTGCCCGTCGTGAACCGCTGGAAGGCGAGTACGCACGGCTGGAGCGCATGCAGGCAGCAGCGGCCGACCTGCTGCTGTTGAACAAGTGCGACCTGCTGGATACCGACGAGCGCGCGAGTCAGCGCGAGCGCTTCGGGCGCGGAGCACGAGTGCTGGAAACCATCCAGGCGCAGATTCCCGATGAGCTGCTGCTGGGCGAGCCGTCGCGCAAGCTGCGGCCGCATGGGCAGGAAGGTGTCGACCATGGCGAGCTGTTCCACAGCTGGAGCTGGCAGGGTGATGAACACTTCGACGGCGTGCGGCTGAAGCACTGGCTGGAGACGTTGCCGCGCGGGTTGCTGCGCCTCAAGGGGCTGATACGCCTGACGGGGCAGGACGAGGCGGCGTGGCTGCAATATGTGGGCGGGCGCTACCAGTTACGCCCGGCGACGCTGACCGAGGCGGCGCAGGGTTCGCGGCTGGTGTTCATCGCGGAGAAGGATGCGTGGTTGCGGGATCAGCTGGATGCCGGACTGCGTGACTGCTTTTCGTAGAACCGAGGGGGACGCCCGGTCCTTGCTCGCGAACAGCCCAGCGCCGGAGCCGCCGGGAAGTGGTTCGCGAGCAAGCTCGCTCCTACAGGTCTGGCTTGGCTGTAGCGCGGGCAATAAAAAACCGGCCACCAGGGCCGGTTTTTCATGACGCGCCGAACTCAGCGGTATTCGCAGAGGTAGGCGGTGTCCTGGGCGACTTTCAGCTGGAACTTGCTGTTGGCCGGCACGGTGAAGTTGCTGCCGCCTTCGAAGGTTTCCCAGTTGTCGCTGCCCGGCAGCTTGACGGTCAGCGCGCCGGCGACGACGTGCATCACCTCCAGCTGGCTGGTGCCGAATTCGTATTCGCCGGGAGCCATCACGCCGATGGTGGCGGGGCCTGCGGTCATGTCGAAGGCGATGGATTTGACGGTGCCGTCGAAGTACTCGTTGACCTTGAACATGGGCTTCTCCTGCTAGAGGGGTGAAAAAGGGCCCGCCAGTATGCCCAAGGCCGCAGGCCCCGTCACTAGAGCGGCGCAGGCGACCGTGCAGTCAGCGATTGCGGGGCGCTTTCAGCCGGCGACGGGCAGGGTCAGCGGCAGCAGGCGGGCGGTGTTGCGGGCGTCTTCCAGGGCGCGGTGCGGTTGCCCCTGGAAGTGCAGGCCGGCCAGGTGCAAGGCGGCGTTCAGCCCTACCGGGCGCTTGAGCTGGCGGGCCTGGGCGAAGCGCTGCTTGAGGTTGACGTGGGGAACGCGGGAAAGGTGGCTGTCCAGGTGTTGGCGGCGCCATTCCAGCTCCAGCTGATGGCGGTCGTAGTCACCCCAGCTGGTCCACCCGGCCAGGCGTGGCCTGTGCTGGGCGAGCCAGCGCTCGAACTGCGGCCAGACCTCATGCAGGGGCGCGGCGGCATCGACGTTGGCCTGGGTAATGTGGGTGAGTTCGCGGCAAAAGGCCGTGAGCAGCGGACGCCGCTGCGGGCGGACGAAACGCTGGAAATGGTCGAGCTCGCGACCGTCGGCCTCGGCCACCAGGCTCGCGCCGATCTCGATGATCTCCATTTCCTCGACCGGCCAGCCGCCTTCCTCGGTGGTGGCTTCCAGGTCGATCACCAGCCAGTGGGGCATAGTCGGTGCTCGTGGTTGGGTTCGAAAGTTGGGTTCGAATCGAGTATGGAAGGCGTTTGCGGGACCGGCAAACCGCTGTGCTAGGCTGAGCGACTTGATCGGACAAGGGGACTGCGATGGCGAAAGTGGCATTCATCGGCCTGGGCGTTATGGGTTACCCCATGGCCGGGCACCTGGCGCGCGAAGGACATGAGGTGTGTGTCTTCAACCGCACCGCAAGCCGTGCGGCGCAGTGGGCCAGGCAGTTCGGCGGCCGCTCGGCGGATACTCCGCGCGAAGCCGCGCAATGGGCCGACTTCGTGATGTGCTGCGTGGGTAACGATGATGACCTGCGCAGCGTGGTGTTGGGCGAGGAGGGCGCATTGGCCGGCATGCAGCCCGGTTCGGTGCTGGTGGACCACACCACCGCCTCGGCCGAAGTCGCCCGTGAGCTGGCGGTGGCGGCAGCCGAGCGTGAGCTGGGCTTCCTCGATGCACCGGTGTCCGGCGGCCAGGCCGGTGCCGAGAACGGCGCGTTGACGGTGATGGTCGGTGGCGATGCGGACCTCTATGCTCGCGCCGAACCGGTGATTGCCACCTACGCGCGCATGGTGCGGCGCATGGGCCCGGTGGGCAGCGGCCAACTGACCAAGATGGTCAACCAGATCTGCGTGGGCGGCTTGCTGCAAGGGCTGTCCGAGGCGCTGCACTTCGCCCAGAGCGCCGGCCTCGACGGCATGGCGGCCATGGAAGTGATCAGCAAGGGCGCGGCGCAATCCTGGCAATTGGAGAACCGTCATCAGAGCATGCTGGAAGGGCGCTTCGATTTCGGCTTCGCGGTGGACTGGATGCGCAAGGACCTGGGGATCGTCCTCGACGAGGCTCGCCGCAACGGCGCGCAACTGCCGGTCACGGCGCTGGTCGACCAGTTCTACGCCGAGGTGCAGGCCGCCGGTGGCGGGCGCTGGGACACCTCCAGCCTGATCACCCGCCTGCAGGACTCGCCCGAGTCCTGACCCGCTCTATTCCCCGCAGGTGGCGCCATCGGTCGCAGAGATCGTCGTGCGCCGCTCCTGCTCGCCTCAGGCGCGGAAGATAAAGTACACCGCGCCCAGCAGGCACAAGCCGGCCCACAAGTAGTCGAGCTTCAGTGGCTGCTGCATGAAGTACACGCTGAACGGCACGAAGACCGCCAGCGTGATGACCTCCTGCATGATCTTCAGTTGCCCCACCGACATCACCGTGTAACCGATGCGGTTGGCCGGCACCTGCAGCAAGTACTCGAACAGTGCGATGCCCCAGCTGACCAGCGCCGCGATGATCCACGGCTTGCTGTTCAGGGTTTTCAGGTGGCCGTACCAGGCGAAGGTCATGAACAGGTTGGAGAGCGACAGAAGAAACGCGGTTTGCAGCCAGACCGGCATGGCAGCGGCTCCAGTGGGGGACTGCGCCAGAGCCTAGTGGAGCGCCGCGCGAAAGCCAAGGGGCGGGGTAGTGATCAGAGTCTTGTTGCGGGCAAGCGCAGTTCTGCTGGCGCTGGGAATGCTGGGGGTTGGTGGCTGGAAGGGCTGGCAGTGGTGGCAGCAGCGGCCGGTCTGGGCGCAGCTGACGGTGGCGCCGGCCATGGCGGCCGGGCAGAGCTGGAAGCTGGGTGGCTATCGCCTGGAATGGGACGGCGCATCCTTCGCCTTGCTAGCGGGCGAGCACCCCGCGCAGACGCTGTGGCAGACCCGTGGCGGGTTCCTCGCCGCCGGCCTCGGACGTGTCGAGGCCGAGGAGCATCGTGGCGCAATGTTCGTCCACGAACACCGTGGTTTGCTGTGTCGCCAGCAACAGCTGGATGCCGTTCGGGGCGGGACGGATGAGCTGCTGATCTCGGGGAAACTGGGTTGCGACGATGGTCGGCAGGTGCCTTACAGCGTTGCACTGCGTGCCGATGGCGAGCGCGGTGTGCTGATGGATGTGAGCCTGGATGACCCGGCGCTGAACCGTCTCTATCTGGCTTGGGCGCGGGAGTCCGACGAGCAGTTTCACGGCTTCGGCGAGCAGTTCACCCGCTTCAACCTGAGCGGGCGCCGGTTGCCGATCCTGGTGCAGGAACAGGGCGTGGGGCGGGGCCTGCAGCCCATCACCCTGGCCGCCGACCTGACCAACCGCGCCGGCGGTGATTGGTGGACCACCTACGCGCCGGTACCTTTCTACCTCACCTCGTGCCTGCACGGCTTCTTCAGCGAGGCGTCGGAGTACCAGGTCTTCGACCTGCGTGACGATCAGCGCGTGGCGCTGGAAGTGCACGCCGGCAAACTCAAGGCGCACTTCTATAAAGGCAGCAGTCCCAAGGCATTGATCGAAGCACACACCTCGGTAGTCGGGCGCATGCCGCCGTTGCCGGCCTGGACGCAGCAGGGGGCGATCCTCGGCCTGCAGGGCGGCACCGAGCGTGTGCGTGGCATCGTCCAGCAGCTGGAGCAGGCGAAGGTGCCGCTGGCCGGCGTCTGGGTGCAGGATTGGGTTGGCCAGCGCAGCACCAGTTTCGGCAAGCAACTGTGGTGGAACTGGGTGCTCGATGGTGAGCGCTATCCGGGCTGGTCGGCGTTCAATGCCGAGCTGCGCGCCAAGGGTATTCGCAGCCTGGCCTACGTGAACCCATTCCTGGTGGACACGGCGGAGAAGGGTGGGACGACCCGCAATCTCTACCGGGAAGCGCTGGAGCACGGCTACCTGACGGTGGACGCCCAGGGGCAGCCTCTTCTGTTGCAGAACACCAGCTTCAGCGCCGGCTTGGTCGACCTGACCAGTCCTCAGGCCGCTGAATGGCTGCGTGGAGTGATGCGCGAGGAAATGCTCGGCGCCGGCTTCTCCGGCTGGATGGCGGACTTCGGCGAGGCCTTGCCCTATGACGCGAAGCTGGCGTCCGGTGAGCCGGCGGCGGCGTTGCACAACCGCTATCCGGAGTTGTGGGCGAAGCTCAACCGGCAACTGGTGGACGAGGAGGGGCCAGGCGACCTGCTGTTCTTCATGCGTTCCGCCTACAGCCGCAGCCCCGGCCTGACCACCAGCCTGTGGCTGGGCGACCAGTTGGTGACCTGGGACGCCGACGACGGCCTGCACAGCGCGCTGTTGGGGTTGCTCTCCGGGGGTGTTTCCGGGTTCAGCCTGAACCACAGCGATACCGGCGGCTACACCACCATCAGCAGCCCGATCAGGAACTACCACCGCAGCGAGGAACTGCTGCTGCGCTGGATGGAGTTTTCCGCCTTCACCAGTCTGCTGCGCACCCACGAGGGCAACCGTCCGGACGACAACGTGCAGGCCTACAGCACGTCGGCCACGGTGGCGCAGTTGCAGCGCTTCGCCAGTGTATTCCGCGAGCTGGCGCCGTACCGTCAGCGCCTGATGGACGAGGCGGCCCAGCACGGTTGGCCGCTGGTGCGCCCGCTGTGGCTGGAGTTCCCCGCTGATCCGGCCAGCTTGGCGGAAACGCCGACGAGCTATATGCTCGGCGACCAATTTCTGCTGGCACCGGTACTGGAGCCCGGCGTGCAGCGCCTGAACGTGGCATTGCCCGAGGGGCGCTGGGTGCACCTGTGGAGCGGCAGCACCTTTGAGGTGGCTGCCGGCGGGACAGTTGACGTCCCCACGCCGATTGGCGAGCCGGCGGTTTTCTACCGCGCAGGCTCCGCCGAGGGCGAGCATCTGGTGGCGGCACTGCGCGAGCAGGGACTGCTGCGCTCCAACCCGTGATCCCTGAGTCGAGAGTCCATCAACCATGCAATGCCGTATCGGCTGTGGCGCCTGCTGCATAGCGCCGTCGATTTCCTCGCCCATCCCCGGCATGCCTGACGGCAAGCCCGCGGGTGTGCGCTGCGTACAGTTGGATGAGCGCAATCTGTGCAAACTATTCGGCGACTCGCGGCGTCCAAAGGTTTGTGCGGCCTTCGATGCGGACGCCGATGCCTGCGGCAGCAGCAACGAACAGGCTTTGCAGATTCTCACCGAGTGGGAGCGTATCACCGCCGCCTGATGTGACTTGGAAGTCACGTTTTCGCGGTCCATACTGACGCCCCAACCCGCTCAAGACCGCGGATTGCGACGGGGCGACAGCATTTGTTGCCCCCACAAGATCAAGAATAAAGAGAGGTAAGACGATGCGTGGTGTATTGCGTATGACCCTGCTGGCCACTGCCGTGATGGGCTTTGCCGGTACTGCCCTGGCGGAAGACTGGAAGCTGGAGAAGGAAGACGACGGTGTGAAAGTCTTCCTCAGCCCGGTCGCAGGTTCCAAGTACAAGGCCTACCGTGGCGTCGTCGACATCAAGGCCGATGTGGCCAAGATCAACGCCCTGCAGGAAGACGTGGCCGGATCCTGCAAGTGGATTCACGCCTGCGCCGAGATGCGTCTGCTGAAGACCGAGGGCGACAATTCCTGGACCTACTCGAAGATCGACATGCCCTGGCCGGTGACCGGTCGTGACGTGGTGATCCACGTGACCACCGAGAAGACCGCCGACGGCGGCCTGATCCGTCATCTGAAGGCCGAGCCGAGCTACATTCCGGAAGAGAAGGGTGAAATCCGCGTGCCGAAACTGATCGGCGAGTGGAAGCTGGTGCCCAAGGGCGCGGGCGTGACCGAAGTGACCTACCAGGTGCAGACCGAGCCGGGTGGCAGCATTCCGTCCTGGCTGGCCAACAGCTTCGTGGTGGATGCACCGATGAACACCCTGAAGGGCCTGCGCAGCGCTGCCGAGAAGTAATCGGCGCTGTCGTTCCCTTTCGTGAAAAAGCCGCCTTCGGGCGGCTTTTTCGTTCCTGTAAGAAAGGGGCCATGACCGTGGCAACGTACATGGCGTGATCCTGCAATCGTTTGCCGGCAGGCTCTTCGTAGGAGCGAGCTTGCTCGCGAATGGGATTTCCAGCCGTAATGGCGTCAAGGGGTTCGCGAGCAAGCTCGCTCCTACAGAAAAGCCGTGGCAATAAAAAGGCCGCCCGAAGGCGGCCTTTCTTTTACGCCGTAGCGCTTAGCGGGCCTTGAGGTCCACGAAATCGCGCTGGGTGGCGCCGGTGTACAGCTGGCGCGGACGGCCAATCTTGTACGGGCCGGAGAGCATTTCCTGCCAGTGCGAAATCCAGCCCACGGTACGTGCCAGGGCGAAGATCACGGTGAACATGCTGGTCGGGATGCCGATGGCCTTCAGGATGATGCCGGAGTAGAAGTCCACGTTCGGGTAGAGGTTGCGCTCCACGAAGTAGGGGTCGTGGCGGGCGATTTCTTCCAGCTTCATGGCCAGTTCCAGCTGCGGGTCGTTGATGCCCAGCTCCTGGAGAACCTCGTCGCAGGTCTGTTTCATGACCTTGGCGCGCGGGTCGAAGTTCTTGTAGACGCGGTGGCCGAAGCCCATCAGCTTGAACGGATCGTTCTTGTCCTTGGCCTTGGCCACGAACTTCTCGATGTTCGATACGTCACCGATCTCGTCCAGCATGCGCAGAACGGCTTCGTTCGCACCGCCGTGGGCCGGCCCCCACAGGGCCGCGATGCCCGAGGCGATACAGGCGAACGGGTTGGCACCCGAGGAGCCCGCCAGGCGCACGGTGGAGGTGGAGGCGTTCTGCTCGTGGTCGGCGTGCAGGATGAAGATGCGGTCCATGGCCTTGGCCAGCACAGGGCTGATCGGCTTGGTCTCGCAAGGGGTGTTGAACATCATATGCAGGAAGTTTTCTGCATAGTTCAGGTCGTTGCGCGGGTACATCATCGGCTCGCCCTTGGAGTACTTGTACACCATGGCAGCGATGGTCGGCATCTTGGCGATCAGACGATGCGCCGAGACTTCCCGGTGCTTCGGATTATTGATGTCCAGGGAGTCGTGATAGAAGGCGGAGAGGGCACCGATCACGCCGCACATCACGGCCATCGGGTGCGCATCACGGCGGAAACCGTTGAAGAAGGTCTTCAGCTGCTCGTGAACCATGGTGTGGTTCTTGATGGTGCCGACGAACTTCTCTTTCTGCTCGGCAGTGGGCAGTTCGCCGTTGAGCAGCAGGTAGCAGGTTTCCAGGTAGTCGGACTTCTCGGCGAGCTGTTCGATCGGGTAGCCGCGATGCAGCAGTACACCTTTATCACCATCGATGTAGGTGATCTTCGACTCGCAGGAGGCGGTGGACATGAAGCCGGGGTCGAAAGTGAAGTGACCCGTGGAGGTCAGGCCCCGCACGTCGACAACATCGGGACCCAGCGTGCCGGAGAGGACAGGCAGTTCGACGGGGGCAGCGCCCTCGATGATCAACTGCGCTTTTTTGTCAGCCATGATGGCCTCCTATTTATGCTTGAAATCATCTGTACGACCCCCCACGCAGGGCCCGCACCACTATAGAGAGATAAATCCGAATGTCAATTTGCACAATCGGAGAAGTTTGGCTCCTCCAAGCCCCTGTTTTGCCGGAAAAATTTGCCTGTTTACGCCTTTTATGGGGGTGCGGCAATTAGTCCTTAGGTGGAGGTCTTTCCGTTGTCATTAGGGGCCTAACTGTCTATACTCGGCGACCAGCCGCCAAGGGCCGTCCGGCCTAGCTTGATTGGTGGTTGTCACTCCCGAAGGTGATGGGTACCTGACAAGTGCACCTCCCGACAACTAGCCCTGATCCATAGAAGGGCTCTCAGTGTGAAAAAAGCCGTGAATAGCAAACGACCCGTAAACCTAGACCTAAGGACCATCCAACTCCCTATCACTGCTTACACGTCGATTCTCCACCGCATCTCTGGCGTCATTCTGTTCGTGGGTATCGCAGTGCTGCTGTTTGCACTGGATCGTTCCCTCGCTTCGGAAGAAAGCTTCGAGCAGGTGAAGGCGTGTCTGACCCATCCGTTGGTCAAGCTTGTGATTTGGGGCCTGCTGTCTGCGCTGCTGTACCACCTGGTAGCCGGTATTCGTCACCTCATCATGGATGCAGGTATTGGCGAAACACTGGAAGGCGGTAAGCGTGGTTCGAAAATCGTCATCGCTGTCGCAGTGGTGCTGATCGTTCTGGCGGGGGTATGGGTATGGTAACTAACGTCACTAACTTGTCGCGTTCGGGTCTCTACGACTGGATGGTCCAGCGCGTCTCCGCGGTCGTTCTCGCGGCTTATGTTCTCTTCCTGCTGGGCTTCCTGATCGCTCACCCGGGTATCACCTACGCCGAGTGGCATGGTCTGTTCTCCCACAGCCTGATGAAGATCTTCAGCCTGTTGACGCTGGTTTCCCTGAGCGTGCACGCATGGGTTGGTATGTGGACCATCACTACCGACTACCTGACTCCGATGGCGCTGGGCAAGTCCGCGACCGTCGTGCGTTTCCTCGTCCAGGCGGTATGCGGCATGGCCATGTTCGCATTCTTCGTCTGGGGTGTGCAGATTCTCTGGGGTAACTGATCCATGGCTAGCATTCGTACTCTTTCTTTCGACGCCATCATCGTTGGTGGCGGCGGCGCCGGCATGCGCGCTGCGCTGCAACTGGCCCAGGGTGGTCACAAGACTGCCGTGGTGACCAAGGTCTTCCCGACCCGTTCGCACACCGTATCCGCCCAGGGCGGCATCACCTGCGCCATCGCTTCGGCCGACCCGAACGACGATTGGCGCTGGCACATGTACGACACCGTCAAGGGCTCCGACTACATCGGTGACCAGGACGCCATCGAATACATGTGCTCCGTCGGCCCGGAAGCCGTGTTCGAGCTGGAACACATGGGCCTGCCGTTCTCCCGTACCGAGCAGGGCCGCATCTACCAGCGTCCGTTCGGTGGCCAGTCCAAGGACTTCGGCAAGGGTGGCCAGGCTGCCCGTACCTGCGCCGCGGCTGACCGTACCGGTCACGCGCTGCTGCATACCCTCTATCAGGCCAACCTGAAGAACGGTACTTCCTTCCTTAATGAGTGGTACGCGGTTGACCTGGTGAAGAACCAGGACGGTCATGTGGTTGGCGTCATCGCCATCGACATCGAAACCGGCGACACCGTTTATATCCGCTCCAAAGCCGTGGTCCTGGCCACTGGCGGTGCCGGCCGTATCTACGCCTCCACCACCAACGCCCTGATCAACACCGGTGACGGCATCGGTATGGCCCTTCGTGCTGGCGTGCCGGTGCAGGACATCGAGATGTGGCAGTTCCACCCGACCGGCATCGCCGGCGCTGGTGTACTGGTCACCGAAGGCTGCCGCGGTGAAGGCGGCTACCTGATCAACGCCCATGGCGAGCGTTTCATGGAGCGTTATGCTCCGAACGCGAAAGACCTGGCCGGCCGCGACGTGGTTGCCCGCTCCATGGTGAAAGAAGTGATCGCCGGCAACGGCGTGGGCCCGAACAAGGACCACGTACTGCTGAAGCTCGACCACCTCGGCGAAGAAGTTCTGCACAGCCGCCTGCCCGGCATCTGCGAACTGTCCAAGACCTTCGCCCACGTCGACCCGGTTGTCGCTCCGATCCCGGTCATCCCGACCTGCCACTACATGATGGGCGGCGTTGCCACCAACATCCATGGCCAGGCCCTGACTACCGATGCCAACGGCAACGAGCAGATCATCGAAGGCCTGTTCGCCGTAGGCGAAGTGGCTTGCGTATCGGTACACGGCGCCAACCGTCTGGGCGGCAACTCGCTGCTCGACCTGGTTGTGTTCGGTCGTGCCACCGGCCTGCACCTGGAGAAGGCGCTCAAGGATGGTATCGAGCACCGCCAGGCTTCCGAGTCCGACCTGGAATCCGCTTTCAAGCGCCTGAACGGCGTGAACGAGCGCACCAGCGGCGAAGAAGTCGCTCCGCTCAAGCGCGAGCTGCAATCCTGCATGCAGAACTACTTCGGTGTGTTCCGTACCGGCGAGTACATGCAGAAAGGTATCGCTCAGCTGGCTGATCTGCGTGAGCGTATCGCCACCGTCAAGATCAACGACAAGAGCCAGGCATTCAACACGGCGCGTATCGAAGCGCTGGAACTGCAGAACCTCCTCGAAGTGGCCGAAGCCACTGCGATTGCGGCAGAAGCCCGCAAAGAGTCCCGCGGCGCGCATGCCCGCGAAGACTTCGAGGAGCGCGATGACGAGAACTGGCTGTGCCACACCCTGTACTTCCCGGGTGAGAAGCGTGTAGCCAAGCGTGCCGTCAACTTCGCGCCGAAAACTGTTCCGGCATTCGAACCCAAGGTTCGTACTTACTAAGGGTGCCCGCCATGTTGCAAGTGAGTGTTTACCGCTACAACCCTGAGAAGGACGCTGCACCCTACATGCAGGACTTCCAGGTCGATACCGACGGCAAGGACATCATGGTCCTGGACGTGCTGGCACTGATCAAGGAACAGGACGAGGGCTTCTCCTACCGTCGTTCCTGCCGTGAGGGCGTTTGCGGCTCCGACGGCATGAACATCAACGGCAAGAACGGCCTGGCCTGCATCACCCCCCTGTCGGCCGCTGGCCTGAAGGGCGGCAAGCTGGTCCTGCGTCCGCTGCCGGGCCTGCCGGTCATCCGTGACCTGGTCGTCGACATGCGCATCTTCTACAAGCAGTACGAGAGCGTGAAGCCGTTCCTGCAGAACAAGTATGCAGCTCCGGCCATCGAGCGTCTGCAAAGCCCGGAAGAGCGCGAGAAGCTGGACGGTCTGTACGAGTGCATCCTGTGCGCCTGCTGCTCGACCTCCTGCCCGTCGTTCTGGTGGAACCCCGACAAGTTCCTGGGTCCCGCCGCGCTGCTGCAGGCCTATCGCTTCCTGGCCGACAGCCGTGACACCGAAACTCAGGCGCGCCTGGCGAGCCTGGATGACCCGTTCAGCGTCTTCCGCTGCCGCGGGATCATGAACTGCGTGAACGTTTGCCCGAAGGGTCTGAACCCCACCAAGGCAATCGGCCACATCCGTAACATGCTGCTGCAGAGCGGCACTTGATCTGCGGGCCTTGCGCCCACAGATCATGAAAGAGCGACACCTGTGCCGCCGGAACATTGTCCGGCGGTACAGTCCTTAGGACCCAAGCCCACAAAGCGGGGGTCCTGTTTTGAAAACGTATATATGACCAGCAGGGGCATCCGGGCTGGTACCCGGACTATCTGCGGGAATCGGTGGCTTGAAGTCGCTGTGTTTGACTTCGCGCCAGAGGTTCCACAGGTGGAGTCCCCTTACCGAGGGTGACCAAGCATGCACGAAAGCGTAATGCAGCGGATGTGGAACAGTGCCCATCTATCCGGTGGAAACGCTGCCTACGTCGAAGAGCTCTACGAGCTCTACCTGCACGACCCGAACGCTGTGCCAGAAGAGTGGCGCACGTACTTCCAGAAGCTTCCTGCCGACGGCAATCCTGCCCCCGACGTTTCGCATTCCTCTATCCGTGATCATTTCGTACTCCTGGCCAAGAACCAGCGCCGTGCCGCGCCTGTTTCCGCTGGCAGCGTAAGCACCGAGCACGAGAAAAAGCAGGTTGAAGTCCTGCGCCTGATCCTGGCATACCGTCTGCGTGGACATCAGGCAGCATCGCTTGATCCGCTGGGTCTCTGGGTGCGTACCGCTCCCTCCGACCTGTCGCTGGAACATTACGGGCTCACCGCTGCAGACCTCGACACTACTTTCCGGACCGGTGAGCTCTACATCGGCAAGGAAGAAGCGACCCTGCGTGAAATCCTCGATGCGCTGAAGCAGACCTACTGCAGCACCATCGGCGCCGAATTCATGCATATCGTCGATTCCGAACAGCGCCACTGGTTCGCCCAGCGCCTGGAAAGCGTCCGTGGCCGTCCGACGTACTCCGCCGACGCCCGCTCCCACCTGCTCGAGCGCCTGACCGCTGCCGAAGGCCTGGAAAAGTACCTGGGCACCAAGTACCCGGGCACCAAGCGCTTCGGCCTGGAAGGCGGCGAGAGCCTGATCCCGATGGTCGACGAGATCATCCAGCGTTCCGGCTCCTATGGTGTGAAGGAAATCGTCATCGGCATGGCCCACCGCGGCCGTCTGAACGTCCTGGTCAACACCCTGGGCAAGAACCCGCGCGAGCTGTTCGACGAGTTCGAAGGCAAGAAGCTGGTCGAGATGGGCTCCGGTGACGTGAAATACCACCAGGGCTTCTCCTCCAACGTCATGACCAGCGGCGGCGAAGTCCACCTGGCCCTGGCGTTCAACCCCTCGCACCTGGAAATCGTTTCTCCGGTGGTCGAGGGTTCGGTACGCGCCCGCCAGGACCGTCGCAAGGACGGCACCGGCGACAAGGTCGTGCCGATCTCCATCCACGGTGATGCCGCCTTCGCGGGGCAGGGCGTGGTCATGGAGACCTTCCAGATGTCGCAGACCCGTGCTTACAAGACGGGCGGCACCATCCACATCGTGATCAACAACCAGGTGGGCTTCACCACCAGCCGCCAGGACGATGCTCGTTCCACCGAGTACGCGACCGACGTGGCCAAGATGATCCAGGCGCCGATCTTCCATGTGAATGGCGACGATCCGGAAGCGGTCCTGTTCGTGACCCAGCTGGCCGTCGACTACCGCATGCAGTTCAAGCGTGACGTGGTCATCGATCTGGTCTGCTACCGCCGTCGTGGCCACAACGAGGCTGACGAGCCGAGCGGCACCCAGCCGCTGATGTACCAGCAGATCGCCAAGCAGCGCACCACCCGTGACCTGTATGCCGACGCGCTGATCGCAGCCGGCGTGCAGACCACCGAGCAGGCCCAGGAGAAGGTCGACGAATACCGCGACGCTCTCGACAACGGCCAGCACGTGGTGAAGAGCCTGGTGAAGGAGCCCAACAAGGAGCTCTTCGTCGACTGGCGTCCGTACGTGGGCCATGCCTGGACCGCGCGTCACGACACCCGTTTCGACCTGAAGACCCTGCAGGACCTCTCCGCCAAGCTGCTGGAAACCCCGGACGGCTTCGTCATGCAGCGTCAGGTGCAGAAGATCTACGAAGACCGCGCGAAGATGGCTGCCGGTGGCATGCCGATCAACTGGGGCTTCGCCGAGAACCTGGCCTACGCCACCCTGCTGTTCGAAGGTCACCCGGTGCGCATGACCGGTCAGGACGTCGGCCGCGGCACCTTCTCGCACCGCCACGCGGCGCTGCACAACCAGAAGGACGACTCGGTCTACATCCCGCTGGCCAACCTGTTCGAAGGCCAGCCGCGCGTCAGCCTGTACGACTCCTACCTCTCGGAAGAAGCAGTACTGGCATTCGAATACGGCTACGCCACCACCATGCCGAACGCGCTGGTGACCTGGGAAGCCCAGTTCGGTGACTTCGCCAACGGTGCACAGGTCGTGATCGACCAGTTCATCACCAGCGGCGAAACCAAGTGGCAACGTCTGTGTGGTCTGACCATGCTGCTGCCGCACGGTTACGAGGGCCAGGGTCCGGAGCACTCCTCCGCGCGCCTGGAGCGTTACCTGCAGCTGTGCGCCGAGCAGAACATCCAGGTCTGCGTGCCGACTACCCCGGCCCAGGTCTACCACATGCTGCGCCGTCAGGTGATCCGTCCGCTGCGCAAACCGCTGATCGTGATGACTCCGAAGTCGCTGCTGCGTCACAAGCTGGCCATCTCGACCCTGGAAGATCTGGCCGACGGTTCGTTCCAGACTGTGATCAATGAGATCGACAGCCTGGATCCGAAGAAAGTCGACCGCATCGTGCTGTGCAGCGGCAAGGTGTACTACGACCTGCTGGAGAAGCGTCGCGCCGAAGGTCTCGAGAACATCGCGATCGTTCGCCTCGAACAGCTGTATCCGTTCCCGGAAGACGATCTGGCCGAGGTGCTGTCGCAGTACAAGAACCTCAAGCACATCGTCTGGTGCCAGGAAGAGCCGATGAACCAGGGTGCCTGGTTCTGCTCGCAGCACCATATGCGTCGTGTCATCGCCGCGCACAAGAAAGGTCTCAACCTGGAATACGCGGGCCGCGAAGGCTCGGCAGCTCCGGCTTGCGGCTACGCTTCGATGCACGCCGAGCAGCAGGAAAAACTGCTGCAGGACGCCTTCACCGTTTAACGCCAACGCGCAGTTGATACCGAATTTAAGGAAACACACATAATGGCTATCGAAATCAAAGCCCCAACCTTCCCGGAATCGGTTGCCGACGGCACCGTTGCAACCTGGCACAAGAAGGTCGGTGAAGCCGTCAAGCGTGACGAGCTGATCGTTGACATCGAGACCGACAAGGTCGTGATCGAAGTGCTGGCCGAGGCCGACGGCGTCCTGGCCGAGATCGTCAAGAACGAAGGCGATACCGTTCTCTCCAACGAGCTGCTGGGCAAGCTGAGCGAGGGCGGTGCCGCCGCTGCCGCTCCGGCTGCTGCCTCGGCTCCGGCTGCCGCACCGGCTGCCGCTGCACCGGCCGCTGCTGCCGCTGGCGACGACAACATCCTCTCGCCGGCCGCCCGCAAGCTGGCCGAAGAGAACGGCATCGACCCGAACAGCCTGGCCGGTACCGGCAAAGGCGGTCGCGTCACCAAGGAAGACGTCGTTGCTGCCGTTGAAGCCAAGAAGAACGCCCCGGCTGCCGCTCCGGTTGCCAAGGCTGCCGCTCCGGCTGCCGCTGCACCGGTGTTCGCCGCTGGCGACCGCGTCGAGAAGCGCGTTCCGATGACCCGCCTGCGCGCCAAGGTTGCCGAGCGTCTGGTCGAAGCCCAGTCCTCCATGGCCATGCTGACTACCTTCAACGAAGTCAACATGAAGCCGATCATGGACCTGCGCAACAAGTACAAGGACCTGTTCGAGAAGAAGCACAACGGCGTACGCCTGGGCTTCATGTCCTTCTTCGTCAAGGCCGCCACAGAAGCCCTGAAGCGCTTCCCGGGTGTCAACGCGTCGATCGACGGCAACGACATCGTCTACCACGGCTACCAGGACATCGGTGTGGCAGTTTCCAGCGACCGCGGTCTGGTCGTACCGGTTCTGCGTAACGCCGAGTTCATGAGCCTGGCCGAGATCGAGAACGGCATCGCCACCTTCGGCAAGAAAGCCAAAGACGGCAAGCTGTCCATCGAAGACATGACCGGTGGTACTTTCACCATTTCCAACGGTGGCGTATTTGGATCCCTGCTGTCGACTCCGATCGTCAACCCGCCGCAGACCGCGATCCTCGGCATGCACAAGATCCAGGAGCGCCCGATGGCCGTTAACGGTCAGGTGGTCATCCTGCCGATGATGTACCTGGCGCTGTCCTACGATCACCGCATGATCGATGGCAAGGAAGCGGTAAGCTTCCTGGTCACCATGAAGGATCTGCTGGAAGACCCGGCTCGCCTGCTGCTGGACGTCTGATACGTCAATTCACACGACGGCCCCGTACTACACGACGGCCCCGCGAGGGGCCGTCCGCTTCACCGGAATAAGGATTGAGACATGAGCCAGAAATTCGACGTGGTTGTGATTGGTGCCGGCCCTGGCGGCTACGTAGCCGCTATTCGTGCCGCCCAGCTCGGCCTGAAGACCGCTTGCATCGAGAAATACATCGGTAAAGAGGGTAAGGTCGCTCTCGGCGGTACCTGCCTGAACGTAGGCTGCATTCCGTCCAAGGCCCTTCTGGACAGCTCCTGGAAGTACAAGGAAGCCAAAGAAGGCTTCGAGATCCACGGTATCTCCACCGGCGGCGTGAAGATGGACGTTCCGGCGATGGTTGCCCGCAAGGCCAACATCGTGAAGAACCTGACCGGCGGCATCGCCACCCTGTTCAAGGCCAATGGCGTGACCTCCTTCGAAGGCCACGGCAAGGTCCTGGCCAACAAGCAGGTCGAAGTGACCGGCCTGGACGGCAAGACCCAGGTTCTGGAAGCCGACAACATCATCATCGCCTCGGGCTCCAAGCCGGTTGAAATCCCGCCGGCCCCGCTGACCGAAGACGTGATCGTCGACTCCACCGGCGCCCTGGAATTCCAGAGCGTACCGAAGAAGCTGGGCGTGATCGGCGCTGGCGTCATCGGCCTGGAACTGGGTTCGGTCTGGGCTCGCCTGGGCGCTGAAGTCACCGTTCTGGAAGCCCTGGACAAGTTCCTCCCGGCTGCCGACGAGCAGATCGCCAAGGAAGCCCTGAAGGTCCTGACCAAGCAAGGTCTGAACATCCGCCTGGGCGCTCGCGTCACCGGTTCGGACGTGAAGAAGAAGCAAGTCACCGTGACCTTCACCGACGCTAACGGCGAGCAGAAGGAAACCTTCGACAAGCTGATCGTGGCCGTGGGCCGTCGCCCGGTGACCACCGACCTGCTGGCCGCCGACAGCGGCGTGACCCTGGACGAGCGCGGCTTCATCTTCGTCGACGACCACTGCAAGACCAGCGTTCCGGGCGTCTACGCCATCGGTGACGTGGTCCGTGGCGCCATGCTGGCGCACAAGGCCTCGGAAGAGGGCGTGATGGTTGCCGAGCGCATCGCTGGCCACAAGGCTCAGATGAACTACGACCTGATTCCGTCGGTGATCTACACCCACCCGGAAATCGCATGGGTCGGCAAGACCGAGCAGCAGCTCAAAGGCGAAGGCGTCGAAGTCAACGTCGGCACCTTCCCGTTCGCCGCCAGCGGCCGTGCCATGGCTGCCAACGACACCACCGGTCTGGTCAAGGTCATCGCCGATGCCAAGACCGACCGCGTACTGGGCGTCCACGTGATCGGCCCGAGCGCCGCCGAGCTGGTTCAGCAAGGCGCGATCGGCATGGAATTCGGCACCAGTGCCGAAGACCTGGGCATGATGGTCTTCTCCCACCCGACTCTGTCCGAAGCGCTGCACGAAGCGGCCCTGGCAGTGAATGGCCACGCCATCCACATCGCCAACCGCAAGAAGCGCTAAGGAACGGGACCACGGCGGGGAGGGCGGCAGTCTTTTGCGAGGGGCTGCCTTCCACCCGCCGGATCGTTTCTCCCCCGAGGGGGACTCGGTCACAGGTGGCGTGGTGCCACGAGCGCCGCGCCGAATGCGCAATACCCAAGACGAAAACGGTAGACAAGCATGAATCTCCACGAATATCAGGGTAAGCAGCTGTTCGCTGAGTACGGCCTGCCCGTATCCAAGGGCTTCGCCGTCGACACACCCGAAGAGGCCGCAGAAGCCTGTGAAAAAATCGGTGGTACCGAGTGGGTCGTTAAAGCCCAGGTACACGCCGGTGGCCGCGGTAAAGCGGGCGGTGTGAAGCTGGTCAAGAGCAAAGAGGACGCCAAGGCGTTCGCCGCCAACTGGCTGGGCAAGCGTCTGGTGACTTACCAGACTGACGCCAATGGCCAGCCGGTCAGCAAGATCCTGGTGGAATCCTGCACCGACATCGACAAGGAGCTGTACCTCGGCGCCGTTGTCGACCGTTCCAGCCGTCGCATTGTCTTCATGGCCTCCACCGAAGGTGGCGTGGACATCGAGAAAGTGGCGCACGAAACCCCTGAGAAGATCCTCAAGGCCACCATCGATCCGCTGGTTGGCGCTCAGCCCTACCAGGGTCGCGAGCTGGCTTTCCAGCTGGGCCTGAAAGGCGACCAGATCAAGCAGTTCACCCACATCTTCGTTGGCCTGGCCAAGCTGTTCCAGGACTACGACCTGGCGCTGCTGGAAGTGAACCCGCTGGTGATCAAGAAAGACGGCAACCTGCACTGCCTGGACGCCAAGATCAACATCGACTCCAACGCCATGTACCGTCAGCCCAAGCTGCGCGCCATGCACGACCCGTCCCAGGACGACGCTCGTGAAGCCCATGCGCAGAAGTGGGAACTGAACTACGTCGCGCTGGAAGGCAACATCGGCTGCATGGTCAACGGCGCTGGCCTGGCCATGGGCACCATGGACATCGTCAACCTGCACGGCGGCAAGCCGGCCAACTTCCTCGACGTTGGCGGCGGTGCCACCAAAGAGCGCGTGACCGAAGCGTTCAAGATCATCCTGTCCGACAGCAACGTCGCTGCCGTTCTGGTGAACATCTTCGGCGGCATCGTTCGCTGCGACATGATTGCCGAAGGCATCATCGGCGCCGTGAAAGAAGTCGGCGTGAAAATCCCGGTTGTCGTTCGTCTGGAAGGCAACAACGCCGACCTCGGCGCCAAGGTCCTGGCCGAAAGCGGTCTGAACATCATCGCGGCGACCAGCCTGACCGACGCTGCCCAGCAAGTCGTCAAGGCCGCGGAGGGTAAGTAATGAGCGTCCTGATCAATAAAGACACCAAAGTCATCTGCCAGGGCTTCACCGGCTCGCAGGGTACCTTCCACTCCGAACAAGCCATCGCCTACGGCACCAAGATGGTTGGCGGCGTGACCCCCGGCAAGGGCGGCACCACCCACCTGGGCCTGCCGGTGTTCAACACCGTCAAGGAAGCCGTGGAAGCTACCGGCGCTGACGCTTCGGTCATCTACGTTCCGGCTCCGTTCTGCAAGGACTCGATCCTGGAAGCAGCCTTCGGCGGCATCAAGCTGATCGTCTGCATCACCGAAGGCATTCCGACCATCGACATGCTGGAAGCCAAGGTCAAGTGCGACGAGCTGGGCGTACGCCTGATCGGCCCGAACTGCCCGGGCGTGATCACTCCCGGCGAGTGCAAGATCGGCATCATGCCGGGTCACATCCACCTGCCGGGCAAGGTAGGCATCGTGTCGCGTTCCGGCACCCTGACCTATGAAGCCGTGAAGCAGACCACCGACGCCGGCTTCGGCCAGTCCACCTGCGTGGGCATCGGTGGTGACCCGATCCCGGGCTCCAACTTCATCGACATCCTGAAGCTGTTCCAGGAAGACCCGAAAACCGAAGCCATCGTCATGATCGGCGAGATCGGTGGTTCGGCTGAAGAAGAAGCCGCTGCCTACATCAAGGCCAACGTGACCAAGCCGGTGGTGTCCTACATCGCTGGTGTGACCGCACCGCCCGGCAAGCGCATGGGCCACGCCGGCGCCATCATCTCCGGCGGCAAGGGCACTGCGGACGAGAAGTTCGCCGCCCTGCAGGACGCTGGTGTGAAAACCGTGCGTTCGCTGGCCGACATCGGCAAGGCCCTGGCCGAGCTGACCGGCTGGGCGGTCAAGTAAGCACCTCGCTTACTGAACCGTTCGTCAACAGAGGCCACCTTCGGGTGGCCTCTGTCATTGCGGCGGCGTCTCAGAATTTTCGCTCAGGCGACATAGGCGATCATTACGCGGACGATCTGACGTATGTCAGTGCAGCTCCTCGGAATAGATCGTTAGGCTAGCAACTATATGAAGCGTCGCGCTCCCCACAAGGGAGGGCTCGCTCACCGTCAATTCCTACCCGGAAGCGACGGCGATTCCTGACCGTCAAGGATGGCGGGATAACCAGAATGCAGGAGCAACCGGGCCACGAGCCCATGGAAAACCTCTGCTATCGGACTTCCAAGAACAAATCACCGTACCGATGACAGCAGCATCACAGGATCCGCAGGCTCGCCCCGAGTGAGTCGGCCAGTCCCGTTCGATGCGGCTTTGTCACGTCTGTACGGCGTGCGTGCCTTGGGAGACCACAAACCCGCTTAAGCACTGTGGTATTTCCCTTCATGAAAGTCTTGAAAGGCCAGGACGTCCTGGCACTTGGTTTTATGACCTTCGCCCTGTTCGTCGGGGCGGGCAACATCATCTTCCCGCCGATCGTGGGCCTGCAGTCGGGGCCGCATGTGTGGATGGCCGCGCTGGGCTTCCTGATCACCGCGGTCGGCCTGCCGGTGATCACCGTCGTGGCGCTGGCCAAGGTCGGCGGGGCGATGGACACCCTGAGCCATCCGATCGGCAAGGTCGCCGGCGGGCTGCTGGCGGCTGTCTGCTACCTCTCGGTCGGGCCGCTGTTCGCCACCCCGCGTACCGCCACCGTGTCCTTCGAAGTCGGCCTGGCGCCGCTGACCGGCGAGGGCGCTCTGCCGCTGTTCCTCTACAGCCTGGTGTACTTCCTGATCGTGCTGGTGATCTCGCTGTATCCGGGCAAGCTGCTGGATACCGTCGGCCGCTTCCTCGCGCCGCTGAAGATCATCGCCCTGGCCGCCCTGGGCATTGCCGCCTTCATGTTGCCGGCCGGCCCCATCGGCATCGCTGAGCCGGCCTACCAGACGGCAGCGTTTTCCCAGGGCTTCGTCAATGGCTACCTGACCATGGACACCCTTGGCGCGCTGGTCTTCGGCATCGTCATCGTCAACGCGATCCGCTCCCGTGGCGTCGACTCACCGCGGCTGATCACCCGCTACGCCATCATCGCCGGCCTGATCGCCGGGGTCGGCCTGGCGCTGGTGTACATCAGCCTGTTCCGCCTGGGCTCGGGCAGCCATGACATCGCCGCCGGTGCCGCCAACGGCGCTGCCGTCCTGCATGCATACGTGCAGCACACCTTCGGCTCGCTGGGCAGCACTTTCCTCGCCGTACTCATCGCGCTGGCCTGCCTGGTCACCGCAGTCGGCCTGACCTGTGCCTGTGCCGAGTACTTCTGCCGCATCCTGCCGCTGTCGTATCGCAGCCTGGTGATCATCCTGGCCGGCTTCTCGCTGCTGGTATCGAACCTGGGCCTGACCAAGCTCATCCAGTTCTCCATCCCCGTGCTGACCGCCATCTACCCGCCGTGCATCGTGCTGGTGGCGCTGAGCTTCTGCGCCAGCCTGTGGCGTTCGCAGACCCGCATCGTTGCCCCGGTGATGGTGATTTCCTTCGTCTTCGGCATCATCGATGCTCTGAAGGGCGCCAAGCTCGACGCCTGGATGCCGGTCTGGATGGAACACCTGCCGCTGGCCGAGCAGGGCCTCGCCTGGCTGATCCCCTCGGTCGTCATGCTGGCCGTGATGGTGGTGATCGACCGCTTGCTGGGCAAACCCCAGGAAGCGATGGCTTGATATCCCGCCAGCCATGAAAAAGGCCGCCCACGAGGCGGCCTTTTTCTTGGTTGCGATTCGCGCTCGTGGGCGCCGTGTCCTGAAACGATAAACTGGCGTCTATCGGCTGCGTACTGACTTCATTCGCCTCGAATCGCAAGGAAATCCATGACCGACGTCGTCGACCTGTTCGACATCCAGTACTTCTGGAACCTGCTCGCCATCCTCTGGTTCCTCTTCTGCTGGATCGGCTACACCCGCTACGCCAAGACCAAGGCCCGCGATACCGCGTGCCTGGCCAGCGTGCTGCACCTCTATCGCCAGGACTGGATGCGCCGCGTGCTGCTGCGCGACAACCGGGTGGCGGACGCCAGCGTGATCGGCAATCTGGAGCGTAATGCCTCGTTCTTCGCCTCCAGCACCCTGATCATCCTCGCCGGCATTCTCACCTTGCTGGGTTCGGCCGAGCGCACGATCTCGGTTCTTGCCGACCTACCTTTCGTGACCCCGCCCACCCGTGGGCTTTCAGAGCTCAAGCTGCTGTGCCTGTCGGTAGTGTTCGTCTATGCCTTCTTCACCTTCAGCTGGTGCATGCGCCAATACAACTTCGCGGCGGTGCTGATCGGTTCGGCGCCCATGGTCGGGGAGCGCAATGTTGGCGAGCTGGAGCGCAAGTCCTTCGCCGAGCGTGCGGCGCGCGTGGTATCTCTGGCGGCGCACCAGTTCAACCAGGGCCTGCGCACCTACTACTTCGGCCTGGCCATGCTGGCCTGGTTCATCAATCCGTGGATCTTCATGCTGGTGACGGCGGGCGTGGTGGGCGTGCTGTACCAGCGCGAATTCCATTCCAGCGTGCTCCACGTGATGGTCTACACGCCGACGCCCCAGGGCGACGCGCCACGGGATAACGACATTCCTCCCAGCGGCTGAGTGGCAAACGGCAGAAACGACAAGGCCCGCAAAATGCGGGCCTTGTCTTGTGCAACGGAAGCGAATTACTGCTTCTGTTCGCCGCCTGCAGGCTCCTGCGGCGCACTGGCCGGGGCGGCCGGAGTGGCCGGGGAAGCTTCAGGTGCCGGCGGGGTGGTCGGCGCCGGAGTAGCCGGCTGCTCGGTCGCGGCCGGTGCCGGCGGCGCTTTCGGCTCTTCTTTCTTGTCGCAGGCGGCAAGGCCCAGACCTGCAACGATCAGCAGAGCGAAGGGAAGGGTTTTTTTCATGCGGAGCCTCCATGTGCGGCTTTCCTGGTGTTAGCCCTTTGAACCGACGTTATGTGAATTAGTTCAACGTATGTTCCCAAGGTCCTGAATTTCCTGACTGCAGGAGTGACAACGGCCGGGGTATGATGCTGCCCCGTGCAGTCAATCGGTCGACCCTTCCCATGTCCGAAAACCCACTCCTGGAGCGCGCCCAACGCTTCCTTTCGGCGCTGCGCCACTGCCAGTTGCTGGGCATCAGCGCGCATGCCGCGGACGCTTCCGGCCTGACCCTGCGGCTTCCCTACAGCGAAGCCATCGTCGGCAACCCGGAAACCGGCGTGATCCATGGCGGTGCCATCACCACGCTGATGGACACCACCTGCGGCATTTCCACCGTCTGCGTGCTGCCGCAGTTCGAAATCTGCCCGACCCTGGACCTGCGCATCGACTACATGCACCCGGCGCAACCGCACAAGGACGTCTACGGGTTCGCCGAGTGCTACCGGGTTACCCCGAACATCATCTTCACCCGTGGCTATGCCTATCAGGACGACCCCAGCGAACCCATCGCCCATGTGGTCGGCACCTTCATGCGCATGGGCAAGGCGGTATCCGCCGGCACCGTGAAGCGCGATGTCGATGGAGGCCAGGGATGAGTAAGGTGAGCATCGAGGAGATGGTGCGTGCGGCGCACGAGAGCAAGGACTACGACCCGCTGCTGGAGATGATCCCTTACGCCCGGTTGCTTGGCATGCGCTGCCTGCGCCTGGGCGACGACGCCATCTTCCACCTGCCGGCCAACCCGGACAATATCGGCAACCCCACGCTGCCAGCCCTGCATGGCGGCGTGATCGCCGGTTTCATGGAGCAGTCGGCGCTGCTGCACCTGCTGATGTTCATGGGTATCCCACACATGCCCAAGATCATCGACTTCTCCATCGACTACCTGCGTGCCGGGCACTTTCGCGATACCTACGCGCAGTGCCAGGTCTGGCGCCAGGGCCGGCGGGTGGCCAACGTTGCCATCACCGCCTGGCAGACCACTCGCACTGAGCCGATTGCCACTGCCCGCGCGCACTTCAAGGTCGACGGCGCCTGAATGGACACGCTGCTGATCCTGCTCGGCCTGCTGCTGATTCTTGCCGGGTACGTCTGGCTCATCGCACGCGCTTTCGAGCGCAGCCTGTTCTGGGGCCTCGCCAGCCTGCTGCCGCCATTGGCGCTGCTGTTCGTCCTGATTCACTGGCGCCACGCCCGAAGCGCCGTGGCGCTGGGCGGCCTGGGCTGTATTCCGCTGGTAGTCGGCCTGACCATGCTGGCCAACCAGGACAGCGCGCGCCTGGAGGCGATCCTCCGTCTGGAGTGGCTCAAGCCCGAGCCGGCAGCCAAGCCTGAACTGGCCATCGACCTGCGCGGTGAGCTGAACGGCCAACCCTTCGTGCCCGAGCAGGCCGAATTCATCGACGGTGTGCTCAGCCTGCGCGAAGGCCAGGATTTCTACGCACACCGCGAAATCCAGGTCCGTCTGGCGGCTCCGCTCAGCGGCCCGCTCCGGCTGGACGTGCTGCCTGACGACAAGGGCCGCCTGCCGGAAATCGAAGTCAGCTGGCTCGCACCCGGTGAGGAATTGCCCGAAGCGGTGCGCCTGCAGCGTGGCTACAGCCTGCACCTCGACCTGCGCCCCAAGGCACCCAATCGCATGGAGGGCGTGTTCCACCTAGTGCTGCCGGCGGAAATGCAGACCACCCTGTCCGGTACCATCGAAGTATTCACCGATCGCCTGCGCTATCGCGACGGCGCCGTCGACAACCGATTCGATTCCCGCGATACCCTGCGTTATGTGCTGCAGGACTATCTGCAACGTCGCTTTGCCCGCCGTGACGTTGCCATTCTCCACATGCCGACTCTGGATCCGCAGCGGGTCTCCCAGGTCGTTCCATTGACCGTCGAGTTCGCTGGCGAGACGCAGGATCTGCAAGTGACGCTGGAGAAGGACCCGGCACGCGGCTGGGGCGTGCGCGGAGATCGCTTTGCACGACTCAAGGCGGCGAGCATGATTGCGCCGCCAGCCCCGGCTCCCGCTCCGGTGAAAGCGAGCGCCCCTGTACAGGCCGTGCCGGAAAGCGGTCGCCTGGACCTCGAGCGCCTGCTGGCAGCGCCCCAGCGTTACGTCAACCGCAGCATGCGCGTGACCACCGAGCGCGGGCGCACCGCCGAAGGCGTTTTCGTCGGGTTGAACGCCGATGGCCGCGTCGTCATCCGCCGGGTCATCGATGGGCCGGGGGAGGCCAGTTATACGCTGCGCCCCAGCGAAATCACCGATATCGAGTTGCCGGCGCACTGACCATGCGCCGATGCTCTGGCATCGATGTGTCGGCGAATTTTCTCCAAACCCTTGAATTGGCTCGGGAAGCCCCCATCTCGCTGACATCGGCCGCATGACGCGGCATTTGTCATCCTCGGAGCGAGAAACAATGAGCGCGGAGACTCAAAAAGAAACACTGGGCTTCCAGACCGAAGTGAAGCAGTTGCTTCACCTGATGATTCATTCCCTGTATTCGAACAAGGAAATCTTCCTTCGTGAACTGATTTCCAACGCCTCCGACGCCGCCGACAAGCTGCGTTTCGAAGCCCTGGCTAGGCCGGAGCTGCTCGAAGGCGGTGCCGAACTGAAGATTCGTGTGAGCTTCGACAAGGACGCCAAGACCGTCACCCTCGAAGACAACGGCATCGGCATGAGCCGCGAGGAAGTCATCGCGCACCTGGGCACCATCGCCAAGTCCGGCACCGCCGACTTCCTGAAGAACCTCTCCGGTGACCAGAAGAAGGATTCCCACCTGATCGGTCAGTTCGGTGTGGGCTTCTACAGCGCCTTCATCGTTGCCGACAAAGTGGACGTATTCAGCCGTCGCGCCGGTGCGCCGGCAAGCGAGGGCGTGCACTGGTCGTCGAAAGGCGAGGGCGAGTTCGAAGTCGCCACTGTCGACAAGGCGGAACGCGGCACCCGTATCGTCCTGCACCTGAAGGACGGCGAGGACGAGTTCGCTGACGGCTGGCGCCTGCGCAACATCATCAAGAAATACTCCGACCACATCGCGCTGCCCATCGAGCTGCCGAAGGAGCACCACGGCGAAGAGGCCGACAAGCCGGCCGAAGCCGAGTGGGAAGTGGTCAACCGTGCCAGCGCCCTGTGGACCCGTCCGCGCACCGAGGTGAAGGACGAGGAGTACCAGGAGTTCTACAAGCACATTGCCCATGACTTCGAGAACCCGCTGACCTGGAGCCACAACAAGGTCGAGGGCAAGCTCGAGTACACCTCGCTGCTCTACGTCCCGGCCCGCGCGCCGTTCGACCTGTACCATCGCGAGGCACCGCGCGGCCTGAAGCTGTACGTGCAGCGGGTGTTCATCATGGACCAGGCCGACCAGTTCCTGCCGCTGTACCTGCGCTTCATCAAGGGTGTGGTGGACTCCAACGACCTGTCGCTGAACGTTTCCCGCGAAATCCTGCAGTCCGGCCCCATCGTCGATTCGATGAAGTCCGCGCTGACCAAGCGCTCCCTGGACATGCTGGAGAAGCTGGCGAGTAACGATGCCGAGGCCTACAAGGGCTTCTGGAAGAACTTTGGCCAGGTGCTCAAGGAAGGTCCGGCCGAGGACTTCGCCAACAAGGACAAGATCGCCGGCCTGCTGCGCTTCTCCTCCACCAGCGACGAGAGCGGCGAGCAGAGCGTGTCCCTGGCCGACTACATCGGCCGCCTGAAGGAAGGCCAGGACAAGATCTACTACCTCACCGGCGAAAGCTTCGCCCAGGTGAAGAACAGCCCGCACCTGGAAGTCTTCCGCAAGAAAGGCATCGAAGTGCTGCTGCTCACCGACCGCATCGACGAGTGGCTGATGAGCTACCTGCCGGAGTTCGATGGCAAGCAGCTGGTCGACGTCGCCCGTGGCGACCTCGACCTAGGCAGCCTGGACTCGGAAGAGGACAAGAAGGCCCAGGAAGAGATCGCCAAGGCCAAAGAAGGGCTGGCCGAGCGCCTGAAAGCTGCGCTGGGCGAAGAAGTTGCCGAGGTGCGCGTCTCCCATCGCCTGACCGACTCGCCGGCGATCCTCGCCATCGGCGAACAGGACCTGGGCCTGCAGATGCGCCAGATCCTCGAGGCCAGCGGGCAGAAAGTGCCGGAAGCCAAGCCGATCTTCGAGTTCAACCCGGCCCACCCGCTGATCGAGAAGCTCGATGCGGAAGCCGACGAAGACCGCTTCGGTGAGCTGACCCACATCCTCTTCGACCAGGCCGCCCTGGCTGCGGGGGACAGTCTGAAAGACCCGGCCGCCTATGTGCGCCGCCTGAACAAGCTGCTGGTGGAACTTTCCGCCTAAGCTGAACCAGCCCAAAGCCCGCCTCGGCGGGCTTTGTGTTTTTCAAGTACTCGAGCAACTACACCGACAAGCGAAAGGGGACTACCCGAATGAGCCAGATCAGCGTGCAACCTGTCGCCTACAGCCTCGATGGCGTGTCCTTCGAAGGCCAACTGGTCTTCGATGCTGCCAGTAATGCGCCGCGCCCCGGCCTGCTGATGGCGCCGAACTGGATGGGCGTCAGCCAAGGCGCCGTGGATATTGCCCGCAAGGTCGCCGAGCGCGGCTATGTGGTGCTGGTGGCCGATCTCTATGGCAAGGACGTGCGCCCCAATGGCCCGGAGCAGGCAGGCGCCGCCATGATGCCGCTGAAGAACGACCGCGCGCTGCTGCGCAAGCGCATGCAGCTCTCGCTCAAGACCTTGCTGGAGCAGGCGGGCAAAGCGCCCCTGGATACCACGAAGCTCGCCACCTTTGGCTTCTGCTTCGGTGGCTGCTGCGCCCTGGAGCTGGCCCGTGATGGCGCGCCGCTGGCCGCCGCGGTGTCTTTCCATGGCACTCTGGATACGCCGAATCCTGCCGATGCGCAGAACATCAAAGGATCGGTACTGGTCCTCGATGGTGCCATCGATCCCTTCGTGCCGCGTGAGCAACTGACGGCGTTCGCCAAGGAGATGATCGACGCCAAGGTGGATTGGGCACTCACCAGCTACGGCGGTGCCGCGCACTCGTTCACCGATCCGCACGCGCAGATCCCCGGCAAGATGCAGTACGACGCCAAGGTGGCGCGCCGCGCTTTCGCGGCGATGTTCGACCTGCTGGAGGAGCGCTTCGGCGCCTGACCGGGTAGGGGGAGGGCGTCGCGCCGCTCCCCCGTTTCGGATTCAGCGCAGCTTGGCCACCTTGAACTCCAGGTCCGGCCAGGCTGGCAGGCCGGCGAAGTCCTCCCGCAGATAGCGCGCCAGCGCGATGATCTGCGCGTTGTTCAGGCTATGGCGGAAAGCCGGCATATAGCCCAGTTCAGGACGGGCGGGGTTGCCGATGCCGTCCAGGATCACCCTCAGCAGATTGTCCGGCGTCGGCGCATACAGGTTGTTGCTCACGGCCAGCGACGGCCGCACTCCGTTGAGCTTCGGGCTGGCACCGTCATGGTGGCAGGCCATGCAGGCGCCCTTGAATAGCCGTCCACCGCTGCCACTGACAGGCTGCAAGGTGCCGTAGGTGCGCTGCTCCAGTTCAGCCGCCTGCTTCTCCGGCGAGAAGTCGCCCGGTTGCTCCGGAAGCAGGGTCGCGAGATAGCGCGCCATGGCTTGCAGGTCCGCGTCCGGTTGCTGCGCCAGCCCGGCGGCCACCGACGCCATGGGGCCGGCGGCGGCTCCGTGGTAGCGCGAGAAGCCTTTGCGCAAGTAGTCGTACAGTGTTGCCTGGGTCCAGGGGATGGCCGGCTTGCCGCCACCGTTGAGGGGCGGAACCTGCCAGCCGTCCACGGTTGCGCCGGCGAAGCGCTGCTTGCCGGTGCGCTCGGCGCCCAGTGCATTGCGCGGCGTGTGGCAGGCACTGCAATGGCCCAGCCCCTCCACCAGATAGGCGCCGCGATTCCAGGCCGCATCACGCTGCGGCTTCGGCTGGAAAGGCCTCTTGTCGAAGAACAGGAAGTTCCAGCCCGCCATCATCCGGCGCTGGTTGTAGGGGAAGGGCAGGCGGTTGTCCGGCGTATCCGCCTCGACGGCCGTGCGGCTCATCAGGTAGGCATAAAGGTCGCGCAGATCGTCGTCGCCGACTCGGGTGAAGGCGGTATAGGGGAAGGCCGGATAGAGGTAGTCGCCCTCGCGGGCAATACCCTCGCGCATGGCGCGCCTGAAGGCATCGAACGACCAGCGGCCAATACCGGTCTTGGGCTCCGGCGTGAGGTTGGAGGTGTAGAGCGTGCCGAACGGCGTCTGCATGGCGCGGCCGCCCGCCAGTGGCGTGCCGCCATCGCGGGTATGACAGGCCACGCAGTTGCCCAGGGCGGCCAAGCGCTGCCCCCGGGCGACGGATTCGGCGCCGAAGCTTTCGCGGGCGGGCGGCTCGATCGGCGCGATGCTCGGCTGCCAGGAGAGGAACAGGCCGAGCATGATGAGAGCAGCCAGCCCGCCGACGATGGCCAGAGACGTGTTTTTCATGAAGATTGCCTCTCCTGCAGCGCGGCACGGACCCGTTCAGGGGTGAACGGCGGGCGGGTGAAGCGCACGCCGGTAGCGTCGTACAGGGCGTTGGCGATGGCGGCGGCGCTGGGCACCGAGGTCGACTCGCCGGCCCCCAGCGGCGGAGTGCCGGGACGGTCGAGCAGCAGCGCGGTGATCTTGGGTACTTCCGGGAAACCGAGGATCGAATAGCCACCCCACTCCAGGCTGGTGACGCCGCCGCGGTCGAAGGTGGAGTACTCCATCAGTGCGCGGCTGGTGGCCTGGATCACGTTGCCGTGGACCTGGTGGCGTACGCCATCCGGGTTGACCATCTGCCCGCAATCTTGTGCCACGTGGACATCGGTCACGCGGACTGCGCCGGTGTGCGGCTCGACCTCGACATCCACTATCCAGGCCGCCCAGGCCGAGCCGAAGCCCGGGAAGGCGCTGTGGAAGTAGCGCGCATAGGCGAATCCGCGCCCGACCAGCAGGTTGCCCTGCTGCGCCCGTGGGTTGGGCGAGACGCGCGGCAGCCAGCGCGCGGAGCTGGCCAGTGTGTTGATCAGCGCAATTGCGCGCTCATCGTGCAGGTAGCGCAAGCGGAACTCGATGGGATCGGCCCCGGCCAGCTGCGCCAGTTCGTCGATGTAGGACTCGTGGGCGAATACGTTGGGCAATGCCGACACGCCGCGCATCCAGGATGCCCGGACGATGGGTGCGGCGTCATTGCACACCACGCGCATGTGCGGGTAGGCGTATTGCGGGACGGCGGTGCGATCGCCCATCTGCGTCACCTGGGCCTTGGCCTCCACCCGCGAGGTGAGCAGCAGCGCCAGGGTGATGCCGTTGTTGGACGGGTAGCAGGTGGCGAAGTCATAGGCGAGCACGTTGCCGTCACTGTCCAGCCCGCCACGGACGTCGATCAGTTGCGCCGAACCCTTGGGTTCCCAACCGTGTTCCTGTTCGCGCGTCAGTTGTACGCGCACCGGCCGGCCCAGCGCCATGGCAAGCAGGGCAGCGTCGGCGGCCACGTCATCGGCGCAGTTGCGGCCGTAGCAGCCGGACGCTTCCATTCGTATGACTTCGACCTGCTCGGGCGGCATGTCGAGCAGCATCGCCAGGTCGGCGCGCAAGTTGTGGGGGTTCTGGCTGCCGGACCAGACCTTCATCACGCCTTCCTCGAGATGGGCGAGCGCGCAGGACGGGCCGATGGAAGCATGCTGGTGGTAAGGCCAGACGTAGGTGCGTTGCAGCGGGTGGGCGACTTGCCCGAGCGCGGCGTCCATCTGTGCGTCGTCTCGCAGCATGCGTGGCTGCTTGGGGTGGGCGCGCAGGGTGGCTTCCAGCTCGTCGAGTCCCAGTGGGGGCAGCGCGCTCCAGCTTTTCCAGCGCACCTTCAGTGACTGGGCGATACGTATCGCCTGTTCCTCGCGCTCGGCCACCACGCCGACGAAGTCGCCGACCACCACCAGGCGAACGAAGCCGGGCAAGTGGGCGACGGACGCTTCGTCCACTTCCAGCAGGCTCCTGCCCAGCGGCGCGCTGGTGTCGGCGCCGGTGTAGGGCGGGCGCACCACGCGGCCGTGGAGCATTCCCGGCAGGCGCATGTCGTGCACGTAGGTCAACCCGCCGGTGACCTTGGCAGGGATATCCAGGCGCGGCACCGAGTGGCCGACCACGCGGTATTCGCTGGGGGACTTCAGCGGTGCGCTGGCATCGATCTTCAGTTCGAAGCGCTGGCCTTGCAGCAGTTCGCCGTAGCCGATGCGGCGCGCCGGTTGGCGTTTGTCGAAGATGGCTCCGTCGGCGCAGCCGAGCTGGCGGATGTTGACCTTCAGGTACTTCGCCGCACGCTGCATGAGGAACTCGCGCGCCTCGGCTGCAGCTCGACGCAGCGGAATGGCGCTGACCTGGATGCTCGAACTGGCGATGGTCGGGCCCTGGTCGGGGGTGTAGCGCGTGTCTCCCAGCAACAGGGTCACCTGCTTGAGATCGACGTTCAGCTCCTCGGCGACGATCTGGCTCAGGGCGGTGCGGATGCCGGTGCCAAGGTCGACATGGCCGCAGGCGGCGGTGATGGTGCCGTTGCCGGCGATGCTGATGAAGCTGTCGACCTGGTCGAGCGGTAGCGTGCTGTCAGCGCTCTGTGCCAGCAGCGGGCGCGGCAGCTGGACGCTGACCAGCAGTACGCCGCCAGCCTTGAGGAAGTTGCGGCGACTGAGCCGGTTCATGCCGGGTTTCCCTGCCCGCTGTCGTTGCCCGGGCCAGCGGCCCGTCGAACGGCGTTGAGTATTTCCACATGGGTGCCGCAGCGGCACAGGTTGTAGGCCAACTCCTGGCGAATCTCTTCGTCGCTCGGGTCGGGATTGCGGGCGAGCAGGGCTGCGCTGGTCATGACCATGCCGTTGGTGCAGTAGCCGCACTGTGCGGCCTGTTCGTCGATGAAGGCCTGCTGCACCGGGTGCGGCGCGTCCAGCGTGCCGAGGCCCTCGAGGGTGGTGATCTGGCGTCCCTGGGCCGCGGAGACCGGGGTGATGCAGGAGCGGGTGGCGACGCCATCGAGATGGACGGTACAGGCGCCGCATTCGCCCAGGCCGCAGCCGTACTTGGGGCCGTTGAGCTGCAGATCGTTGCGCAGGACGTACAACAGGGGTGTATCGGCCGCCACGGCGAGCGACCAGGTCCGGCCGTTGACGACCAGCGAGAGGGGATCAGCCACGGGGTGGACTCCTTCCTGAGAGTGTCATGCCCGACACCCTGGCGCAGCGGGGTGAAGGGAAAAGGAAGGAAGTCTTCGGCAACGGCCAGGCGCCAGCTAGGGCGAGCAGGCCGATAGGGCTGTAGGAATCAGGCGATTGGGGCGCCGGTCGTGCGCGCCCCGCCAGGGTTTTGTGTCAGGCGTTGCCGGTAGCGACTGTGGAGGGTTGGTCGACGCGGTAACCCCGTACGCCGAACCAGACGATGTACAGGTAGCACACCAGCGGCACGGCGAAGGAGGGCAGCAGGCCGATGCGATCGGCAAAGGAGGCCTGCACCAGCGGCATTACGGCGCCACCGACGATGGCCATGCAGAGCAGGCCGGAGCCCTTGCTGGTGAGGTTGCCCAGGCCTTCCAGGGCGAGGGAGAAGATGGTCGGGAACATGATCGAGTTGAACAGGCCGATCAGGATCAGCGCCCACATCGCCACGTGCCCGCCGACGCTCAGCGCTATGCCGATCAGCACGGCGATGGCGACGGCGTTGAAGGCCAGCAGGCGGTTGGGTGCGATGGTGCGCATCAGTGCGCTGCCGATGAAGCGACCGAGCATGGCGCCGCCCCAGTAGAACGACAGGTACTTGCCGGCCTGGTCCGCCGGTAGCCCGGCGATATCCGGCTGCCCCATCAGGCTCACCAGATAGCTGCCGATGGATACTTCGGCGCCGACGTAGCAGAAAATCGCGATCACGCCGAACACCAGGTGGCGATGGGAGAAGATCGATTTCTGCCCGGCGGCGCCATCGGTGGGCTCGCCGTGGTGGATCTTCGGCAGGCGGAACAGGGCGATCAGCACGGCAATCGCAAACAGCAGCCCGGCCAGCACCAGGTAGGGGGTCTTCACCGAGTCCGCCTCACTGGCGGCAGAACTGCCGATCTGCGAGGCGGCGCCGGCGCCGATGGCGAGTATGGTCACCGAGCCGACCAGCGGGCCGACAGTGGTACCCAGGGAGTTGAAGGCCTGGGTGAGGTTCAGCCGGCTGGCCGCAGTCGACGCCGGGCCGAGCACGTTCACGTAGGGATTGGCCGCGACCTGCAGCAAGGTGATGCCCGAGGCGAGGATGAACAGCGCGGCAAGGAAGAACGGATAGGACTGCGAGCCGGCCGCCGGGTAGAACAGCAGGCAGCCGACGCCGGCGGTGGCCAGGCCGACGATGATGCCGCTCTTGTAGCCGACCTTCTCCACCAGCCGGCCGGCGGGGAAGGACATGATGAAGTAGGCGCCGAAGAAGCAGAACTGCACCAGCGAGGCTTCCACGTAGGAGAGGGTGAAGACCGCCTTGAGGTGTGGCACGAGGATATCGTTCAACGACGTGATCAGGCCCCACATGAAGAACAGCAGGGTCAGTACGGTGAGGGCGCTGGTATGGCGGTGGGCGGTCGGCTGGTCCATCACGGACTCCTCGGGCCAGAAGTAGCGGGCTTGCCGGTGGCAAGGGTTCAGGGCGGGCGATGCTACGGCAGGGCATCGCGCGAGTCCTCAAGCATTCGCCGGTGTTCGACAGCGCGGCGGCGATTTCCGATCGGTTTCTCTTTGCGACTAGCGCGGCAGCTCGATACGTTGCTGTTCGCCCGGCACCGTCGGCCAGTCATGCGCGGCCCAGCGCTCGCGGGCGCTGTCGATCAGCGCCGGGTCGCTGGCGACGAAGTTCCAGTTCATCCGCCGCGGGCCGTCAAGCGGCTCGCCGCCGATGATCACCGCATGGCAGTCGCCGCAGGCGGAGAGGGTGAAATCCACGCCTTCGGGCAGGACCACCAGCACGTGCGGCGGTAGCGGCTCGTCGTCCAGCAGCGCCTCGCCGTCGATCAGGTAGAGCGCGCGCTCGGGATGTTCGTCCGGGATTGCCAGGGTCGCACCGGCACTGAGCTGCAGGTCAGCGTAGAGGGTCTTCGAGCGCACCGGCACCGGCGACTCCAGGCAGAAGCCGGTGCCGGCGATCATGCGGATGCGCACGCCCAGGCTGTCGCTTTCCGGCAGGCTGGCGCTGGCGTGGTGGCTGTAACTGGGCTCGCAACCTTCCAGCTCGCGCGGCAACGCCAGCCAGACCTGCAGGCCGTGCAGCCGCGAGCCGCTGTGCAGCAGCTCTGCCGGGGTTCGCTCGACGTGGGCGACGCCGCGCCCGGCGGTCATCCAGCTGACATCACCGGGCAGCACGAGCTGGTCCGAGCCGAGGCTGTCCTTGTGCTGCACCTGGCCCTCGAACAGGTAGGTGAGGGTGGAAAGGCCGATGTGCGGATGCTGGCGGATGTCCATGCCATGTTCCGGCGCGAAGCTGCTTTCCAGCATGTGGTCGAAGAACACGAAGGGGCCGACGCTGCGGCGCTGGGCCGACGGCAGGGGCCGCAGGATGCGCACGCCTTCGACGTCTTCGGCGCGCGGGCGGATGGCTAGCAGGCTGTCGCTCATGATGGTGTCCAGTGGTTCGATCCACGCATGATAGACGCTTGGCGCCCGGCCGCCCCGTACGGCGTCAAGCTGTCATCAGGCTGTCACGGCGACGTCATAGGCTCGCGCGGACCCCAACAAGGAGCGCGACATGTCCATTTCCCGCCTGCCAGCAGCCCTGGCTCTCTCCCTGGTTTCCGCCTTCGCTTGCTCGGCCTTTGCCGAAGTACGCGTCAATGGCCCGGTCGAGTACGGCGTCTTCGTCAGCAATTACAAGGATTACCAGCCGGGCGAGCGCGTACTCACCCGCAGCGAGCAAGAGATCGAATCGACCACCCGCGTGCCGGCCAAGCTGGGTACCAAGTTCGGCATGCGCTACCAGCTCAGCGGCAAGCAGGAAGGCGACACCCCGCTGACCCTGTTGTATTTCACCCCCGGCGTGGTGACGCCGGATGGCCAGCGCCACGACAAGTTCGAGGTGGTGCAGAAACTGGTGGTGGGTGCGCCCAGCGATGTGATGGCTTACCAGTTCACCGAAAACCACGAGGTGGTGCAGGGGCAATGGCGCTTCATGGTGTTCCAGGGCGACCGCCTGCTGGCAGAAAAGACTTTCACCGTCGAGTAAGCCTCTCCGTATGAAAAAGCCCGGCCAAGTGCCGGGCTTTTCTTTACCCGCCGAATGACATGGATTACATCTGCGGATTGGCAGGGGGGAAACAGTTTGTTACTTTGCCTGCACGATAGTCCCAACTCCCGGCGTGCAAACAGAAGAGGAGAGGGGGCCAAGGCGCCCGCAAGCGCTCTGGCAGGAGTGTTACTGCACGGTGGCCCGGCATAGTCCGAGGCGGCCGGCAGCCGAGAAACGAATAAGAACAGCGCCGGCCGCAATGACCGGGGCGATAAATCTTGGCCAAGGAGGTAATGCTGTCTATGAACAGTCGATTGGGTGCGCGCTCGTCCATTTTCTGGGCGCCGCGGCGGGCGGGGGCGGTAATGGGACTCTTGCCGCTGCTGGTGGCGGGGTCGGCCCAGGCCCTGGAGTTCAAGCTGGCCGAGAACGAGATCACCGGCTCGCTGGACAGCACGCTGTCCTACGGCGCCATGTGGCGCGTGCAGGGCCGCGACAAGAACAACATCAGCGATATCAACGCCGACGACGGCAACCGCAACTTCGATACCGGCCTGGTCTCCCAGGTGTTCAAGCTCACTTCCGATCTCTCGGCGAAGTACCAGAACTATGGCCTGTTCATGCGTGGCACGGCGTACTACGACACGCAGATCATGGACAAGCGCAACGACTACTACAGCACCACCGACGGCGTGGAGCGCCCCAGCCAGTCATACCCGCAGGACGATCACTTCACCGACGATACCCGCCACATCGCCGGCCGCAAGGCCGAGTTGCTCGATGCCTACCTGTCCGGCAGCTGGGATGTCGCCGAGCATCCGCTGACCGGCCGTGTCGGCCGCCAGGTGCTGAACTGGGGCGAAGGCGTGTTCTACCGGGGCGGCATCAATACGATCAACCCGGTGGACGCCGCGCGCTTCCACCTCCCGGGTTCCGAACTCAAGGAAGTGCTGGTGCCGGTGGAAGCCCTGAGCTTCAACTTCGGCCTGACCGACGACCTGTCCATGGAGGCCTTCTACCAGTGGAAGTGGAAGGAGACGCGCCTGGACTCGGTCGGCACCTACTTCTCCGATACCGACCTGTTCAGCGATGGCGGCGAGACCGCCTACACCACGGAGACCGATCCGCAGATCAAACAGTTGCTGGCCGGTTATCCCACCGTCGCTTCGCTCGGTCTGCTGGGCAATGGCCCGCACGGGCCGAACGCCTTCCTCGATCCGAACACCGGCACCTTCAAGGTCGCCAACATCGGCAAGGACATCCAGGCGCGCGATGACGGCCAGTTCGGCGTGGCGTTCCGCTATATCGCCGAGGAACTCAACTCCACCGAGTTCGGCTTCTACTTCGTCAACTACCACTCGAAGGAGCCGCAGGTCGCTGTCGACCTGCGCAACTACCAGGGCGTGGACGTCGATGCATTGAACAACCTGCTCGGCCCGCTGGGCCTGGGCGAGGCGGTGCCCGGCCTGGCGACGCTGGACATGGCGAGCAATGCCGAAGCCCGCCGCGATTACGTCGAAGACATCCGCATGTACGGCTTCAGCTTCAACACGACGCTGGGCGACGCCTCGGTCTCCGGCGAGATCGCCTATCGGCCGAACATGCCGATCAGCATCTCCGCCACCGACGACCTGCTCGGCGACCTGCTGACCCAGGGCGTGCTCGGCCAGACCAACCTGTACGACGGCAGCGTCGCCGCCGGCCAGGCCTGTGCCGAAGTCGCCGGCAAGCAACTGTGCCGTGGCAGCCTGTTCGAGAACTACGAGCGCGCCGAGACCTACAACATCTCGCTGTCGACCATCTACAACTTCGGCCCGCACCTGAGCTTCGACTCGATGACCGGCGTTGCGGAACTCGCCTCCGAACACATCCGCGGCAGCAGCCTGAAGTACACCGCCTGGGATGGCAGCGAGCGCAAGTTCGTCGGTGCCCAGGACAAGGCCTATGTCGGCGGCAACGACGACGACGTACAGATCAGCCGCGACAGCTACGGCTACACCCTGCTACTCACCGGCAGCTGGAACGACGTCTACGCTGGGGTGAAGCTGTCGCCCTACGCCGTTTACCAGGAGGATTTCAGCGGCAACTCCGACCGTACCGGCAACTTCATCGAGGGACGCAAGGCCTACACCCTCGGTATCGACGCCAGCTACCTGAATACCTTCGAGGTCGGCACCCAGTACACCAACTACTACGGCGCCGGCTCCAGCAACTCCATGCGCGACCGCGACAACGTCTCGATCACCGCGAAATACTCGTTCTGATCCGGAGAGGACCATGTACAAGAAGAGTTCCCTGATCGTCCTTGCCACGCTGACGGCACTCGCTGTCACTGATGCGCGTGCTGCCGTCTCGGCCGACCAGGCCGCCCAGCTGAAAAGCAGCCTGACGCCCATGGGCGCGGAAAAGGCCGGCAATGCCGCCGGCACCATCCCCGCCTGGAGCGGCGGCCTGACGTCGGCGCCCGCCGGCTACAAGGGGCCGGGCGCGCACCATGTCGATCCGTACGCCGGCGAGAAGCCCAAGTTCGTCATCACCAAGGCCAACCTCGACCAGTACAAGGCCAACCTGACGGCGGGGCAGATCGCGCTGTTCAATGCCTACCCGGACAGCTACCAGATGCCGGTCTACGAGACCCACCGCAGCGGTTCCGCGCCGCAGTGGGTCTACGACAACATCTTCAAGAACGCCACCAGCGCCAAGCTCGTCGAAGGCGGCAACGGCTTCTCCGACGCTTACGGCGGCGTACCGTTCCCGATTCCGCAGAGCGGCGTGGAAGCAGTGTGGAACCACATCGCCCGTTACCGTGGCACCTATATCGTGCGGCGCTCGTCCCAGGCTGGTGTGCAGCGCAATGGCGCGTACTCGCTGGTGACTTCGCAGGACGAGGCGCTGTTCCGCTTCTACGATCCCAAGGGCAGCTACGACAAGCTCGGCAACACGCTGTTCTACTACATGACCTTCACCACTGCTCCGGCGCGCCTGGCCGGTAACGGCGCGCTGGTGCAGGAGACCCTCGACCAGGTCAAGGAGCCGCGCCAGGCCTGGGGCTACAACCCCGGTCAGCGCCGCGTGCGGCGCGCTCCGACGCTGGCCTACGACACCCCCATCGAAGACTCCGACGGCCTGCGCACCGCCGACGACACCGACATGTACAACGGCGCGCCGGACCGCTACGACTGGACCCTGGTAGGCAAGAAGGAAATCTACATCCCCTACAACAACTACCAGATCACCAGCCCGGAGGTTAAGTACAAGGACCTGCTCACTCCCGGCCATGTCAATCCCAAGTACACCCGCTACGAACTGCACCGTGTGTGGGTGGTGGACGGCAAGCTGAAGCCCGGCGCGCGGCACATCTACTCGCGTCGCACCCTGTACCTGGACGAGGACAGCTGGGGCGCCGCCGTGGTCGACCAGTACGACGGCCGCGGGGAGCTGTGGCGGGTGTCGCTGGCCTACTTGAAGAGCTTCTACGAGCAGCCGATGGTCTGGACTGCCCTGGACACCTTCCACGACCTTCAGGCGCACCGTTACAGCATCCAGTGGCTGGACAACGAGGAAACCGGCACCGCCGACTTCAGCCAGCCGGCGCCGGATGATTCCAACTTCAGCCCCTCGGCCCTGCGTCGCAAGGCCTCACGCTAAACCGGCAAACGACAAAGGCCCCGCAAGGGGCCTTTTGTTTTCCGGCGAGGCGCCGGTACCGAGTCGCGTCCCGACCGCTAGCAGATCCTTGGCAGTTGTTCGCCTGCCAGCCAGTCGACAATGCGGCGACCGCCGAAGCGGGTCTGCATCTGCACGAAACCGTGGCTGTCCTCGATGACGCTGCCGATGCGTGCGGCCTGCATCCCCAGGGGGTGCGCACGCATGGCCTGCAGCAGATTATCGGCGTCCTGCGCGGAGCAGATAGCCACCAGCTTGCCTTCGTTGGCGACGTACAGGGGGTCGAGCCCGAGCAGTTCGCAGGCGGCTTCCACCTGGGGTTGCACAGGAATGGCGGCTTCGTCGAGGAGCATCCCCACGCCGGACTGGCCAGCGATCTCGTTGAGCGTGGTCGCCAGCCCGCCGCGGGTTGGGTCGCGCAGTACATGCAGCCCCGGGACTGCCGCCAGCATGCAGGCCACCAGTGTGTGCAGGGCGGCACTGTCGGAGCGGATCTGCGTTTCGAATTCCAGGGACTCCCGTTGCGAAAGAATCGCCACGCCATGCTCGCCAATGCTACCGGACACCAGGATCACATCACCGGGCCGTGCGCGGTTGCCGCTGGTATCGATGTCGGCAGCCACGACGCCAACCCCCGTGGTGCTGATGAACACACCGTCGCCCTTGCCGCGTTCGACCACCTTGGTATCGCCGGTGACGATGGCGACGCCGGCCTCCTGCGCGGCGCGACCCATGGAGTCGGCAATGCGCTTGAGGTCGGCGAGGGGGAAGCCTTCTTCGAGAATGAAGCTGGCCGACAGGTACAGGGGGCGCGCGCCGCTCATGGCGACGTCGTTCACGGTGCCATGTACCGACAGGCTGCCGATATCGCCGCCAGGGAAGAACAGCGGCGAGATCACATGGGCGTCGGTAGCCATCACCAGCCTCTCGCCGGCGCCGATCACCGGCGTCAGCGTCGCGCCATCGTTGCCTTGGCGCAGCCAGGGATTGTCGAAGGCGCGCAGGAAGATTTCCTCGATCAGTTGCGCCGAGGCGCGTCCACCGGAGCCATGGGCCATTTCGATGCGGCCGTCGCGCAGATTCAGCGCGCGTACGTAGCCGCGTTTGACGGCGGAGGGGGCGTTCATACGCGGGTTACCTCGATGTCCTTGTAGCGCCCGTAGGCGTAGTGCGCGGCGCAGGCGCCTTCGTTGGAAACCATGCACGAACCGATCGGGTTCTCCGGGGTGCAGACCGTGCCGAACAGTCGGCAGTCGACGGGGCGTTTCTGCCCCCTGAGGATCGGCCCGCACTCGCAGGCCTTGTGGTCCGGCACGGACTGGTAGTGCAGGGCGAAGCGCGCTTCGGCATCGTGCCGGGCAAAGGTCGCACGGATGCGTCGAGCGCTGGCAGGCATCTCGCCCAGTCCACGCCATTCGAAGCACTCGCGCAGCTCGAAGACTTCCTCCATCAGCGCTTGCATTGGCCGACTGCCTTCGTCACTCACCGCACGGATGAATTCGTTCTGCACTTCGGCGCGGCCTTCATTGACCTGCTGCACGAGCATGAGGATGGACTGCAGTACGTCCAGCGGCTCGAACCCGGCGATCACCACCGGCTTGCAGTAGCGCCGGGCGAATTCGGCATAGGCATCCGCGCCGATGACCACGCTGACGTGTGCCGGCCCGATGAAGCCATCCAGCGCTACTGCCTGGTCGGCCGGTGCGTCGAGAATATGGGCGATGGCCGGTGGCGTGAGGACGTGGCAGCAGAGCACGCTGAAGTTGTCTACGGCACGGCGCGCCGCCTCGCGAATCACCAGGGCGGTGGGCGGGGTGGTGGTCTCGAAGCCGACGGCGAAGAACACGACTTCGCGCTCAGGGTTGGCCTCGGCGATCTTCAGCGCATCGTGGGGCGAGTAGATCATGCGGATATCCGCGCCGCGGGCCTTGGCGCGCAGCAGCGAGAGCCCATCGGAGGCTGGCACGCGCATCGTGTCGCCATAGCTGCAGAGGATCACCTGGCGCTCCATGGCCAGGCGGATGGCCAGATCGATGCGCCCGATCGGCAGCACGCAGACCGGGCAGCCAGGCCCATGGATCATGCGCACGTTGCCGGGCAGCAGGTCGCTCACGCCATAACGGGAAATGGCATGGGTATGGCCACCGCAGAATTCCATGAAGCGGTACTCACGCTCCGGTTGCGCCGTCGCTCGGATGCGTTCGGCGATCTGCCGGGCGAGTTCGCCGTCGCGGTATTCATCGATGTACTTCATGGCTCCAGCCCCTGGGACTGACCCAGCTCGTTGAACATTTCCAGGGTGCGCTGTGCTTCCTCCGGGTCGATCAGCCCGAGGGCATAGCCGACATGGACGATCACGTAGTCGTCGAGTTGCACGCCGTCGACCAGCGCCAGGGAGATTTCCTTGCGGATGCCGCCGAGGTCGACCAGCGCCTGGCCGTTATCGCGCAGTTCGACCACGCGGGCGGGAATGGCTAGACACATGGGGCAATATCCTCCAGCGGCAGCGCCGCCTGACAGATCGGGTCGGCCCACTGAGCGGCGACCCAGGCCTGCCCCAGGGCCAGGCCGGCATCGCCGCAGGAGACGGTTTGCGGGACGAACACAGGCCGGCCCTGGCGTGAAAGCAGATCGCCCAGTTGCGTGCTGAGCAGGCGATTGGCAAAGCAGCCGCCACCCAACAGCACCGGGAGCGCTGCGGGCTGCCGGGCGACCCAGTCGGCCAGGGCGGCGGCCAGGGCCAGATGGAACAGCGCGGCGCCTTCATCGGCGTGCCCCTGGTCGGCCAGCTCGAACAGGCGGGCCAGCAGCGGCAACAGGTCCAGGCGCCCGTCGTGGCGCACTTGCCAGAGGCCGTCGACGCTTGGTGCCTGATGTCGACTCAGATACTCGGTCGCGCAGCGTTCCAGGGCAATCGCCGCTTCGGCCTCGAACGTCTGGCGCAGACTCAGCCCGAGAATGCCGGCAGCGGCATCGAACCAGCGCCCGGCGCCGCTGCTGGTTGGACAGTTGAGCTGGCGCTCGAGCATCCGTGCCACGGTGGTGGTAGCGGCGGCGCCCACCAGTGGAGCCAGGCGCGGGCCGATCTCTGCGCTGCGCCCGAGCAGTTGCAGTGCCGCGGCGACCAGGCGCCATGGCTCGCGAGCGGCGATATCGCCACCGGGCAGGGGCAGCGGCAGCAGGGCTCCCAGGCGGCGCCAGGCACCGTGGTCGAGCCACAGCAACTCGCCGCCCCAGGCGTTGCCGTCAGTACCCAGGCCCACGCCATCCAGCGCCAGACCGAGGGCTGGCCCCCGCAGGCCGTGTTCGGCTTGCAGGGCGGCGATGTGCGCGTGGTGATGTTGCACGCCCAGCGCCGGGGCGCCCAGGCGCGCTGCCGTCTCGAGTGCCAGCCGGGTGCTGTGGAAGTCCGGGTGAAGGTCGTGGGCGACGGCACGCAGGGGGCCTTCGGCGTGGGCGAGCAACTGCTCCAGCGAGTTTTCCAGCGCCAGGCAGTTGTCCGGCTCACCCAGGTCACCATGCACCGGGGACCAGATGACCTGCTCACCTTGCAGCAGGCAGGCACTGTTCTTCAGCCAAGCGCCGCAGGCCAGAACCGGCGGCCAGATCGCCGCACCGGGCAGGTTCTGGATTCTCAGCTCAATCATGGCGGGCCTTGAGCTGAGCGAGCTCCGCTTCCAGGACTGCGATGCGTGCGGATCGAGCGTCGGCGCCGAGCGTTGCGGCGCCGAGCAACCAGTCCAGCCAGGCCTGCATGCCACTGCCATCACGGGCACTGAGCTGGATCACGCGCAAACCGGGGTTGACCCGGTGGGCATACTCCAGGCAACGCTGCACGTCGAAGTCCAGGTGCGGCAGCAGGTCGGTCTTGGTCAGCAGCATCAATCCCGCGGCAGCGAACATGTCAGGGTACTTCAGCGGTTTGTCTTCACCCTCGGTCACCGAAAGAATCGCCACCTTGGCCGCTTCACCCAGATCCCACAGGGCAGGGCAGACCAGGTTGCCGACGTTCTCGATGAACAGGATGCCGGCCGGGTGGCTGGGCTTGACCGGGCGCAATGTGCCAGCGCCCAGGCCACCGGCCGTGGGTGCCTGCAGCGGTGCAGCATGGGTGTGTCCATGGGCGTGCACCGCATCGTGCAGCGGCAGGCGCGCATAGGCATCGGCAACCATGCGTGCATCGAGATGGCAGCCCTTGCCAGTGTTGACCTGGATCGCCGCGACACCGGTGGCGCGGATGCGTTCGGCGTCGTTGCTGGTCTGCTGGTCACCTTCGATCACCGCCAGCGGTAGCTGCGGGTGCTGCGCGCGCAAGGCCTGGAGAGTGGCGCAGAGCAGGGTGGTCTTGCCCGAGCCGGGGCTTGATACCAGGTTCAGGGCGAGCACATTGTGGCTTTCGAAGCCCTGGCGGTTGCGCATGGCGTGGCGGTCGTTCTCGCCGAGTACATCCTGCTCGATCTGGATGGTGCGCGACTGGCTGACGCCGGGCAGCGATACCCCGGCAATGCCGCGGCCGTAATGCAGGTCGCCGCCGGCATCGGCCACCGCGTCCGTGCTGGATACCGGGTCTGCCGCGGGATGCGAGTGACTCTGATGGGAATGGCCGCTGGAGCAGCCGCAGACGACGCACATGGCGTTTCTCCTGTCGCGGGATCAGTGATCCTCGACCTGCAGGTCGAGGATGCGCAATTGGGTGCCGGCATTGGGTTGCAGCCAGAAGCCGCCGCAATCCGGGCAGGGTGCACCGCGCTGGATCAGCGGCACGTTGGCGGCGCAGTCCAGGCACCAGGCCTGGCCGTCCGGCTGTTCTATCTCGATCTGTGCGCCATCGAGCAGGCTGCCGGGAGCGATGGCTTCAAGGGCGAAGCGCAATGCCTCGACTTCGACTCCCGCCAGCTTGCCGGCTTCCAGGCGCAGGCGGCTGACGCGACGGAACGGGTCCTTGCGCGCAGCATCTTCGACGGCGGCGAGAATGCCCCCGGCCAGGCTGACTTCATGCATGGCGTGGCGCTCCGGCGATGTTGGCTGGATGATCGACTGGAGCGAGTACGGGACTCTCCAGCCGGTAGGGTAGGCAGGGATCGAACACCGCCAGTAGCAGTTCCGCCTGGCGCAGTGCCACGGCGTCGTCGGGTAGTGCCTCGAGAGCACGCGCCAGCGTTCCGTGAGGATGCAGATTCCACTCGGTGGGTGCCAGTATCCGGTAGTCACATATTTGCCAACCGGTGGCGGCGGGTTCGAGCTGCACCAGATGCATCAGCAGGCCGCGGGCAGTTTCACTCCAGGCCAGCGCCCGGTTATCACCCAGGGCCAGGGCGCCCATTTCGAGTGGCTCGACGGGTGCCTGAGTCAGTTCGACGAGGTCGGCCAGGCGTGCACCCAGACGCAGCCAGGCGCTGTCGTAGCGCTCCGGGTGGGTTTCTCGTCCGCGGGTCCAGGCGCCGGTCTCGCGAGGTTCACTGGACAGCTCGGGGCGGCGCAGGAAGTCTTCGTTGCCGAGCAGGCTGCGGCCGACCTCCAGCAGGCTGGCAGGGTCGGTCGGCAATGCGTGGACGGGTAGCACCAGTGCCTCCGCGCGCTGTCGACAGTCGTGCAGCAGCCGCGCCAGAGGGTGACGGCTGTGCAGGCTCCAGTCCAGCAGCGCCTGGCGTGGGGCGGCGCGCCAGTTGTGCAGCCAGGCCTGGGCCGAGCCGTCGAACCAGCTGTCGAGGTCTGGAGTCTGCCGCGGCGAAGGCAGCGCCATGGCGGATGGCGTACCCGCCAGCAGGCGCGGCCAGTCCAGCAGGATATGCCGCAGGTGCTCGCGGATATTTTCCTCGCGAAGGCCGAGCCGGGCCTCATCATCCGGCTCGGCGCTGCCCTGGATTGCGGCGGCCAGGGCCAGTTCGGCGGTCAGCCGGTGAGCCTGGCCACAGAGGCTGTAAATCAGTGGAAGATGACGGGCAGCGGCTTCTGCCGGCTGTCCACGCAACAGGCGCCCGGCCAGTGGCGGGCGACCGCCGAGCAGCGCTGGTTGCTGCGCCGGGCGCACGCGCAGCGAGCCGGCCAGGCGCGACAGGCCATCGTCGATATTCATTGACGGATTCCCGCCAGGCGGCCGAACAGGTTGCGGCGGCTCGGGTTGGCCGGTTGTTCGACCGAAGGCCGACGCAGCGCGGCCAATACCTGGCGAGCCATATCCCGGGCACTTTGCGGGTCGCGGAACTCGAACATGGGCGAGAACAGCGAGCAGCTCTGGTAAGCGCCGATCTGTTCGTCGAACGCGCCGATGAAGCTCAGGCGTTCGCCACCCAACTGATACTCGCAGGTGGAGCCCTCGATGGGAGCGCTGCCGGCGTCATCGGGCAGCCAGACCAGGTTCATGCTCCAGGGCGTGATGAGGATACCGAGCAATCCACTGTGCGATTCCGCTCCCAGATACTGTGGGGCGAATGCAATTACCTCGACCTCCAGTGCCGGATTGACTAACGGCAGGCCGCGCATGCGGGTGTCGGCAATCTCGCGAAAGCGTTGCGCCAGGGCCTCGGCGCGGACCAGTGGATCAGTCATCGAGCACCATGAACTGTTCGGCCTCGCCATCGCAATTGGGGCAGCGCCAGTGTGCGGGCAACTGTGCGAAGGGCGTGCCCGGCGCGATCTGCCAGACCGGATCACCCTGGGCCGGGTCGTAGACCCACCAGCAGATCTTGCATTCCAGGCGTGCATCTGCGGGCAGCCGGCTGCGGTCACCCAGGTAGCTGCCTTCGAAACCGGCGCGCTCGTTCATTGGCCGCCCTCCGCGATTTCCCCTTCGAACCACTGGATGACATCTTCGAAGCGTTCCAGTGAGTCGGCGATGTCTTCCGGCGCGGCGAGCACGACTTCGGGCAGATCGGTGACCTCGATGGTGTCGAGGATCAGCGCATCCTGGGAGTTGAAGTAGCGTACCCGCCAGCAGTTGGGCACACGGGTGTTGCTGATGCGGCAATTGCCGTAGCCGCGGGCGAGGATCAGCACGCTGCCTTCGCCCAGGCGCTCATCGAGGAAGGGCACGTCCTCGGCGGAGAGTGGCAGCAGGCTGAGGTTGATGACATGGGCGGCGCTTCCAGGGCGCCAGCTCAGGGTGCGGTCCTGCAGTTCGGTGAGAATGGCCGGGGCATTCATGACCCCCGCCGGCAGCGGCAGAGCTGGAGCGAACACCTCGGCGCAGGCGTCGTGTTTCGCGGCACGGCGTAGTAACGCGGGCGCCGCCTCGACGTCGATATGGTTGTACCCGCCACCCAGTACGCGCCAGACGCCAGCGAAGATCGACTCCTGGATGCGCACGCCATCGTTGCCGCCGATACGCGCGCTGACCTCGCCTTCGCCCAGTACCTGGTCGAGCAGTACGCAGTCAGCCTCGCTGTAAGCGCGCAGGTCGAGGCTGGGCGGCGTGTCTCCGGCATGCCGGCTGCGCAGCATGTGGAGGATTTCGCCGAGCGCCTGTCGCGCGCCGGGTGCCGCGTCCAGCACTTGCGGCTCGGGAAGTTGCGGCACCGAGTGGGTATACATGCCTTGCGGCATGCTGATGTATTCCAGGGCGGCGTCATCGTCGGGCTGCGAGCCAGGGCCGATGTCCATCACCGGGATGTACTGGAGTGGGTCGATGGGGCGGGCACCGTTCACTGGCATTCTCCCGGTGAGGGTTGTATGGGGTTGCTGCGCAGCGGGATCAGCGCATTGCTCTGCTGCAGGGCGCTTTCCGCCAGATGCAGGTAGGCGTCCCAGTCGCGTATGCCATCGATCTGGGTGACGTAGCCGCCGTCGCGCAGCCAGATGATGCTCGGCCAGCGGCGCAGGGCGAAGCGTTCGGCCAGGGCCGCTTCGTCTACCCGGCGGCCGATGCCCAGGCGCGGATGGCAGTCATGGCGCTCGGCGAGGGTCTTGCACAGTTCGGGCAGTATCACCGCCACGTCGAGGCATTCGGGATGGCGCACCGGGTCACCACAGAGCAGGAGCAGCGCTTCACCGGGCTGGGCCAGCCAGACGTCGAGCGTGTCCAGGCCAACCCAGCTGGCGGCGAATTGTTCGACCAGGCGGTTAATCAGCGGGGGCGCCTCAGGGGTGGCGGACGTTGGGGGCAGGGAGGCGCTGGACTGGTTCATGGGGACTCCTTGGGGATTGGCTGGCCGAGCAGGTTGGCCAAGTGCTCGGCGCTCATGGCCGAGGGCAGGGCGAAGGCCGCTTGGCCATCTGCCTGCTCGCCGAGCATCGCGGCGTCGAGCAGGGCGAGAGTGGCGTCGATTTCTGCCGCGCGCTCGGCCGCGAGGTGCTCGCGAGCCGCGTCGATGAACACCAGCAGCCAGTCACCGCTGGCGCACGCGTCCACCAGCGTGGTGTCGATCCAGCGCTGCTGGCCGTGGCGGTCGCGGCACAGTGCGGCGCCGGGGCGGGTGGCGAGGACATGCATGGGAAGGCCGATGCACATGTCAGCTGCGCCGCACCAGTACTCGCTCGTCACCGAGACGGCAGGCAGCCTGCTCGCTGGGGCGCTCGCTCTCGTAACGCTGCAGGTCCAGGTTCAGCATCGTCACGGCTTCGTCTTCGGGTAGCGGCGTCGTACGTTCACGCGGCGCACCACCCCATTCATCGAGCACCTGGCGGGCGGCGTCGACGGCCATTTCCAGTGCGGCCTTCACGCAGGGGCGCAGGCTGCCGCCATAGTCGTCCATGCGCTCGGGCTGACAGCCGATCAGCAGCACGCGCTGCGGATAGTGGCCGGTGAGCTGGGCGAGCATCAGTACTTCCTGGAAGCCGGTCTGGTGCAGGCTGAGCTTCTTCACGCCGAGAAAGCGCGGCACCTGGTCATCAGCAACGAACTTCAGGGTGCCGGGCGCCATGTTGTAATCCACTGCGTCGAAGATCAGCAGGTAGTCGGCCTGCTGCACGTGCTGAATCAGGTATAGGCCTTGGGTGCCGCCATCGATCAGGGTGACGTTGTCGGTGAACTCATAACGCTGCTGCAGGGCTTCGACGCAGCGCACGCCAAAGCCTTCGTCGGCCCACAACAGGTTGCCGATACCGAGCACGGTGATGCGTGGTGCGGAAGGGGAGATGCTGCTCATTTCTTCAGGCTCTTGTAGCCGGTGATGATGCTGCCGATCATGTTCAGCCGGCCGTGGATTTCTTCGCGTACCGCGGCATACACATGCACCAGAACGAACGCGACCATCATCCACAGGCCCAGGTGGTGGAGCGTGCGCACGTTGTTCGAGCCGCCCAGCAACGGCAGCATCCAGCCGAACAGGGATTCCTGCCAGGAGCCCATCTGGGCGCCCTCGCCGTACAGGGCAAAGCCACTCAGCAGCATGAACAGCGAGGTGAGCAGGAAGATGAACACCATGGTGAAGCGCGATATCGGGTTGTGCCCGTAGATCGGTGCCGGTATCGGCCCGATGTACAGGTAGTAGCGCAGCCAGATGGCGAAGTTGCGCCAATAGGCCTTGCTGGTGAGGGGAACCCAGAACAGCTCGCGGGCATGATGGTTGCCGACCAGCGCCCAGTAGGCGCGACCCATGATGCCAACGGCGAACAGGTAGCCCGCGGCGAAATGGGCAAAGCGGATATAGCCCATCAGGAAGTTGGCGCTGGCTTCGCCCGGCTGGGTTGGCAGCGGCGAACCGATGAAATAGCCGCTCACCGCCAGCACCAGGATGCAACTGGCGTTGATCCAGTGCCAAAGGCGCACGGGCGCTTCGTAGACGTATTCGGTGTGATGTTCGGACATATCGTCACCTCAAGTGCGCCGGGCGTGCGAACGCGCCCGGCGGCTGACTGCTGGCCGGCTCAACGCACGATGACCGTGCTCAGCTCGACGCCATCCTCGCTCATCACGTGGGTCGCGCAGGCCATGCAGGGGTCAAAGGAGTGCAAGGTGCGAAGGATTTCCACCGGCTGATCGGCTACCTCGACCGGGGTGTTCAGCAGAGCGGCCTCGAAGGCGCCGATCTGCCCCTTGCCGTCACGCGGGCTGCTGTTCCAGGTGCTGGGCACCACGCACTGGTAGTTCTCGATCCGCCCGTCCTTGATGCGTATCCAGTGGCCGAGTGCGCCACGCGGCGCGGCAACACTGCCCACGCCCTTGGCTTCGGCGGGCCAGGTCTTCGGGTCCCACTTTTCGACGTTGGCGGTGGTGCGGTCGCCATTGCGGATGTTGCCCATCAGCTCGTTCCAGTCGTCGACCATCATCTCCGCGCAGTATTCCGCTTCCAGCGCGCGGGCGAGGGTGCGGCCGATGGTGCTGGGCAGCAGTTGCTTGGCGCTGTAGTCGGTTTCGCCCAGGCCGAGGGCGCGGGGCAGGGCGTGGTTGACCGCCTGCAGCGAGCTTTCCAGCTGCTCCTTGACCCGCTGGCAATGCGGATTGCCCTTGAGTGCGTGGGCGTAGCCGAGGATATAGCGGGCCAGCGGGCCGACCTCCATGGCATGGCCGCGCCAGCGCGGCGACTTGACCCAGGAGTATTTGGCGCTTTCATCGATCTCTTCGATCGCGGTGCGGGTGCCCTTGGTCGCCGCGCCGAGCTCGTAATGCGGATCGGTGATGCCATCCCAGGGATGCAGCCCCTGGTTGTTGTCCGGGTACTGGTACCAGGAGTGGTTGACGAACTCCTGGACCTGCTCTGGATCGCGCAGATCCACTGGCAGAATCTCGTCCCAGTTGCCATTGAGGATGACTCCACCGGGCAATTGGTTGGTGCTGTCGTCGTAATTGACCTTGGCGTAGGTGCCGTAGTCCATCACGTTGCTCGCCGCCAGGCCGCCGCCATGCAGCCAGCCCTGCTGCTTGTACAGGGTGCCGATGGCCAGCACGTCGGGCACGTAGACGTTGCGCACGAACTCCAGCGCTTCGTCGATGCGTGCGCGTACGAAGTTCAGCCGCTCCATGTTCAGCGGAGCGCCCGCGGCGAGGTCGCCGTCGATGTTGATGGCGCACGGCACGCCGCCCACCAGATAGTTGGGGTGGGGGTTCTTGCCGCCGAAGATGGTGTGGATCTTTACCCACTCCTTCTGCAGGTCCAGTGCTTCCAGGTAATGAGTGACTGCCATCAGGTTGGCTTCCGGCGGCAGCTTGTACGCCGGATTACCCCAGTAGCCGTTCATGAATGGGCCGAGCTGGCCGCTTTCGACGAACTTCTTCAGGCGGTTCTGCACGTCGCGGAAGTAGCCCGGAGAGGACTTCGGGTTGGCCGGTGAGACCAGTTGCTGCAGTTCCGAGGTTGCCCTGGGATCGGCCTTGAGCGCCGACACCACGTCGACCCAGTCCAGCGCGTGCAGGTGGTAGAAGTGCACGACGTGGTCGTGTACCTGCAGGGTCTTGGCCATCATTTCGCGGATCAAGTGGGCGTTGGGCGGGATGTGGATGCCCAGCGCATCCTCCACCGCGCGAACCGAGGCAAGGGCATGGCAGCCAGTGCACACGCCGCAGATGCGCTCGACGAAGGCCCAGGCATCGCGCGGATCACGGCCCTTGAGGATGACTTCGAGGCCGCGCCACATGGTCCCGGTGGAGACGGCATTGCGGATCACGTTGTTGGCATCGAGGTTGACCTCGACGCGCAGGTGGCCCTCGATGCGGGTCACGGGGTCGACGACGATGCGCCTACCGCTGTTGTCCAGATCGAAACCCTGGGTGGAATAATTGCTCATGAATCAGGCTTCCTGTACTGCGCTCAGGCGTCGTGCGTGGAGGTTTGCGCCTTGCCATTGCTGGCGCGCTTGATGGCAGAGACCGCGGCGTGGGCAGTGATTGCCGCGCCGACCGTGCCGGCGGCGACCAGGCCGATCTGGTCGGCATTGGCTTCCACGCCAAAGGAGTTGATATCGGTCAGGTGCTGGTAGAACGAGCCCTTGTCCCAGAACCCTTCTTCCGAGCAACCGATGCAGCCATGGCCGGACTGGATGGGGAAGCTGGTGCCGCCGTTCCAGCGGACGGTGGAGCAGGCGTTGTAGGTGGTCGGGCCTTTGCAGCCGACCTTGTACAGGCAGTAGCCCTTGCGTGCGGAATCGTCGTCCCAGGCCTCGACGAACTGGCCGGCGTCGAAGTGCGGCCGGCGGTAGCACTTGTCGTGGATACGCTGGCTGTAGAACATCTTCGGCCGGCCCTGGCGATCCAGTTCCGGAATGCGGTCGAAGGTCAGCATGTAGGTGATGACCCCGGTCATCACCTCGGCGATGGGGGGGCAGCCGGGCACCTTGATGATCGGCTTGTCGGTGATCACCTTGTGGATCGGCACTGCCTGGGTCGGATTCGGCTTGGCCGCCTGCACGCATCCCCAACTGGCGCAGGAGCCCCAGGAAATGATCGCCTTGGCGTCGCGGGAAACGCGCTTGAGTTGTTCGACGAAGGGCTTGCCGCCGATGATGCAGCTCATGCCGTCCTGGTTCAGCGGCGGGTTGCCCTCGACGGCGAGGATGTAGTTGCCCTTGTACCTGGTCATCACCTCGTCGAGGATCGCTTCGGCCTGGTGCCCGGCGGAGGCCATCAGGGTGTCGTCGTAGTCCAGCGAGATCATCGACAGCACCACGTCCTTGGCCAGCGGGTGCGCGGAGCGGATGAAGGATTCGGAGCAGCAGGTGCACTCCAGGCCATGCAGCCAGAGCACCGGGGTGCGCGGCTTGTTCTCCATGGCCCAGGCGATCTGTGGCATGAAGGCTGGCCCCAGGCCCAGCGATGTGGCGGTGAGCGAGCAGAATTTGATGAAGCTGCGCCGCGAGATGCCTTGCCTGCGCATCACTTCATAGAAGGTTTCAGTCACTTGTTTTCTCCTCGGCCAGGCTCTTTGGCTCCTGGGAATGGTGTGCGCCAACGCTTCTGGCGCGGCACACGAGCCAGGCGGACCGGTAGGTCGGCGTGGTGGTGGAATCACGGGTGGCAATGGCAGCCGGCGCACGGTGGTGGCGCTCGACTGCGCAGGGGGACGGGGTAGGGCGATCGAATGACATGACCGGATACTTCAAAACCTGTGCCACTTGGTCGCATGCCGGATCACGAAGCGTGTTTCGGCGCGAAAAGGCCTGAATGGCTGGGTTCTGCCGCGTTTCGTGCCGGGGCTCGACAACAGGTGCGGGCGCCAGCCGGTCATGCCGTTATCGCTTTGGTTGCCTGGATGGAAATGCTCTGTTCAGTGTTCAGACTGGGACAACGTCCAGGCGGTCGTAGCCCTTGTAGCGGTAGAACGCCCAGGAAAGCAGCCAGGTGGCAGCGAACAGGCCGATGATCAGGAAACCGAGCAGGCCGAAGTGCTCGTTCACCTGAGCGATGAAGTCCCAGGCCCCGCCTTCGAGCTGCAGTTGTTCGGCCAGCAGATTCAGCGCCTCCATGCTGCCGACCAGCAGCGCCACCAGCACCGATGCCGAGGTGATGGTGAGGTTGTAGTAGAGCTTGCGCGCCGGCCGTACCTGAGCCCAGCGATAGGCCCCGGTCATCAGCACGCTGTCGGCGCTATCGACCAGTGCCATGCCGGCGGTGAACAGCGCGGGGAATACCAGGATCGAGAGCATTGGCAGGTTCTGCGCCGCCTGGCTGGCGGCGATGCCGAGGAGGCCGATTTCCGTGGCGGTATCGAAGCCCAGGCCGAACAGGAATCCCAGCGGATAGAGGTGCCAACTGCGGCGGATGAGGCGGAACAGCGGGCGTGCCAGGCGCGCTATCGGGCCGCTGCCGGCGAGCATGCCTTGCAGCTCGGCTTCGCCGACGCGCTCACCCTGGCGGACACGCCGGAAGGCGCGATACACCGAGCGTAGGATGACCAGGTTGATCAGCGCCACCAGCAGCAGGAAAGCCGCCGAAACCGAGGTGCCGATCAGCGCGCCGATGCCATGGAAGGATTCCAGTTCATCCTGCAGGCTGGCCGCGCTGAGGGCGATCAACACCGAGGCGAGAATCACCACGCTGCTATGGCCAAGGGAGAAGTACAAACCGACGCTTTGCGTGGCCTGGCCCTCCTGGATCAGCTTGCGTGTGGCGTTGTCGATGGCAGCGATATGGTCTGCGTCCACGGCATGGCGCAGGCCGAAGCTGTAAGCGAGGACCGCGGTGCCCAGCAGCATCGGATAGTCGCTGAAAGCGACAAGGGCCCAGGCCCAGGCGAGCAGGTTGACGGTGATCAGGCCGATGAACAGGGTGATGGTCGAGCGGGGCGAGGCCGGGCGAGGCATGGGGTCTCCAGCGGTCTTGTATGAAGAATCGAAAAATCCTCATACAAGCGCTGTGCCAAGCCTGCCGCAGCGCCGGATCGGCGGATCAGAACAGGTCGCCGGTCAGTTGGTTGGCAGTTTGCTCATCGGAGTGGAAAGCAGGTTTGCACTGAGCTCAGTCCAGCGTCGGCAGGCGCAGACGAAACAGCGCCCCCCCCGAGGGATGATTGCCGGCTTCCAGTGAGCCGCCGCAGCGCTCGACGATGCCGTAACTGATCGCCAGGCCCAGGCCGGTGCCCTGGCCGGGCGGCTTGGTGGTGAAGAAGGGCTCGAATACCTGGCTGAGGTATTGCTCGGCGATGCCGGGACCGTTGTCGCGCAGCGTAAGCGTGGCCCAGCCCGGCTTGCGGCCCAGTTCGATCCATAGTTGTGGAGGCTCCGCGGCGGCGGAGCGTGCGGCGTCGTAAGCGTTCTGCGTAAGGTTCATCAGCACTTGCAGCAATTGCCCGGCATTGCCCTGGACCTGCACGTCGCCAACCGGCTGCCAATGCACCACCAGGTCCGGCGCGGTGCCGCGGGTGATCCAGTGGATGGCGCGTTCGATGACGTCGTTGAGCGAAGCCTCGCCTGGGTGCCCGCGGTCCATCGCGGAGAAACGCTTCAGCGCGCTGACGATATCGGCGGTGCGTTGTGCGCCTTCCAGCGTGCCTTCGATCAGCGAAGGCAGGTCCGCGAGCAACGGGTCGATGCGCAGTTGCCGGCGCAGGTCATCGCGCTGCACGGCGGGTGCCTCCTCGTGGACCGCGTGCAGGTAATCCTGCAGGCGCTTGCCGTAGCCACCCAGGACGTGGGCGTTGGCGAGCACGAAGCTGATCGGGTTGTTCAGCTCGTGGGCAACGCCTGCCACCAGGCGACCCAGGGACGCCATCTTCTCGGCGTGCAGCAGTTGCTGCTGGGTGCGCTTGAGCGCTTCGTGGGTGTCGTGCAACTGGCGGTAGGCGTGCTGCAGTTCACCCAGCGGTCGGCCCACCAGTACGTGGCCCAGGCAACGGCCATGGTGGCCACTGCGGACCGTGCAGCTGAGGTCCACCGGCAGCAGCGCACCCTCGGCGCCGAGAAAATTCACTTCGACGCTGGCGCTGGCGTTGTCCCGACGCAGGCCGCCGAGCAGATTGCGCAGGCGATCCACGCTGGCCTCATCGCCGAGCAGCGAATAGACCGGGCGACCGAGCAGGCCCTGTTCATCGCCACCGACCAGTTTGCGCAGCGACTGGTTGGATTCCTCGATCAGGCCTTGCGGGTCACAGGCCAGGAGGATGTCCGACATCGAGGCCAGCATGCTGGCGATGAACTGCTGGGACTGCTCCAGCTCGGCGTTCTTCTGCTCCAGCTCGATCTCGTCCTGGACCAGTTGCGAGTAAACCTCGTCCATCTTGCCGATGACTTCCAGCCAGGCGTCTTCATCCAGTTGCGACGGAGGTTTGCGGGCCATGGGCGTCAGCTCGTGGGGTGCAGGTGCGGGTGGGGGTGATCGGTGTTCGACGTGGCTACCGGGATCAGGTTCAACTGCCCGTGGCGCACGCCACGCTCGGCGCTCAGGCGTTCGGCGAAGGCGCGCACTAGCTCCACCGGCCCCTTGAGCATGAGGCTTTCCAGGCAGTGGTCATGGTCCAGGTGTACGTGCTGGCTGGCAATGGTCAGGTCGTGGTGGTCGTGCTGCAAGGTCATGACCCGTTCGGCAAGGGTGCGTGCGTGGTGGTCATAGACGTAGCTCAGGTTGGCGACGCAGTGCAACGATTCGCCAGCCTGGCGCAGGCGCGACTGCTCGATGTGGCGGCGCAGCATGTCGCGCAGTGCCTCGGAGCGATTGCCGTAACCCTGGGCGCGAATCAACTGGTCGAGCGCGTCGGCCAGGTTGTCGTCGAGGGAAATGGTCAGGCGTTGCATGGTGATACTCCGGATCAGTGCACGGTGCAGACCATGCAGGGGTCGAACGAGCGCACGATATGCTGCACCGCCACCGGGTTCTGCTCGCCGGCGCGCACCGGTGCGCCTTCCAGGGCCTGCTCCAGGGCGCCGGGACGGCCCTGGATATCGCGTGGCGAGAAATTCCAGGTGGTCGGGGCGATGATCTGGTAGCTGGCGATGCGCCCTTGCTCGACCCTGAGCCAATGCCCGAGAGCGCCGCGAGCGGCTTCGGTAAGGCCGACCGCGCTGCCCTCGTCGGGCAGTTGGCAGTCCAGGTAGTAGGGTTCGCCAGGGCGCAATGCAAGCAACCAGCCTTCCATCAGTGGCACAACCCGTGCCAATTCCACCAGGCGTGCCAGCAGGCGCGTATAGACACTGCCACCACAGCGGGCGGCGGCATCGCGCAGCAGCGGCTGGCCATTGATCAACTGGCGAGCCAGGGCGCCGGTTTCCAGCACGGCGCCGGCCAGGCGCGGCGCCTTGTTCCAGGTGTAGGCCGAGGTCTTTTCGAGGTTGGGCTCGGTGACGCCCTCGGCCGGGTGCAGTGGACCTGTGCTGTCATCCAGCCAGGCACTGCTCGCGTCTTCGCGAATCGAATCCAGCACCAGCGGGCGGACCTGCCCCAGTGCCGCATCCCACAGGCCGCGTTGGAAAACCAGCGTGCCGTCGGCTTGCGGATAGGCACCGTAGGACAGGTACAGTCCCGGCCCCTGGCCCAGGTACTCCAGTCCGCTGTCGAGGACTATGCGCAGAAACTGGCGCAGATCGCCTTGTTCTGGTGCTTCGGCGTACCAGGACCACAGCTGGTCTTCACTGGCGAGCCCGGCGATGCGTTCCAGCGGGGCGGCGAACAGTTCGCTTTCGAGGAACCGGCGGAACTCGCGTACCCGTGTCAGCAGGCGCAGGCGCTCGGCCGGGTCGATGGCGCGGGTGGAACCACCCGGATGGATGGAGCCGGTGTGAGGCCATTTGCCGCCCAGTGTACCGATCAGGTCCAGCCAGCGCTTGCGCGCGGCCAGGGCCACACGCTGCTGGGTGCCGGTGTGCGGCGTGAAGCGCTGCACCGCCTCGGCGAACCAGGGGCGGTCGGCATACGGCGGGCGCACGAAGTCCGGCATGAAGAACAGGTAGAAATGGCTCAGGTGATCGGCGAGGTTCTCTGTCGCGGCCATCAGGTTGGTGGCGATCAGACCGTTGGCTGGCGGCTGGACGCCGGCCAACCCGGCCAGCGCCCGCGCGGCGGCGACCGACTGGGAAACCGAACAGATTCCACAGACGCGTGGCGCATAGACCAGCGCATCGAGCGGCGGATGATCGCGGAGGATCTGTTCGAAGCCTCGGTACATGGTGGCGTTGACCCGGGCCGAACGCACCTGGCCATCCTCGATATCCAGCTGGACTTCGAGATCACCTTCAACGCGATTGAACGGGCCGACCAGCAGACGTGTCATGGGCGAATTCCCTAGCGGCGGGTGCGGCGGATGACCGGGGCGATCAGCGCATGGTCGGCGGTGGCGTTCTGCCGGACGCGCTCCGGCGTGGCTGATTTCGACAGCGCCGCCAGGGCAACGAACCAGGCCTTGGGCATGTCGGTCGGCAGGCCGATGGGGATGCCGGCGCGCTTGGGCGTGAGGTGGAAGCCGTGGCCCGGCTCTTCGAAGCCAGGCGCCGTGCAGTTGATGCAGGCATAGCCGCCGCGGGTGCAGGAGCCCTCGCCATTCCACAGGCGATTGTTGCAGTCGCCGTGGGCCTGGGTGCCCTTGCAACCGAGGTTTTCCATCATGCAACCGAGGTCGGAAGGCTTGAGCGCACTGGCCTTGTATTCGTAGAACTCGTTGCGCGTGCAGCCGTGGTGGACCAGTTGGTCAGCATAGAAGCGCGGGCGGCCCAGGGTATCCAGGTCAGTCTCGCCGAACAGCCCGGCGGCCAGGGCCATCAGCGTGTCGGTGACCCAGCCGGGGTGGGTGGGGCAGCCGGCGACGTTGATCACCGGCAGCCCTTTGCGTGACCGGTATTCAGCGCCCAGCAGGCCGCCGAGGCGCTCACCGTCGTACTGCAGGCCGCAGGCGTCGGTGGGGTTGCTGCCGGCGGCGGTGATGCCGCCGTAGGCGGCACAGGTGCCGATGCCCAGGGTGTAGTCGGCGACGTCCGCCAGGCGTCGCACCCAGTCGATCATCGCCACGCCGGTGCCGGCCAGCAGATGGAAGCGGCCGCTGCCATTGGGCCCGCGCAGCAGTGAGCCTTCGATGCACAGCGCATCCAGATGGGTGCGACCACTCAGGCAGTCATCGAGGATCGCCAGTACTTCGCCAGCGCTTTCCAGCGACAGTGACGGGTGCCACAGCAGGTCGATCCCGGCGTTGCGCCACAGCCCGGCAAAGTCCTGGGTATCGGCGCACAGCAGTGACATGTTGCAACCGCCGCAGCCGCCGGACTGCAACCAGAGAACGCGGAAAGGGGCGCTCATGGCGTTTCCTCCAGGCCGAAGCGGCGCAGTTTCTGCCGCAGGCCGACGCGTGACAGCCCCAGCTCGCGCGCCGCATGGGTCTTGTTCCAGTGGTTGCGCAGCAGTGCCTCCTTGAGCAAGGCCGCCTCGATGGCGTCGAGCTGCTCCTGCAGTGTGCCGGCAGGCGTTCCAGTCACGCAGGAGGCGGGCCGTGCATGCCGTGCCTGGCCTTGCAGCACCTTCAGGGAAAATGCCCGGGCGCTGACTTCCGTGCCCTCGGACAGCGCCGCGGCGCGGTAGATTTCATTGCGCAGCTCGCGAATGTTGCCTGGCCACGGGTAGTGCAGCAGGCTGCCGAGGGCGTCGGCGGCAAAGCGCAGGCCGGGCAGGTCGAGTTCCTGGCTGGCATCGGCCAGCAGTTTGCTGGCGATCGGAATCAGATCGCCGCTGCGTTCGCGCAGTGGCGGCAGGCCAAGCGATACACCGGCGAGTCGGTAATAGAGGTCACTGCGGAAACGCCCGTCACGGACATCGGTTTCCAGGTCGCGGTGCGTGGCGGCGATCACTCGCACATCCACCCGCACCGGCGTGCTGGCTCCGACCGGGCGCAACTCGCCTTCCTGCAGGACGCGCAGCAGCTTGACCTGGAAAGCCGGCGAGGTATCGCCGATCTCGTCCAGGAACAGGGTGCCGCCGTGGGCGCGCTGGATCAGCCCGATGTGATCCTGGTGAGCGCCGGTGAACGCGCCGCGCTTGTGGCCGAAGAGTTCGGATTCGAGCAGGGAGTCCGGCAACGCTGCGCAGTTCTCCATGATGAAGGCTTTTTCCGCGCGCGGGCTGGCGTAGTGAATGGCGCGGGCCAGCAGTTCCTTGCCGGTGCCGGACTCGCCGAGCAGCAGCACCGAGAGATCGAAGCGCGCCACCCGCGCGGCCAGTTCGCACACGGCGTCCAGCGGGCTGCCGGGCTCGCGCACGATGCGGGCGAAATCGAAGGCGTCGCGTACCTTGTCCAGCACCTGCTGGCTACGCCGGCGCAGCACCGGGGTGGCTGCGCGCAGCTCCACATCCAGGCGTTGCATGTGGTTGTGCAGGGCCCGGCTTTCCACGGCGTTGCGCACCGTGGTGAGCAGGTGGTCGGGCAGCCAGGGCTTGAGCAGGTACTGGTAGATGCCGGCCTGGTTGACGCCGGCGATGATGTCTTCGGAGTCGGTGTAGCCGGAGAGAACGATGCGCACGACTTCGGGCCAGCGCTCGCGGGCTTCCTTGAGAAATTCGATGCCTTGCACGCCGGGCATGCGCTGGTCGCAGAGGATCACCGCGATCGGATGCTGTTCGAGAAACTCGCGGGCCTGCTCGGCCGAGTCGGCGAGCAGCACCTGGAACTCGCCGTCGAGCACCCTTGACAAGGCTTCGCGGGAGCGTAGTTCGTCATCGATGACCAGAACGGTCGGGAGGTGTGAGTCAAAGCCGCCGAGTGAAGACATGGACGCCGAATTCAAGTGTCACGGGACGAGAGCCGGGCCAACTGACCCGGCGGTCGCCGAATCATGACATTCGAATCAGGCAGGTGAAAGGGAACACTACCATTGGACTAGTCGGCTGCCCGAGCAGCGCTACCAGGTCCTGATCCGGCAATCCTGCTGGATTACCTGCCTTGAATGCCTGGCTTTCGCCGCGAGTTGTCTGGCGCAGGGGGGCGCCTCACGCCATGGGTGGCAAACGCCGTTTCACTGGGGTCTTCTTGACGATGGCCGTGTTGGTCTCGGCGAAGCCATTGAGATGGTCGAGTATCTCATCCAGTTGCTCCATGGAGCGCACGCACATTCGTGCATAGAAGCAGTCCTCGCCCGTCACCTTGTCGCATTCGGTGAACTCGGGGATGGCCAGGATCTGCTTCTCGACTTCCTGCAGTTTTCCCGGCAGCGGGCGCACACGAACGATGGCCTGGAGCTGGTAGCCGAAGGCGCGTGGGTCGACGTTCACCGTGTAGCCGGTGATGACCTGGCGTTCCTCGAGCTTGCGCAGGCGTTCGGCCACGCTGGGGGAGCTCAGGCCGCTGGCCTGGGCCAGCGCCTTGAGGGAAAGACGCGAGTCCGCCATCAGCGCGGTGATCAGCAATTGGTCGATTTCGTCGGTCATCCTGGTCTCGGAAGGTTGTTTCGGGTAATGGCCTTGATAGTAAAGGCGATTACCTGGATTTGCCTGCGTCAGGCGATGGAGTGCGCGAATCCACCTGTTCATACTGGTCGCCAACGAGTGGAGGTGAACCATGAACGAGCCAATCAGACGCGGAACCCTGGAGATGATCAGCGCCATGCTGATCTGCGGCACCATCGGCTGGCTGGTGGTGGTTTCCGGCCAGCCGGTGCTGGACGTGGTGTTCTGGCGCTGCGCATTCGGTGCCGCGACGCTCCTGTTGATCTGCGCGGCCATGGGCTTCCTGCGCCCGGGCATTCTCACCCGCGCCACCTTTGGCCTGGCGCTGCTCAGCGGCGCCGCCATCGTCGGCAACTGGGTACTGCTGTTCGGCTCCTATTCGCGGGCATCGATTGCCATTGGTACGGCGGTCTACAACGTGCAGCCGTTCCTGCTGGTGCTGCTGGGCGCGCTGTTCCTCGGCGAGAAGGTGACCGCGCATAAACTAGCCTGGCTCGGCGTTTCCTTCCTCGGCATGCTGGCAATCGTCAGCGCGCATGGCGAAGCGGGGCAGGTGGGTAGCGACTATCTCGGTGGTGTCGCCCTGGCGCTCGGCGCTGCGGCGCTGTACGCAGTCGCGGCGCTGCTCATCAAGCGCCTGACCGGCGTGCCGCCACATCTGATCGCACTGATCCAGGCAGTGACCGGTGTGCTGCTGCTGGCTCCCTGGGCCAATCTGACGTCGCTGCCCCAGGCGAGCACGGCCTGGGCCAGCCTGGCGACCCTGGGCATCGTGCACACCGGCATCATGTACGTGCTGCTCTATGGCGCGATCCAGAAACTGCCGACGGCGCTGACTGGCGCGCTGTCGTTCATCTACCCGATCGCCGCGATCTTCGTCGACTGGTTCGCCTTCGGCCACCGCCTGACCCCGTTGCAATGGCTGGGTGTGGTCGCCATCCTGCTGGCCGCCGCCGGCATGCAGCGCGGCTGGAGCCTGAACCTGCGGCGCCTGGCCTGGCGCTGAAATCCATGCTTGCCTGACAATGCCGGGGAACCTGTGCCGCTGCGCACCGGTCCTGTAGGCGGACTTCGAGCAAGGAACGGACTATGACTGCGGCTGCCCTGACGGCAGATTCATCCAGCCTGAAAAGGCCTTCATCACGCTTCATTCACCTGTTGGGCGTGGCCACGCTGCTGGCGCTGGCTGGCTGCGGCACTCGCGCGCCGAGCGTGCCTGAGCCGACGCCGGACGAGGTGCGCGGCAAACTGGCCAGGCTGATTCCGGCTGGCGCATCGGACCGCCAGGGCTGGGCGAAGGACATCCAGGTCGCCTTCACCACCCAGCGCATTGCGGCGACCACCGAGAACCTCTGCTCGGTGGTGGCGATCACCGAGCAGGAGTCCAACTTCAAGGCCGACCCGCCCGTGCCGGGGCTGGGCAAGATTGCCCGCGCCGAGATCGACCGGCGGGCGAGCAAAGTCCATGTGCCGGGTTTCCTCATCGATACCGCGCTGGCACTGAAGTCGCCGAACGGCCGCACCTACAGCCAACGGCTGGCCAGCGCAAAGACCGAGCGCGAGCTGAGCGCGATCTTCGATGACTTCATCGGCGGTGTGCCGCTGGGCCAGCAACTGTTCGGCCGCTTCAACCCGGTCCACACCGGCGGGCCGATGCAGGTCAGCATCGAATTTGCCCAGGCCCATGCCGACGGCTATCCGTACCCGGTGGATGGCAGCATTCGCCGCGAAGTGTTCAGCCGTCGTGGCGGCATGTACTTCGGCATCGCCCATCTGCTCGGCTACCCGGTGAACTACCCGCGCCAGCTGTACCGTTTCGCTGACTTCAACGCTGGCTGGTATGCCAGCCGCAACGCCGCGTTCCAGCGCGTGGTGGCGGATCTCACCGGCATTACCCTGGCGCTGGACGGGGACGTGATCCTCTACGGCAGCTACGACGCCGGCAGCACCGAGAAGGCGGTGCGCACCCTGGGGCCGAAGCTGGGCATGAGCGAGCGGGAAATTCGCCGCGACCTGGAGTTGGGCGACAAGCCGGAGTTCACCCAGTCAGAGCTCTACACCAAGGTCTTCGCCCTGGCCGAACGCTCCGCCGGCAAGTCGATGCCGCGGGCCATGCTGCCGGGCATCACGCTGCACAGCCCGAAGATCACTCGCCAGCTCACCACCGCCTGGTTCGCCCAGCGCGTGGACGAGCGCTACCAGCGCTGCCTGGGGCGTGCGCCGAAGGACTGACTCAGTCGCCCTCGGCGGGCTGGCAGATACCGTTGGCGCCCTTGGGCCCGGTGTAGGACACCGTGGCGCTGCCGTCGTCGTTCAGGCTGATGGAGATGGTCACGCCTTCTCCCTTGGCCTCGAGGTACTTGTCGTTCTTCTGCTTGACCTTGGCTTCCTTGCCGTTGATGTACACCGGGCCGCCCTCGTCGGTGTGGACCTGGATGTCGTTCGGGCAGTCGTAGTTGAGCATGGGGATGGCGGCAACAGCGGGCTGCACGGCGATCAGCAACAACGGAGCGATCAGTAGCGGTTTCATGGCGTCTCCCGAAGAGGTGCGGACACGGCGCAAGGCCGCGCGGACAATCACAGCTTAGTGCAGACGTCGTGGCGCGCTAGAGCGGCAAGGGGCGCAGGCGCGTGGCTGGCTCCGGTTCGGTGCCGCGCAGGACGAGGCGGGTGATGGTCGCGGCAGCGGCTTCGAAATCAGCGGCATCCGGCTGTGCCTTGCCGGTGATCATCGCGATCTGCCAGTCGAAATCGACGTAGGTGCGGGTGGCGGCGGAGATGCTCAGCAGCAGGTGCTGCGGGTCCACCGGGGCGAGCAGGCCACGGTCGATCCAGGCGGCGATGCACTCCAGGCTGCGCCGCGATTCGGCCTGCAGGCGCTGCAGCCAGTCCGGTGGCAGGCGCGATGCGCCATGCAGCATTTCGCTGGCGAACACCTTGTAGGCATACGGCCACTGCCGGGCGATATGCAGGCGCGCGCGGATGTGCGCGGGCAGCGCCCAGGCCGGATCGTCGCATTCGCGCAACAGGGCCGAAGCCTCCATTACGGCGTCCACGACATTCTCCAGCAGGCGCAGGTAGAGGTTCTCCTTGCTCTGGAAGTAGTAGTAGACGTTGGACTTGGGCAGGTCGGCGCGGCTGGCGATGTCCTGGGTCTTGGCGGCGGCGAAGCCCTTCTCGGCGAACTCTTCGCCGGCCGCCAGCAGGATGCGCTGGCGATTGCGGTCACGGATGCTGAGGGCGGGGCGCTGGCGGCGGCGCGTCGAGGTGGGCGCGGTCTGGGGCATGGGAAAGCATCGGGGCAGGGAAACGAGGTATCAGAATATAACTTTCTATATAGCGCTGCCCAGCCGCCGGTCTCACTGGCGGATGGCCATTTATCCGCCATTAGATTGAACCCGATGTGTGACGAATCTGTCAGAGCCAGTCTGAAACCTAGGAAGGGTCTGAGATGCTGTTCGTAGTCATGCTGGGCGGACGCCATCCGCGCGCGCGGATCGAGGTTCACGATGTGGCCTTCGTCATCGGCGACAACCTGAAATCCACCTATGCGCAATTGCGCGAAGCCTGGTTTGGCAGCCCGGACGGCCTGCACATCGACTCCTGGCTGGAGGTGGATGGCGTGGAGGCTTATCGCGTCGAATTCAGTGATGCGCTGCCGGCACCGGGCGAGCAGCGGCTGTTCTTCGTCAACCTGGGGGGCTACGAGCTGGGCAGCTTCGGTGAGGCGCACCAGTACGTACTGGTGGCCGCTCGCGATGCCGCCGACGCCAAGGCACGCGCCAAGCGCCGCATGCCGCGCAGCTGGGACAAGGCGCACACCGACGCGGTGATCGACGTCGACGACTGCATTGCCGTCGACCAGGTCGGCGGGCGCTATGTGCACCTGGTGGAGGGCGAGAGCCGCGGCATCGTGCAGCGCAGCGACTACATCGTGTTGTGAGCCTTCATGGTACTGACACGGCCCTGTCATAAAACCTGACGTATAAGGGGCGCACAGCCGACCCCCGTGCCGAGGTAGCAATGACCGAGAAACGCCGAGTCCTGTTCGTCTGCGTCGCCAACGACGCCCGCTCGCCGATGGCAGAAGCGCTGCTGCGGCACACCGACGGCGAACACTTCGAAGCCTTCAGCGCGGGTGTCCACCCGACCGCCATCGACCCGCGCGCCCGTGAAGTGCTGGAGCACGCCGGGATTTCCAGCGAAGGCCTGCGCAGCAAGTCCATCGACGAATTCCGCGGCCAGCATTTCGATTACCTGATCGACCTGTGCGACAAGTCCAGCGACGAGGGCGACGAGCTGCCGGCTTCCAGCCAGGTGCTCGTGTGGAACTTCGTCGACCCGGCCCACAGCGAGCAGCACGACCCGTTCCGCCACACCCTGCAGGAAATCAGCGATCGCCTGAAACTCTTCGAAATGGTGAAGAACCGCGACTGACGTTTCTGGCGATGCAAAAAGCAGAAAGCCCGCACGGATGCGGGCTTTCTGCTTCGTAGGCCACAGGATTCGCCGTTGCCTGGGGAGGATTGGCGGCGGATGTCCGTGTAGATGGGGCGCTGGTCCTTCAGCGCCAGGGCATTCTGTTGGAATTGCGTGACAGGGTGGTGACTGTCCGGTGAACAGGTGATGGCAACGCGCCTGCGCGCCTTTATCACTCGCCGGCATGAGCACTATCGATCCCGACAAGTGGTCAGGCGGGGAGTGCGTCGATAGAGTCACCGTCAAAGTCATGTCCGCGGCGCTGCATCCTTGGCGCCTGCGCGACCCGAATCGGAGTGCTTATGAAGTCCCTGTCAGATGTTGCTTTCTCCATGCTCGACCTGGTGCCCGTACGTGACCAGGGCACCGCTGCCGAGGCGTTGAACAACGCCGTCGAGGTTGCCCGGCACGTCGAGCGGCTGGGCTTTTCCCGCTACTGGCTGGCGGAGCACCACAACATGGACGGCATCGCCAGCTCGGCCACCGCCGTGTTGATCGGCCATATTGCCGGCAAGACCGAGCGCATTCGCGTCGGTTCCGGCGGGGTGATGCTGCCCAACCATCCGCCGCTGGTGGTGGCGGAAAACTTCGGCACTCTGGAAACGCTGTATCCGGGCCGCATCGACCTTGGCCTGGGCCGGGCGCCCGGTGCCGATCAGGCGACCATGCGTGCGCTGCGCCGTGACCGCCTGGGCGACGGCGCGGACTTCCCCGAGCAGGTTGCCGAGCTGGAAATGCTCCTCGGCCCGCGCCGTTCGCAGCAATCGCTGCTGGCCATTCCGGGGGAGGGCACCAACGTGCCGATCTGGCTGCTCGGCTCCAGCCTGTTCAGCGCACACCTGGCGGCGCAAAAGGGCTTGCCTTACGCCTTCGCCTCGCACTTCGCACCGCGCTATCTGCACGACGCGCTGCGCATCTACCGCGAGAACTTCCAGCCTTCGGCAGTGCTCGACAAGCCCTACGCCATGATCGGCGTACCGCTGGTGGCGGCCCCGACCGACGAGGAAGCCGAATACCTGGCGACCACCGCGTTCCAGCGCGTGCTGGCGCTGATTCGTGGCGACAGCCTGAAGCAGAAACCGCCGGTCAAGAGCATGGCCGACCTGTGGCTGCCCCATGAGCAGGAGGCGGTGGGCAACTTCTTCGGCCTGGCGGTGATCGGTGGCCCGGAGAAGGTGCGCAGCCGCCTGGAAATCCTGCTGGAGCAGACTGGTGTGGACGAGATCATCTTCACCAGCGACATCTACGACCACGCACTGCGCCTGCGCTCGCTGGAGATCGTCGCCGGCCTGCGCTGATGGCTCCATCGTGCTGATCGGCTTTGTTTGTAGGAGCGAGCTTGCTCGCGAACAACCCTCTCAGCGGGGGCCGGTTCGCGAGCAAGCTCGCTCCTACAGGTGCATGCCAGGGTGAGGTAGGAGTGGACTTCGTCCGCGATCGAATCACCATCGCTCCGATTGACCAGGGAGCAGGGGGAACCATCGCGGACGGAGTCCGCTCCTACAGCGGCGGCGTGGGCTTCACGCCTGCCCGTCGTCTTTCTTCTTCAGCAGGTCGGCCAGCCCGGCCAGTCCCTTGTGGGTGACCTTCGGCCCCTTGTTCCCGGCGTCGTTGCCGTTCTGGTAATGCAGGTCCACCTGCCGCTGGTGCTCGTTGTCGTGGCAATAGAGGCACAGCAGCTCCCAGTTGGAGCCGTCTTCGGGATTGTTGTCGTGGTTGTGGTCGCGGTGGTGGACGGTCAGTTCGCGCAGGCGCACGCCGCTGAACTCGCGGCCGCAGCGACCACAGATCCAGGGGTACATCTTCAGGGCTTTTTCGCGGTAGCTGGTTTCGCGGCGGCGTTGGGCTTCGGCGAGGACGGCGTCGACTTTACTGGTGGGCTGGTTCATGGCTCGTTGAGACAGGAAGGAAACGGACCTCCAGCATAGGTCTGTGCCCGCGCGCTGGCTACGGCCGGGGCGTATCCGGGCGCGACCAGATCCACAGATTGCCAACCGCCATACCGAGGATCACGGCGTACAGCCAGATGCCGTGGGGCAGGGTGATCAGCATGATCGCCAGGGCGGCGAGCATCGCCAGGCTGGCACTGATCTTGGCGCGGCGGGCAACGGCGCGGCCATTGCGCCAGTTGTGCAGGATCGGGCCGAACAGCCGGTGGTTCTCCAGCCAGGCGGACAACCGCGGCGAACTCTTCGAGGCAGCCCACGCAGCCAACAGCACGAACTCGGTGGTCGGTAGCCCCGGCACCACCAGCCCCACCATGCCGACGCCGAGGCTGGTGTAGGCGAGCAACGCGAAGGCGAGCCGCACCAGGCGCGAGCGTGCCGGGCCGAACGGCGTGGCGCGCGCTCCGGCGACGGGCGCGCGCTCGATGGCCTCAGACGGCGGCGGGTGCACTGTCGTAGCTGTGCTGCAGCAGATGGGCGAAGCGCTCGAAGGCGGCGATGGCACCGGCTTCGGCTTCACGCTCTTCGGCTTCGCTGAGCTCCAGGGCGTCGAGGGTGCGGGTGAAGCGTTTCCAGCCTTCGGCGCGACCACCCTCGGGTTCGCCCAGGTGGCGCGCGCCGGTGTTTTCGTCCAGACCCATGGCGGCGACGCGCTTGATCAGAAACGCAGCGCCCAGCTTGGAACCTTCGGAGACGAACAGCCAGCCCAGAGCGTGGGCCAGGCTCGGCTTGTCGACGGCGCCGGCAACCGGAGCGGGGACTTCGGTGTCCAGGTCGGCCAGGTCCAGGCGGGCCTGTTCCGCGCGGCAGCGCTGCGGCAGGTCGGGGAAGATCTTGCCCAATTCAGCATCCTGGTACAGGGCTTGAAGCTCGGACTGGAACAGGTACTGGGCGACCACGAAGCGGGCAAAGCGCTCGCGGCTGGAGAAGGGCTCGCGGGCCTTCACGGCGTGGTCGAGACGCTCGTGGGGGGCGTGGGTCAGCGCATTCAGGCGCTGCGAGCGCAGGGCGGGGAGTTCCAGGGTGGTCATGTCCAATTCCTTGAAATTACAGGTCTTTACAGACGAGACGAACGAGTTCGGGGAAAGCGTAAAGATTGTCGGGTGTTCAATGGGGGATGCCGGAGCGAGGCTGGTTCGCGAGCAAGCTCGCTCCTACAGGGTCTGGTGTTGCTTGTAGGAGCGAGCTTGCTCGCGAACAGAGCTGGCACGAGGTTCACCAGGAATCCCGTGCCAATCTGTGCATCAGATATCCCACACCAGGTTGATTGCGAAGTTACGCCCCGGCTGAGTCAGGCGGTCGAGGTTGGCCGGAGCCAGTACCGCTGCTTCGCCGACGCCGTCGTAGCCGCGCACGTCATCCCACAGCCAGTACTTCTTGTCGGTGAGGTTGTACAGGCCGGCGTTCAGCGTCAGGTCGTCGGTCAGCTTGTAGTAGCCGGTCAGGTCGAGGATGCCGAAGCCCGGGGTCTTGAACTGGCTGCTGGTGCCGTCGGGGGCGTTGAACTGGGTGTCGTCCACGCGGTTCTTGCGCTTGACCAGCGTCCAGTCGAGCAGGGCGCCATAGCGGCCGGCCTGTTCGTCGTAGCCCAGGCCGAACACGCCGGTGAGCGGGTTGACACTGTTGATCGGCTCGCCGGTGTCCTTGTTGCGGCCGTAGGCGTAGGCCACCGAGCCCTTGGTGTAGAGGCCCTGCGGCGCACCGAAGGCGCCCAGTTCCAGGCGACCTTTCAGCTCCACGCCCTTGATGATGGCGTGCTTGATGTTGTTGCTGGTGAAGGTCGGCTCGTCGTAGCCGGGGGTGATGGCATCTTCGTTGATGAAGTCGCGGTACTTGTTATAGAAGACCGCCACGTCGAACGAGCCTTCCTCGAAGTTGCCGCGCAGGCCGGTCTCGTAGCTCTGGCTGCGTTCGGGGTCCAGGTCCGGGTTCGGCTCCACACGGTAGCCCGCGCCGGGGTTGTCGAAGCGGCCGTAGAGCGCCTTCGCGGTCGGGGTGCGGAAGCCCTGGGCGTATTGCCCGTACCACAGGTAGTTGTCGTTGAACGCGTAGGTCACGCCGAGCTTGGGCGAGAGCTGGTGCCAGCTCTTGTCTTCGCTGCTGACGTCGCCTTCGCCGCTCTGGTCGACGGTCTTGAGGAACTCGTCGGTGACGTGGGGCTTCAGGCGTGTGTGGTCATAGCGCAGGCCGGGCAGGAAGGTCCAGTCGTTCCAGCGGATCTCGTCCTGGGCGAAGAGCGCATAGGTGTCGATGGTCGGATCGGGAAAGTCGCTGCTGCGGGCCAGGGTATCGGTGGCGCTGGGCGCACCGATGGCGGTGCAGCCGCGGCCGACGGCGAGGCAGGTGCCGGTGCCTTCGCGGTAGCCGGTGACCTTCTGGCGCTTGAGGGTGGTGCCGTAGGTCAGCAGGTGGTCGGTGTCGCCCAGGGCGAAGGCCTTGTCCATCTGCAGGTCGAATACCCACTGGCGTTCCTTGTACAGGGTATCGCGGGTCCGCAGCACCTTGCGGGTCATCGGGTAGTAGAACTCATCGGTGCTCTGGTCGGTCTTCGCCACCTGGTAGTTGAAGGTCCACTTCAGGTGATCGGCTACCGCGCTGTCCAGCAGCATCTGGTGTTCCAGGCCGTAGCGCTCGCGGGTGATGGTGTCGTTGCCGGTACGCCACTGGTACATGCCGCCGGGCAGCACGCTGGGCGGCAGCGCCGGGCCGCCATTGTTGTAGGGGCCGCCATAGGCGCTCTTCTGGTCGGTGTCGACGTCGTCCTTGTACTTCTCGTAGACCAGGCCGAAGCGGCTGCCTTCGGCGTAGTTCCAGCCCAGCTTGGCCAGCACGTTGGTGGTGCGCACGTCTTCCGGGTTGGCCTCGGTGCGCGACAGGCCGGTGCCGCCGGTGCTGCCGTAGGACTCGGTCTCGTGGCCGTTGCGCTGGCTCAGGTGCAGCAGGCCGTCGAAGGTGTCGAGGCGGCCGGCGACGGTGGCGGAGGTCAGCCAGCTGTCATCGGCGGAGCTGTAGCCGGTTTTCAGGCGCGCGCCGACGTCCTGGCCATCCTTGATGATGTCGTCCGGGTCGAGGGTGAAGTAGCTCACCGCGCCGCCGATGGCGTTGCTGCCGTACAGGGCCGAGGCCGGACCGCGCAGCACTTCGACGCGCTTGATGATTTCCGGGTCGACGTAGTTGCGCTCGGTCTGCGCGTAGGGGCCGTTGAAGAAGCTGTTGGGAATCTCGACGCCATCGATCTGCGTCAGTACGCGGTCGCCGTCGATGCCGCGGATGTTGTAGCCGGTGATGCCGGCACGGTTGCCGGTGCCGCCGACAGAGACGCCGGGCATGTCGCGCACCAGCTCCTTGATGGTGTTGACGTTCTTGCGGTCCAGCTCGTCGCGGCCCACCACGTTCACCGTGGACGGTACCGAGGTGACGCTCTGCGCCTGGCGGGTGGCGGTGACGGTCAGCGGTTGCATCTCGGACACCGAGGACAGGTTGCGTTCGAGGATCACGTTGCGCGGGCCGAGCTGGCGCACGGTGAGGCCGGTGCCGCCGAGCAGGGTCTTCAGCGCGCGCTCCGCCGGCAGGCGGCCGCTGACGCCCGGGGACTCCACGCCATCCGCCAGGTCGCCGGCCACGCCTACCTGCCAGCCGGTCACCGCGCTGAATGCGTTGAGTGCCTGGGGCAGCGGTTGGCGGCCGATGTCGAAGCTGTAGCCAGCCTGGGTCTGGCTGGCTTCGGCGGCGAGGGCGGAGGTGGCCGGCAGGCTGGCGAGGCCGATGGACAGGGCAAGCAGCGAGATGCTGGCCGGCGCGGACAGCCGGCGCAGAGGGGCACGCGAAGAAGCAATGGTCATCGAAGGGCTCTCTTAGTCAGTCTTTGTTCGCATTCGTAAATGCGAATCTATTGCATTGGCTTCTGACTAAACGAACGAGCCTTTCGAATCGCGTAAAAATACTTTCCGTTCGGGAGTGGTGATCAGTTGAGGATCAGCAGTTTCGGGTATTCGTGCAGTTCGGCGGAGGTGATCTGCGCCAGCGAACGGGCCACGCCCAGGGGGTCGTCCAGGCGCCAGTTGCCGGTGACGCTGACATTCTCCAGGCGCTCGTTGGTATTCACGATCCAGCCCGGATAGTAACGGCGCAATTCGGCCAGCACCTGGCTGAGCGGGCAGTTCTCGAACACCATGCGGCCCTTCACCCAGGCCAGCTGGGATTCGGCCTCGGCGCCGTGCTGGCGCTCGCCGAAGCCCTGCGGGCCGACGCGAATGCTGTCGCCGGCGCCGAGGCTGACGCGGGCGTCGTCCAGGCGGGTGCGCAGGTCCACTTCGCCGCGCTGCACGCTGACTTCCGCCTCGTTGCCCAGGTAGCGCACGGCGAACGCCGTGCCGCGCACCGTGACCTGTACCGGCCCGGCTTCCACCTCGAAGGGGCGGCTGCGGTCGTGGGCAACGTCGAAGAAGGCTTCGCCGCGGTACAGACGGGCGACACGCTGCTGGTCATCGACTCGGCTGGAGAGCGCGGTGTCGGTGTTCAGCAATACGTTGGAGCCATCGGCCAACTGGACTTTCTGGCGTTCGCCGACGGCGGTGAGGTGGTCTGCGCGCAGGCGCGTAAGCAGGTCGCCCTGGACCACCACGCCGATCGCCAGAACCAGCGCGGCTGCCGTGGCGACGGGCTTCCAGAAGCGGCGCTGGCCACGTGGCGGCCGCACGTTGCTCTGCACCCGTTTGCGCTCCAGGCGCGCGGCGGCGACCGGCAGCAACGGCGACTGCCAGGCATCGCGCACGCGCTGGTAGGCCTGCGCGTTGCCTGCGCTGGCGGCCAGCCAGGCATCGAAGCGCGCGCGGGTAGTGGCGTCCATGTCGTCCTCGAGGATCAGCCAGTCGAGGGCTTCGGCCATCTGCTGATCGTCGGGCGGCGCGGAGTTGGGCAAGGGGCGATCCTCGGGGCTGTCCTGGGGCGGTGAGCCGCGCATTGTTGTCGAATCGGCCGGCGAACGGTAGTCCGTCATACCGTTTCCTCGAGACGGCTGACCAGTCCGATGCAGATCGCCATGATCAGTTTCAGTTCCTTCTGCACCGTGCTGGGCGAGACGCCGAGCTGCTCGGCGATCTCCGCGTAGCCGCAGCCGTGCAGGCGGCTGAGGATGAAAATGCGCTGCTGGCGCTCGCTGAGCTGTGCGAGGGTTGCGCCCAGGCGTTCCAGCAGCTTCTCCGCGTGCAACTGGTCCTCGGCGCTGGAACCCGGCGCCGGTACGGCCTGCACCACGTCGAAAGGCACGTCCTCGAGCATGGTCCGCGACTGCATGCGCAAGTGGCGCAGATGGTCCAGGGCGAGGTTGCGGCCGGTCTGGAAGAGGAAGGGTTCCAGGTGATCGATGCGGCGTTCGAGCAGGGTGCGGGCGACGCGCAGGTAGGTTTCCTGCACCAGGTCTTCGGCGATGCTCGGGTTCTTCACCATCCGTACGAGCGTGCGCAGCAAAGGCAGGCGCTGGGCCAGGAAGACCGCGTCGAGGTTGGAAGTGCTCACAAGGGCGTCCAGCAGGAATAATTTTCAAATGATAATCAATGTTATTCAGCGAGAGCGAATGGCACAAGCCCATCCTTGGTTCCGCAGGCGTGCAGGCAAACGAAAAAAGGGCGAGGCGCGCGGGGCGCCTCGCCCATTCCCTCAGCCGGCTGGTGAGGGGGAAGCGGGACTCAGGAGCGTACGGGGCGCGCGTTCAGGCGCGGTTCGCCGCTTGCGGGTGTCGCCTGGCCGGATGTTTCCGGGCGGCTGTTCCAGTGCGGAATGAGGATGCCGGCCGCGATCAGCGCGGTGACCGTGAAGCCGATGAACACGCTGTAGGTGTCGAAGTAACCCGGCAGCAGGCCGCCGAGGATCGCGCCGATGGAGCCGCAACCGTTGACGAAGCCCGCCGCAGTGCCGGCCGCTTCACCAGTGCCGAAGTCCACGGCGGCCGCGCCGCTGATCATCGAATCCGGTCCGTACAGGGTCAGGCCCATCATGAACAGCAGGCCCAGCACCAGCAGGCTGCTGCCGGTCTGCATGGCCGGGACGAACAGCGCCAGGCACACCGTGAGGCCGAGCAGGCTGATCACGCAGGCCGGCATGCGCCGTGCGCCGAAGATGCGGTCCGAGGCATAGCCGATCAGGATCGGCCCGAGCAGCCCGGCGACTTCGAAGGCCGACGGCAGGATCGCCGCGCCGACCTTGCCCAGCCCGGGCATGCGTTCGTAGACGATCACCGGGCCCCACAGCAGGATCGCGTAGCGCGCCGGCTTGAGCAGGAAATAGGCAAGGCCCAGGGTCAGCACGGTACGGTTGCGCAGCACCTTGCCGAGGATGCGCAGCGACTTGCCGTTCTCGCCCTCGTGCTTGAAGCCGGCGTAGTTCACCGCTTCGGGTTGCTGCACATCGGCTTCCACCGGCGGCAGGCCGACATCTTGCGGGCGGTTGCGTTGCAGCAGCAGGAAGAGGATGGCGACCGCACCGACCACGGCGGCGGTGGAGTAGAACGCCGCATGCCAGGTGCCGAACACCTCATAGGCCCACCAGCCGGCGAAGGGCGAGGCGACCAGCCCGCCAAAGGCGTAGCAGGTGCTCCACAGCCCGAGCACGCGGCCGCGCTCATGGGTCGCGAAGAAGCTGCCGATGTTCTTGCACAGCCCCGACCAGCCGGTGGACTGCGCCAGGCCTTGCACCACCATGCAGGTGGCGAAGATCGGCAGGGTGGCGAAGCTGCCCATCACCAGCGCGGCGGCGGCGGAGATCAGCAGGCCGCCGAACACCACCACGCGGGGGCCGTAGCGGTCGGCGAAGACGCCCCAGGTGAACTGGCCCACCGCATAAGCGGCAAGGTAGATGGCGTCGAGGTTGGCCATCGCGATCTTGTCGAGATGGAAGCTGGGGTCTTCGGCGATGCCAAGCTTGGCTACCGAGAAGGCCTTGCGGGTGAAGTAGAAGGCCGCGTAGGCCAGCCAGGTGATGGCGAAGATCTGCCATCTCCAGCGTGCCAGGGAGGAACGCGGCGAAGCGGTGCCGTGAGGGTTGAGCATGATCTGACCTCTTTGTTGTTGTGCTGTGCCGGCAGTCAGTGGGTAACGCCTGTTTTTTGTTGTTGTTCTGGGAGCACGTCGCACCGTCTTCGCGGTGCGGGTCAGAAGCGCTGCAGCTGTTCTGTACCGCCGCGGGAGTGCCGCGGCAGTGGAGGGATGGAAACAATTTCGAATAAATAACTGAAATCGATTTATCAGATTTCAAAAATAAGCTGGGCTTGTATGACAAGGCGCCATGACGCTAGTGTTTTGCGCGAATGACCTTGTAGTCGCTTTCCGTCCGATAGCGCGAAGGTGGTCAGAACCATCTGCCAGAGGCTCGCCCATGTCCGTTTCCCACGCTCAGCTCAAGGCCTTCCATGCCGTCGCCGTGCACGGCAGCTTCACCCGCGCCGCCGAGCGACTGTTCCTCACTCAGCCGGCGGTGTCCGACCAGGTGCGCAAGCTGGAGGAGCGTTACGGCGTGCTGTTGTTCCACCGCAACAAGCGCTCGGTGCGCCTGACCGAGCTGGGCGAGCGCCTGCTGGCCGTGACCCAGCGCCTGTTCGTGATCGAGGCCGAGGCACAGGAGCTGCTGCAGGAATCCAGCGCGCTGCAGACTGGCAGCCTGACCCTGGCGGTGGACGCCCCGGTGCACGTGCTGCCGCAGATCGCACGCTTCTGCCAGCGCCATCCGGGCATCCGCGTGAAGCTGGAGACGGGTAACACCGACGAGTCCCTGCAGCGCCTGTTCGACTATCAGGCCGATCTCGCGCTGCTGGGACGCGAGGTGCAGGACGAACGCCTACTGACCTTCACCCTGCGCAGCGATCCCATCGTCGCCTTCGTTGGCCGCAGCCACCCCTGGGCCGGGCGCCAGTCCATCGAACTGGCCGACCTCGACAACGCACCGCTGGTGCTGCGTGAGCAAGGTTCGGTGACCCGGCAGATGCTCGAAGCGGAAATGGCCCGGGCTGGCCTGCGCATCCGCCCGGCCATCGAGGTGGAAGGCCGCGAGGCGTCGCTGGAGGCGGTGGCGGTGGGCATTGGCGTGGGCGTGGTTTCGGCCGCCGAACTGGGGGCGGATGCGCGCGTGCTTGCGCTGCCAATCCTCGACTGCCACTGGCGCATGAGCGAGACCCTGGTGTGCCTGCGTGAGCAGAGCAGCCGGCGGATCGTGGCGACCTTTCTCGATCTGGTGAAGGAAGATCTGCCGGCGGAGTAGGGCATGGCTGTCGGTGGTTCGCGAGCAAGCTCGCTCCTACAGATTGGGCATACGCCGAAGTTTCCCTTGTAGGAGCGAGCTTGCTCGCGAACCGCATCCCTCAGGACCTGAGGTCAGGCTTCCGCCAACTCCAGAAACACACTCACCACTCGCAACCCCCGGCGCCGTTCCAGGCAGCCAATGGCATGACGGTTCAACAGCCCGTCGCCGCTCAGCGGGATCGCCTTCACTCGTGGGTCCGGGCTGACTTCCAGCGACGACACGATGCCGATTCCCAGCTCCGCCGCTACCGCTTCAGTCACTGCCTCGCGGCTGTCCAGCTCCAGCAGCACGCGCGGCTCCACCGAGGCCGCCGAGCAGGCCGCATCGAAGGTTCGCCGGGTGATGGAGTCGGGTTCGCGCAGCACCATGATCTGCTGGTCCAACTCGCCCAGCGGCAGCTCGCCGGTGTGTTCGCTCCGGGCATGGCTGGCCGGCACCAGGGCGCAGATACGCGACTCCACCAGCTCGCGCAGGAACAGCCCGGTACGCGGCTCCACCTCGGTCAGCACGGCGATATCGACGTGTTCGTCCATCAGTGCGGCGAGGGTCTCCTGCGCGTTGCCCAGGCGCAGGTTGACGGTGATGCCGGGATAGCGCGCGCGCAGCCGGGCGAGCATCGGCATCACCAGGTGCGGGCCGTCGGCGGCCACTTCGATACGCCCGGTCACCAGTTCGCGGCTGGCGTCGAGCATGGCCTCGGCTTCCTCTTCCAGGGCGAACAGCGTGCGGCTGATGGCCGACAGGCGCACGCCGTCCTCGGTGAGTTCAACGCCTCGTGCGGTGCGGCGGAACAGGTTGACCTGGTAGTGCTCCTCCAGCGCCTTCACATGCCCGGTCACTGCCGGCTGGCTGATGAACAGCCGCTCGGCGGCGCGGGTGAAACTGCGTTCGCGGGCGACGGCGTCGAAGGCGCGGAGCTGGAAAAGATTCATCAGGTATATGTCCGGCTTATGCAGTGCATCGTGATAAACAATTTGAACGATATCTGCCCGGCCGGCAAGTTATGCCCAGGCCGCAGCGAACCCGCCCGGCCCAACCGAATTCAGCCCTGACGACGTTCCCACGAAAGAGGAATCGAGCATGAGCACTGCCGAGCGAGCCCCCATCCTGCTGACTCCCGGTCCGCTGACCACGTCCCCCCGCACCCGTCGCGCCATGATGGTCGACTGGGGGTCGTGGGACCGCGACTTCAACGACCTGACCGCCGATGTGTGCAAGCGCCTGCTGGCGATCATTCACGGCGAGCAGACCCACACCTGCGTGCCCCTGCAGGGCAGCGGCACCTTCTCCGTCGAGGCCGCGGTGGGTACCCTGGTGCCGCGTGACGGCAAGGTGCTGGTGCTGATCAACGGCGCCTACGGCAAGCGCCTGGCGAAGATCTGCCAGGTGATCGGCCGTGAGTTCAGCACCTTCGAAACCGAAGAAGACGTACCGACCACCGCCGCCGACGTCGATCGCCTGCTCACCGAAGACCCCAGCGTTACCCACGTTGCGCTGATCCATTGCGAGACCAGCACCGGTATCCTCAACCCGCTGCAGGACATCGCCAAGGTCATCGAGTCCCACGGCAAGCGCCTGATCATCGATGCCATGAGCTCCTTCGGCGCGCTGGATATCGACGCCCGCCAGATTCCCTTCGACGCGCTGATCGCCGCTTCCGGCAAGTGCCTGGAAGGCGTGCCGGGCATGGGCTTTGTCTTCGCCCGCAGCACTGCCCTGAACGCCAGCGCCGGCAACTGCCACTCGCTGTCCATGGACCTGCAGGACCAGCATGCCTACATGGCCAAGACCGGCCAGTGGCGCTTCACCCCGCCGACCCACGTAGTGGCCGCGCTGCACGAAGCGCTGAGCCAGTACGAAGAGGAGGGCGGCCTCGCGGCCCGTCATCAGCGTTACGCAAACAATTGCCAGACTCTGCTGGCGGAGATGGCCGAACTCGGTTTCCGCAGCTTCCTGTCTGCGGAAATCCAGGCGCCGATCATCGTCACCTTCCATGCCCCGAGTGACGCTCGCTACAACTTCACCGAGTTCTACAACCGGGTGCGCGATAAGGGCTTCATCCTCTACCCGGGCAAGCTGACCCAGGTGGAAACCTTCCGCGTCGGTTGCATCGGCCAGGTCGACGCCAGCGGTATGCGCGCCGCCGTCGCGGCCATCGCCGAGACGCTGAAGGAAATGGAAGTCTTCGAAATCTGACGCCCGCCCGAACTCCCACAGGATTGAATGCCATGAACTACGAACAACCCAAGCAACTGCAAGCTGTCGTCCTCGACTGGGCCGGCACCGTGGTCGATTTCGGCTCCTTCGCGCCGACCCAGATTTTCGTCGAAGCCTTCGCCGAGTTCGGCGTCCAGGTCAGCCTGGAAGAAGCCCGCGGCCCCATGGGCATGGGCAAGTGGGATCACATCCGCACCCTGTGCGACATCCCGGCCATCGCCGAGCGCTACAAGGCCAAGTTCGGCCGGGTGCCGAGCGACGATGACGTCACCTCCATCTACGAGCGTTTCATGCCGCTGCAGATCGAGAAGATCGCCGAGCATTCGGCGCTGATCCCCGGCGCGCTGGAAGCCATTGCCACCCTGCGCAAGGGTGGGCTGAAGATCGGCTCCTGCTCCGGCTACCCGGCAGTGGTGATGGAAAAGGTCGTCGCCCTGGCGAAGACCAACGGCTACGTCGCCGACCACGTGGTCGCCACCGACGAAGTGCCCAACGGCCGACCGCACCCGGCCCAGGCGCTGGCCAACGTGATCGCCCTGGGTATCAATGATGTCGCCGCCTGCGTGAAGGTCGACGACACCTGGCCGGGCATCCTCGAAGGCCGCAGCGCCGGCATGTGGACCGTGGCGCTGACCTGTTCGGGCAACGCCCTGGGCCTGACCTATGAGCAATACAAGGCACTGCCGGCGGAAAAGCTGGAGCAGGAACGCCGCCGCATCGGCCAGATGTTCGAGGGCTCGCGGCCGCACTACCTGATCGACACCATCGCCGAACTGCCGGCGGTGATTGCCGATATCAATGCGCGGTTGGCGCGGGGTGAGATGCCGCAGGGCAACTGATCCCGAGGGTTAATGAAGAAGGCCCGCTTATCGCGGGCCTTTTTTTGTTGGGGGGTTGGTGTTTCTGCGCCGCTTTGGCGCGCGAGTGGGGTTCTGTGTTTCGCCCCCTCGGGCGAGTTACTTTGGCAAACGCCCCAAAGTAACCAAAGGTCTTGCCCCGGACATCCGGTTTTTCGCTTAGGCGAAAAATTCCCTCGTTGCAACGAAGTTTCAGGGGCACGCTGCGAAGGGCCGTCCCTAGCCCATCGCAGCTCTCGCGACATCCATGTCGCTCAACCCCTGAAACTCCGCTTCAACGAGGCCTCCTGAACGGGTCATTCGGCGTGCTCGGACATTTCTCTGGAAGTCTTCAAAGCCAAAACCAAAGCCACGGTCGTGGTGCCGGGGTGCTCGCTTTCGTAGGAGCGGACTCTGTCCGCGATGATTACGCCCAGCTCCCTGTTCGGCTGGGCGCGGCGGTGAATCTATCGCGGACAAAGTCCGCTCCTACGCGCCGCCGCAAACGCTGGAGTCGACCTGCAGGAGCAGCCTATGCCTGCGATGAACCCTGGGAGGCGCAGCTGTAAAGGATTCAATTCACGACGTTGCGCACAAACCGCACCAGCACATCCCCATGGTTCTGATAGGAAAACGGCTGGTTGCTCTTGAACACATGGAATCCGCCGGCCTCGACCTCCACCGTCTCCTCGGCGAGGACAATGGTCAGCCGGCCCTCGATGACATAGGCCATGTCATACCAGCCTTCAGCGTCGGGCTCGGCGTTGTAGCGGTCGTCGGGGGCGAGTGCCCAGTGCCAGAGTTCTGCCTGGCGCGTGGCGGGTGTGCTGGCAAGGAGGGTGCCGCGGCTGTCGGCCTGCTGGCCGCCCCAGGCGACGGCGTCGACGCGGGACAGGCCGCCGGTGGACGGCGGGCGAACCAGGTCGGCGAAGGTGACTTTCAGGGCGGCGGCGATGCGGTCGAGGGTGGCGAGGCTGACGTTGGTGTCGCCGCTCTCGATACCGACCAGCATCCGCCGGCTGACGCCCGAAGCCTTGGCCAGCGCGTCCTGGCTGAGCCCGGCGCTGCGGCGGTGGGTCTTCACGTTATCGGCGACGTGCACCAGCACGCTGGGGCGTTCGGAAGGAGTGGGCAGTATATTGCTCATTCTGGCCTTTTTGCGCATTATGTTGCGCATAACAGTCAACCAAGAAATCCCAACCGTTGCAACGCCTGTTCAGGTCCGCATCATGCCTCGCTCTCGCTTTCTTTCCACTGCCTTTCCCATTCTCATCCTGATCGTGTCCATGGCCTCGATCCAGACCGGTGCGTCCGTCGCCAAGAGCCTGTTCCCGGTGCTCGGCGCGGAAGGCGTGACTTCCATGCGCCTGATCTTCGCCGCCATCCTCCTGCTGGCGATCCTGCGGCCGTGGCGCACCTCCCTGCGCGGCAAGCCGCTCAAGCCGCTGTTCATCTACGGCGTGACGCTGGGCCTGATGAACCTGACGTTCTACATGGCGCTGCAGACCATCCCGCTGGGCGTTGCCGTGGCGTTGGAGTTCACCGGGCCGCTGGCGGTGGCGCTGTTCTACTCGCGCAAACCCATCGACTTCCTGTGGATCGCCATCGCGGTGGTCGGCCTCGGCCTGCTGCTGCCGATCGCCGACTTCGGCAACGGCATCGACCCCAAGGGTGCCGCGCTGGCGCTCGGGGCGGGTGTCTGCTGGGGGCTCTACATCATCTTCGGCCAGCGTGCCGGCAATGACCTGGGCGCCCAGGGCGCGGCGCTGGGCATCACTATTGCGGCGATCTGCGTGGCGCCGATCGGCCTTGCGCACAGTGGCATGGCGCTGTTCGATGTCAGCCTGTTCCCGGCGCTGCTGGGCGTGGCGATCCTCTCCAGCGCCTTGCCCTATACCCTGGAAATGGTTGCGCTGACCCGTCTGCCAGCGCGCACCTTCGGCACCCTGATGAGCATCGAGCCGGCGTTCGGTGCGTTGTCCGGCCTGGTATTCCTCGGCGAGCAACTGACTTCGCACCAGTGGATCGCCATTGGCGCGATCATCGTGGCCTCCGTTGGCACGACGCTGAGCAGCCGGCCGAAGCCGGCGCTGGTGACTGACTGACGGCTCCTCAGAAGGTATCCGGCGAGCCTGTTGGTAGGATGGGTGGAGCGCAGCGATACCCATGCTGTCCGTGCACGGGATTGATGGGTATCGCTGCGCTCCACGCCATCCTACGCAGTGTTTTTCCTGCAGGACTCCCAAACGAAAAAGCCGCCCAAGGGCGGCTTTTTTGCGTCTCCGGCGTTATCCCGCCACGCGCCTCTCGTTCAGCACGATCTGCCGCCTGGCGCTGCGCGACAGGCGAATGCACAGCATCACCGCCGCGCAGGTCAGGCCGACGATCAGGCCTTCCCACAGGCCGCGCGGGCCGGTGGGTTCCTGCAGCCAATGGGTCAGGCCGAGGCTGTAGCCCACCGGCAGGCCGATGCCCCAGTAGGCGAACAGGGTCATGATCATGGTCGCGCGGGTGTCCTGGTAGCCGCGCAGGGCGCCGGCGGCGGTGACCTGCACGGCGTCGGAGAACTGGAACAGCGCCGAGAACACCAGCAGCGTAGCGGCCAGGGCCAGCACTTCCGGGTCCTGGGTGTAGAGCCCGGCGATGTGTTCGCGCAGCAGCAGCATGCCGCTGGCGGAAATGCAGGCGTACGCCAACGCCGCGCCCATGCCCACGCCGGCGGCGAAGCGCGCATCGCGCGGGGCCCCGGCGCCCATCGACTGGCCGACCCGCACCGTCACCGCCATGGCCAGCGAGTAGGGGATCATGAACACCAGCGCGCTGAAGTTCAGCGCCACCTGGTGCCCGGCGACGACCTTCTCGCCGAGCTCGCCGATCAGCAGGGCGATCACCGAGAAGATGCTCGACTCGGCGAACACCGCGATGCCGATGGGCAGGCCCACCGCCACCAGGCTGCCGATCACCTTCGGCTGCGGCAGCTCCCAATGGCTGAACAGCTGGCTCGGCTTGTAGACCTTGGCCCAGTTCACCCAGAACAGCATGCCCAGCAGCATGAACCACATCACCGAGCCAGTGGCCCAGCCGCAACCGGGGCCGCCCAGGGCCGGGAAGCCAAGGTGGCCGTAGATCAGCACGTAGTTGATCGGGATGTTCAGCATCAGCCCGCAGATGCCCAGCACCATGCTCGGCCGGGTCCGGCCCAGGCCGTCGCTGAAGCAGCGCAGCACGTGGTACAGCGCCACCGCCGGCAGGCCGCAGGCGATACCGCGCAGGTAGAAGCAACTGGGCTCGATCAGCGCTTCCTCAACCTTCATCGCCCGCAGTACCGGCTCGGAGAGCAGCCACAGCGTCGCGCCCGCCAGTGGGCCGACCAGCAATGCCAGCCACAGCGCCTGGCGCACCAGCGGGCCGGTCCCGGCCTGATCGCCGGCGCCATAGCGCTGGGCCACCTTGGCGGTGGTGGCGAGCAGGGTGCCGGTCATCAGCAGGAAGATCGGAATCCAGATCGAGTTGCCCAACGCCACCGCGGCCAGGTCGCGCGGCCCCACGCTGCCGGCCATCACCGCATCGACGAAGCCCATGGCGGTGGTCGCCAGTTGGGCGATCATGATGGGCGCTGCGAGGGTCAGCAGTTCCTTGAGTTCGGTGGCGGTGCGCCGTCCACGGGAGACGGGCTGGGCGAGGCTGGTCACGGCTTTCCTTGGCGAAAGAAATTGGCGGGAAGCCGACCAGTTTAAGGGCTGACGGGCCAGTCAGGAAGTCTTGCCTGCGTCGCGCGGGACCGCGCGCAGGGCTGAAGGGTCGGCGCTGACGTAGGGCGCATAACGCGCCAGCGTTATCCGCCTTGAAGGGAGCGGCGGATAACCTGTTCCAGGTTATGCGCTCTACATGGCTATGAGCGCGCCTCTACAATCCGTCACGCTGGTAAAGTAGCGGCAGCCGATTTCTGGAGTCAGCCCATGCGTATCCTTGCCGATGAAAACATTCCCCTGGTCGAAGCCTTCTTCGGTGCCCACGGCGATATCCGCCGTCTGCCGGGACGCGGTATCGACCGTGCCGCCCTGGGCGATGCCGAAGTCCTGCTGGTGCGCTCTGTGACCGACGTGAGTCGCGAGTTGCTCGCCGGCAGCCAGGTGAAGTTCGTCGGCACCTGCACCATCGGCACCGATCATCTCGATCTCGATTACTTCGCCGAAGCTGGCATCGCCTGGTCCAGCGCACCGGGGTGCAATGCCCGTGGCGTGGTCGACTGGGTGCTGGGCAGTCTGCTGGCGCTGGCCGAAGTGCACGGCGCCAAGCTCGCCGAGCGCCGCTATGGCGTGATCGGCGCGGGGCAGGTGGGTGGACGCCTGGTGGATGTTCTACGCGGGTTGGGCTGGGACGTGCGCGTCTGCGATCCGCCGCGCGCGGCTGCCGTGGGTGGTGATTTCCGCAGCCTGGAAGAAGTGCTGCGTGAGTGCGATGTGATCAGCCTGCACACGCCGCTGACCCGCGACGGCGACAACCCGACCCGCCACCTGATCGACGCCGCGCGCCTGAAGGCGCTGCGCCCCGGCACCTGGCTGATCAATGCCAGCCGCGGCGGCGTGGTGGACAACACCGCGCTGCGCGTCCACCTGGAATCCGGCGCCGATATCGACGTGGCACTGGACGTCTGGGAAGGCGAGCCGGAAGTCAACGTTCGCCTGGCCGAGCTCTGCCGTATCGCCACTCCGCACATCGCCGGCTACAGCCTCGATGGCAAGCTGCGCGGCACGGCGCAGATCTACGAGGCGTTCTGCGCCTGGCAGCAACGCGCGCCGGAAGTCGATCTCGACGACCTGCTGCCCGCACAATGGCTGGCCGAACTGAGCCTCAAGGAAGAGTGCGACCCGGAGTGGGCACTGGCGATGCTCTGCCGTGCGGTCTACGACCCGCGCAGCGACGACGCCAACTTCCGTCGCAGCCTGGTAGGCGATACCAAGACCCGGCGGGCGGCCTTCGACACGCTGCGCAAGCATTACCCGCCGCGGCGCGAAATCACCGGGCTATGGGTCGACATCCAGGGTGAGTCGCCGCGCCTGGAAAGCCTGCTGACCGCCTTGGGCGCCAACCGGGTCGGGGAGTAGGGCGGACGCGCCGCCCCACTGACGGTCAGCGGCGTGGCTGCTCGCAGGTCTTGTCCAGTTCCTGGCAGGCGCGCTGGATCATGTCTTCGGTGATCGGGACTTCACGGCCCTGGGCATCGATGATCGAGCCGCCGACCGGCTGCTGCGGGTTGCGCGGGGCGGGGCGGGGAGTGGGTTCACGGTGGGTTTGCAGGCTCATGGCCAATCTCCTCTACATCAGGTTCGTTGCAGTCTAGGCAGATCAGATGAAAGCCCGGTGACAGAGGCTGCGCGCGGCAGCGCCGAAGAACCGTCACCGAAGACAGACGACCAATGCCCTCGCAGATTGCATGCCAATCGCGTGGTCCCCGGTCGTTTGCTTGTCGTTATAGTGAGTGGAACCGTCGCTTCCCTGGTCCGACCCGGCATTGCGCCGGTGGTTCGAAGAAGTTTCCCTCGAGGTTGAGTATGGACAGGATTCGCATAGGGCTGATCATCAATCCGCTGGCCGGTATTGGCGGCCCGACGGCGCTCAAGGGCAGTGACGGAGTGGCCGAGCTGGCCCTGGCGCGCGGCGCGCAGCCGCGGGCGGCGGAGCGCACCCGCGTGGCACTGGAGCATCTGCTGCCGGTGCGCGAGCGCCTGGAGTTTCTTACCTTCCCCGGTGTCATGGGCGCCGAGCTGCTGACGAGCATGGGCTTCGGCCACCGCCTGGTCGGCGTGCTGGAAAAACAGCAGAGCACAGCGGTGGATACCCGTCACGCCGTCCAGGCGCTGCAGGAGGCTGGCGCGGCGCTGATCCTCTTCGCCGGTGGCGATGGCACTGCGCGGGACGTGGCTGAAGTAGCCCGTGAGGGCCAGCCGGTGCTGGGCATCCCCGCCGGGGTGAAGATCCACTCCGGCGTCTATGCCATCAGCCCGCGTGCCGCCGGAGAACTTGCAAGGCGGCTGGTGGATGGTGGCCTGGTGCGCCTGACCCAGGGTGAAGTGCGCGATCTGGACGAAGCCGCGCTGCGCGAAGGCCGCGTCGCCGCGCGCTGGTACGCCGAACTGACGGTGCCCGAGGAAGGCCACTTCATGCAGCACGTGAAGCAGGCCGGTATGGAAACCGAGGAACTGGTACTGGCTGATCTCGCCGCCTGGCTGGAGGACAGCTGGGAAAACGACGTGCGTTACGTCTTCGGCCCCGGCTCGACGCTGCATGGGCTGGCCGCCGACCTGCACCTGGACACCACGCTGCTGGGCGTCGACGTGATCGAGAACGGTGAAGTGATCGCCCGCGATGTCACCGAGGCGCAACTGTTCGAACTGGTGGACGGCCACCCGGCCTTCCTGCTGGTGACGGCCATCGGCGGCCAGGGGCATATCCTTGGCCGCGGCAACCAGCAGATCAGCCCGCGGGTACTGCGCGCCATCGGCATCGAACGGCTGCGGGTGATCGCCACCAAGCGCAAGCTCGGCACTCTCGAAGGCCGGCCGCTGCTGGTGGACAGCGGCGACGCCGAGCTGGACGCGAGCTTCCCCGCTGCAGTGCGCGTGTGGGCCGGTTACAAGGAAGAACTGCTCTATCCGCTGGGCTGGGGCAGAGAAAGCTGACGGCCACTGCAACGCACGGTGGTGATTGGCGGCGCGACTGATCTAGACTCCTGCGCTCCGCCAGATCGCAAGAGGGGCAGGTCATGCATACGGGTGGTTGTCTGTGCGGCGCGGTGCGCTACGAGATCAGCGGCGCGCTGGGGCTGATCCAGGTCTGTCATTGCGGCCAGTGTCGCAAGGCCCAGGGCGGGCCGTTCGCCACCAATATTCCCGTGGATCGTGCGGCGTTCCGTCTGCTCAGCGGCGAGTCGCAGCTGAGCGAGTATCGCGCTACCCCCGATAAGAAGCGCGTGTTCTGCCGCACCTGCGGCTCGCCGATCTACAGCGCCCGCGATGCCCTGCCGGAAACTTTGCGGGTGCGTGCGGGAACCCTGGACGAGCCGGTACGGACAAAGCCCGAAGCACATTATTACGTCGAGTCCCGCGCCACGTGGTGGCCGCTTGAGGACAATCTGCCCCGGCACCAGGGCGCGAAGCCGGGATGAAGGAGCTGGCGCAGCCAGCAGTCAGGGAGTAACAAGGGCAGTGGCAACAGAACAGAAATTTCGCGTGCTGGTGCTGGGCGGCTACGGCAACTTCGGCAGCCTGATCGTGCAGCGCCTGAGCGCTATCGAGGGTATCCGCGTGCTGGTGGGTGGCCGTGACCAGCGCCGCGCCAGCGCCTTGGCCACGCAGGTGGCCGGCGAAGCGGTGTGCCTGGACATGAACCAGCCGACCCTGGCCGGCCGCCTCAATGAACTGAAGGTGAACCTGGTGATCTCCACCGCCGGCCCCTTCCAGGGCCAGGACTACCGGGTTGCCCGCGCGGCCATCGGTGCCCGCGCGCACTACATCGACCTGGCCGATGCTCGCCAGTTCGTCTGTGGCATCCACGAACTCGACCGCGCCGCGCGCAGCGCCGGCGTGCTGGTGTGCAGCGGCGCCAGCTCGGTGCCTGCACTGGCCGCCGCGGTGGTCGACGAGTTGCTGCCGCGCTTCCAGCGCCTGGACAGCATCCACCATGGCATCAGCTCCTCGGCGAAGATTCCCGGGCAGGCTACCGTCTCCGCGGTGCTCGGTTACTGCGGCAAGCCAATACGCCAGTGGCGCCAGGGGCGCTGGCAGAACGTGCACGGCTGGCAGGGGCTGAGCAGGCACCGCTTTCCCGCACCATTGGGTCGGCGCTGGGTGGCCCACTGCGATGTGCCGGACCTGGACCTGTTCCCGCAGCGCTACCCCGGCGTGCAGGATGTGCGCTTCTCCGCCGGCCTGGGGCTCGGCCTCACCCAATTCGGTACCTGGGGGCTGTCCTGGCTGGTGCGCGCCGGGTTGCTGAAGGACGCTGCGCGGCTGGGCAGCGGCCTGCACCGCATGGCCGTGGCCATGGAGCCGCTGGGCGACGGGCGTAGTGGCATGTTCGTCCATCTGCAGGGCGTCGACGGTGACGGCCGGCCCCTGGCGCTCTGCTGGGAAATGCTCGCGCAACAGGACCATGGCCCGAACATCCCCTGCATGGCAGCGGTGGCGCTGGCACGCAAGCTGGCGGCGGGACAGCTGCGCCAGCGTGGCGCCACGCCCTGCATCGGCTTGCTCAGCACCAGCGAGTACGTGGCCGAACTGGACGGATTGAATATCTCCCACGGCCTGCGCGAGCTGGCCGTGCATTGAGCACCGGGTGTTGCCCTGGCAACAGTCGATCAGCAGCGCTGTTGCCTGAGTGACAGGGCGCACCCCGGAAACCCCGCCAAAGTGCCCTGAAATCGCACATTTCCTTGTTGTCACGGCCCTTTCGGGGGTTGGTACGGCCCTTGCTCAAGGCTTCTGTACCTAGCGCAACAGTCAACAGGGAAAACCCATGACCAGCCCCATCAAAGTGGTCGCCGTTTCCGGCGGCACCTATCGCCCCTCGCGCACCCTGGTGCTCACCCAGGCCGTGCTTGACGCCCTCGGCGAACGCCTGCCAGTACAGACCCAGTTGATCGAACTGGCCGACATCGCCCGCCCGCTGGGTGCCGCGCTGTCGCGCCAGGAACTCTCCGTCGAGCTGGAGGCCACCCTGCGCGAGATCGAGACGGCCGACCTGCTGGTCGTCGCTTCGCCGGTCTACCGTGGCTCCTATCCGGGCCTGCTCAAGCACCTGTTCGACCTGGTGGACATGAACGCCCTGATCGACACCCCGGTGCTGCTCGCCGCCACCGGCGGCAGCGAGCGCCATGCGCTGGTCCTCGATCACCAGCTGCGCCCGCTGTTCAGCTTCTTCCAGTCGATCACCTTGCCGATCGGCGTGTACGCCAGCGAGGCCGACTTCGCCAACTACCAGATCACCAGCGACACCCTGCGCGCCCGCATCCAGCTCGCCGCCGAACGCGCCGCACCGTTGTTCGCCCGCCCGCAACTGCGCAAGACCGCCTGAGGAGCCCTCGATGAACGTGTTCTGGTTCCTGCCCACCCACGGTGACGGCCACTTCCTCGGCACCAGCGAGGGCGCGCGCCCGGTGTCGCTGCCTTACCTCAAACAGATCGCCCAGGCCGCCGATTCCCTCGGCTACTACGGCGTGCTGATTCCCACCGGCCGCTCCTGCGAGGATTCCTGGGTAGTCGCCTCGGCCCTGGCGCCGCTCACCGAGCGCCTGCGCTACCTGGTGGCGATCCGTCCGGGAATCATCTCGCCGACCGTCTCCGCGCGCATGGCGGCGACCCTGGACCGGCTGTCCGGCGGGCGCCTGCTGATCAACGTGGTCACCGGTGGCGACCCGGATGAAAACCGTGGCGACGGCATCCACCTCAGCCACGCCGAGCGCTACGAAGTTACCGACGAATTCCTGCGTATCTGGCGCCGCGTGCTGCAGGGCGAATCAGTGGACTTCGCCGGCAAGCACCTGCAGGTAGAGAACGCCAAGGCGCTCTATCCGCCGATCCAGAAGCCGTATCCGCCGCTGTACTTCGGCGGCTCTTCCGCCGAGGCCCACGACCTCGCCGCCGAGCAGGTGGACGTCTACCTGACTTGGGGCGAGCCGCCACAGGCGGTCGCGCAGAAGATCGCCGACGTGCGCGAGAAGGCGGCGAAGCAGGGCCGCAGCGTGAAGTTCGGTATCCGCCTGCACGTGATCGTCCGCGAGACTGCCGAGGAAGCCTGGCAGGCCGCCGACAAGCTGATCGCCAACATCTCCGACGAGACCATCGCCAACGCACAGAAGTCCTTCGCCCGTTTCGACTCCGAAGGCCAGCGGCGCATGGCGGCGTTGCACGGCGGCCGGCGTGACCAGCTGGAGATCTACCCCAACCTCTGGGCCGGCGTCGGCCTGGTGCGTGGCGGCGCCGGAACTGCGCTGGTGGGTGATCCGCAGCAGGTCGCCGAACGCATCAAGGAATACGCGGACCTGGGCATCGACAGCTTCATCTTCTCCGGCTACCCGCACCTGGAAGAGGCCTACCGATTCGCCGAGCTGGTCTTCCCGCTGCTCCCCGAGCCGTATGCCAGCCTTGCCGGGCGTGGCGTGACCAACCTCACCGGGCCCTTCGGCGAAATGATCGCCAACGATGTGCTGCCCGGGCGCAAGGCCGGTTGAGTTCTCCCTGATGTGCCGGGCAGGAGCCCGGCACATCCCGAATCGATAGAAGAGGAAGCGAGCGTGAACGCCAATACGCGGCTCGACGCACAGACACCCGGGCAAATAGCATCTGATCCCGGACAAGTAGCCCAGCGCCTGGCCGCCGGTTTCGCCGAAACCGCCGCCGAGCGCGACATCCGTGGTGGCACGCCGAAGGCCGAGCGCGATGCGCTGCGCCAGAGCGGCCTGTTGTCGCTGATCATCCCCAGCGAGTACGGCGGCCTGGGCGCCGACTGGAGCACCACGCTGGACATCGTCCGCCAGTTCGCCGTGGTCGACAGCTCCATTGCCCATGTGTTCGGCTTCCAGCACCTGATGCTGGCCACCGTGCGCCTGTTCTCGCGTCCCGAACAGTGGCAGCCGTGGTTCGAGCTGACCGCGCGCAATCAGTGGTTCTGGGGCAACGCGCTGAACCCGCTGGATACCCGTACCGTGTCGCGCAGCTTCGCCGGCTGGCGCGAGTTTTCCGGGCGCAAGAGCTTCTGCTCCGGCGCGCTGGATTCGGAAATGCTCATCGCCTCGGCGCTGGACGGCGAGGGCGGCAAGCTGCTGATCGCCGCCATTCCCACTGCGCGCAGCGGCATCAGCCTGGCCCACGACTGGGACAACATGGGCCAACGCCAGACCGACAGCGGCAGCGCCACCTTCGAGCGCGTGCGCGTGGAGGAGAGCGAGCTGCTGCTCGATCCGGGCCCATTGAGTACGCCGTTCGCCTGCCTGCGCCCGCTGATCGCGCAACTGATCTTCACCCATGTATTCCTCGGTATCGCCGAAGGTGCGTTCGAAGAGGCGCGGCAGTACACGCTCAAGGAAGCTCGCCCGTGGTTCCGCTCCAACGCCGCCACGGTCGGTGAAGACCCCTACGTGCTCGCGCACTACGGCGAATTCTGGGTCGGCCTGGAAAGCACGCGCCTGCTGGTACGCCGCGCCGCGCAACTGCTCGACGAGGCCTGGAGCAAGGGCGCCGCGCTGGATGCCGAGGAGCGCGGCAGGCTGGCCGTGGCCATCGCCACCGCCAAGGTCGCGGCCACGCGCAACGGCCTGGACATCTGCAACCGCCTGTTCGAAGTCACCGGCGCGCGTTCCACCCATGCCGCCCTGCGTATCGACCGCTACTGGCGCAACCTGCGCACCCAGACCCTGCACGACCCGGTGGACTACAAGGTCCGCGAGCTGGGCGACTGGGCGCTGAACCAGCAACTGCCGCAACCGACGTTCTACTCATGAATGCGACCACACCCGAAGGGCTGTTGACCCTGCCCAAGTCCCCCGCGCTGGCCACCTCCATCCGCGCCACCGCGCAGGTGTTCGAGGACCCGAAATCCCAGGCCCTGCTCGACCACCTGCAACAGGTCGCACCCAGCGAGGCCAGCGTGCTGATCATCGGCGAGACCGGCACCGGCAAGGAGCTGGTGGCGCGGCACATCCACAACCTCAGCGCGCGGCGCAGTGGCCCGTTCGTGGCGGTGAACTGTGGGGCCTTCTCCGAATCCCTGGTGGAGGCCGAGCTGTTCGGCCACGAGAAGGGCGCCTTCACCGGCGCGCTGGCGGCCAAGGCCGGCTGGTTCGAAGAGGCCAACGGCGGCACCCTGTTCCTCGACGAGATCGGTGACCTGCCAATGCCGATCCAGGTCAAGCTGCTGCGCGTCCTGCAGGAGCGTGAAGTGGTGCGCCTCGGCTCGCGCAAGAGCATCCCGATCAACGTGCGGGTGCTGGCGGCGACCAACGTGCAGCTGGAGAAGGCGATCAACGCCGGGCACTTTCGCGAGGACCTGTATTACCGGCTCAATGTGGTCAGCCTGGAACTGTCGCCGCTGCGCGAGCGCCCCGGCGACATCCTGCCGCTGACCCGCCACTTCATCGCCGAATACAGCCGGCGCCTGGGCTACGGACAAAGCCAGTTGAGCGCCGAGGCGGCGCAGAAACTGCGCAGCTATTCGTGGCCGGGGAACATCCGCGAGCTGGAAAACGTCATCCACCACACCCTGCTGATCTGCCGCGATGGCGTGGTGCGCGCGGAAGACCTGCACCTGTCCAACCTGCGCATCGAACGCAGCGACGAGCCGCGGCTGGAGTCCCTCGGTGCCGAGCAGATCCTCCAGCAGGCCTTCCAGCGCCTGTTCGAGGAGCAGAGCGGCAATCTGCATGCACGGGTAGAAGATGCACTGCTGCGCGCGGCTTATCGCTTCTGCCACTGCAATCAGGTGCACACCGCCAACCTGCTTGGCCTGAGCCGCAACGTCACGCGCACGCGGCTGATCGAGATCGGCGAACTGGTGGTGAACAAGCGTCGCGGCGCGACGGTGATCGACCCGGAGCGGGGCGTGCGGCTGTCGATCTAGGCCTGTCTATTTGGAGGTATTCGCCGCGGGCAACTGATCCACGGCAACGAAACCGGCCAGTGGCCGGCCTAGACTCCGGGGCTGCCCATCCCAAGCGAAAGGAGTCACCCATGCACGTGGACATCGCCATTGTCGGCGCCGGCCCCGCCGGGCTCTGCCTGGCCCGCTCGCTGTCGGGCAACGGCCTGTCGATCCTGCTGATCGACCGCCAGCCGTTGGCCGCCGTGGCCGAGCCTGCCGAGGACGGCCGGGAGATCGCCCTGACCCACGCGTCCCGTGCCGAGCTGCAGCGCCTGGGCATGTGGTCGCGCATCGACCCGCAGGAAGTCTCGCCGCTGCGCGATGCCCAGGTGCTCAACGGCCCGTCGCTGTTCACCCTGCGCATCGAGGCGGAACAGGCCGGCGCCGAACAGCTGGGCTACTTCGTCTCGAACCAGATGATCCGCCGCGCGGCCTTCGATGCGGTGCACGAGTGCGCTGACGTTTCGCTGGTCTGCGGCCGTGCGCTGCGCTCGCTGCGTGTCGAACAGAACGGCGTGGAGCTGACCCTGGACGACGACAGCCGCGTCCAGGCGCGCCTGCTGGTCGCCGCTGACAGCCGCTTCTCCGAGACGCGGCGGATGCTCGGCATTGGCGCGCACATGGAAGATTTCGGCAAGACCATGATGGTCTGCCGCATGGCCCACGAGAAAGCCCACCACAACGTCGCCTGGGAATGGTTCGGCTACGGCCAGACCCTGGCGCTGCTGCCGATCAACGGCGACCGCTCCTCGGTGGTGCTGACCCTGCCGCAGCGCGAGATGGCGCCGCTGCTGGAGATGGACGAGCAAGCCTTTGCCCACGAGATGGAACGCCGCTTCGACCGCCGCCTCGGCGCGATGGAGCTGCTCGGTCCGCGCCACAGCTACCCGCTGGTGGGCGTCTACTCGGACCGCTTCGTCGGCCCGCGCAGCGCGCTGATCGGCGATGCGGCCGTCGGCATGCATCCGGTGACCGCGCACGGCTTCAACTTCGGCCTGCAGAGCCAGCGCCGGCTGGCCAACGAAATCCTCGCGACCCATCGCCGTGGCGGCGATATCGGTGGAGTCTGGCCGCTGCGCCGCTATGCCATGGCCCACCGCCTGGCAACCTGGCCGCTGTACCAGGCGACCCGGTTGATCGTCGGCATGTATACCGACCCACGCCCGCCGGTACGCCTGTTGCGCAATGCCGGCCTGCGCCTGGCGCAGAACCTGCCGCCGCTGCGCACGGCCATCGCCAGGCACCTGACCCAGGGGGCCTGAGGGCCGGCTCGGCATCTCCCTCAGCGATACGAGCCCTACAGGGCTGGCTCAGAGAGAGCAGAAGCATTCGCGAGCAAGCTCGCTCCTACAGATGCCGGGACATTCGGTGCGCTTTTCGTAGGAGCGAGCTTGCTCGCGAACGGCTGAGCCTGATGTCTCAGGCTGCCTCGGTCTGCCGCGCCTTCTGCTGTTCCAGTTCCCGCACCAGCGGCAGTACCTTCTCGCCGAAGTAGCGCACCTCTTCCTGGAAGTGCAGGAAGCCCGCCAGCACCAGGTCCACGCCCACCGCCTTTAGCGCGACGATGCGTTCGGCGATCTGCTGCGGCGTGCCGATGAGGTTGGTCTTGAAGCCGTCGTTGTACTGCACCAGGTCCTCGAAGCTGGACTTGGCCCAGTTGCCTTCGCCTTCCGGTGACGCTGCTCCGGCCTGCTTTGCCGCGTGGCCGAAGGCGTTCACCGCTTCCGGGTCGGCCTTGTCGATGATCTCGGCGAGCACCGCGCGAGCTTCTTCCTCGGTGTCGCGGGCGATGACGAAGGCGTTCACCCCGATCTTCACCGAATGGCCGTTGGCGGCGGCTTTCTCGCGGATGTCATCGACCTGGGCCTTTATGCCTTCGACGCTGTTGCCGTTGGTGAAGTACCAGTCGGAGACGCGCGAAGCCATGTCCCGCGCGGCGCGCGAGCTGCCGCCCTGGAAGATCTCCGGGTGTGGGCGCTGCAGGGGTTTGGGTTTCAGGTTGTAGTCGTGGAAGCGATAGAAGTCGCCCTTGAAGGTGAAGTTGTCCTGGGTCCAGATGCCCTTCAGAGCGCGAATGAATTCCTCCGAGCGACGGTAGCGCTCATCGTGTTCCAGCCAGGGTTCGCCGATGGCCTGGAACTCGCCCTTGAACCAGCCGCTGACGATGTTCACGGCGATGCGCCCGGCGCTGAGCTGGTCGATGGTCGCCAGTTGCTTGGCGGCCAGCGAGGGCGTCCAGGGGCCGGGGAGGATGGCGGCGATCACCTTGAGCTTTTCGGTGGCGCCCAGCAGTGCGTGGCTGAAGGCCACCGACTCGTGCTGGTTCTCGGCGCCATAGCCGGCGGTGAAGCGGATCTGCGTCAGCGCGTAGTCGAACCCGGCGTCCTCGGCGATGCGCGCCAGTTCTCGGTTGTAGTCGATGTCCCAGTGGGTGCGCTGCTCGATCTTGCTGACCACCAGGCCGCCACTGACGTTGGGGACCCAGTAGGCGAAGCGGATCGGATGTTGGCTCATGGCTCGGGCTCCTCGATGCTGCACAGCGGCGAAGGTGCCGCGCTAACCTCAGAGCGAAAGCCGTGCCAGGCGGGAAACTCCCGGCAGATCAGAAACTTGCCCGCGGGGGCGAACAGCGGCGGCTGTTTCGCCCGGCGCAGCGTTGCTGCGCCAGTGTTGCCGGGGCAACAGTCCGGGGTGCGACAACCAGCCCCTGAGCAGGTGGCGGCAAGGCTGTCAGAATTCGAAGTTCACCTGCTCACAGAAGCGGGCACCTCCTGCGTGCGAATCCATAACAGGGAAAATTCCAGGGGGCACCACCATGGCCATCACTTCCAGTGATATCTGCAACGCCGCCGACGGCCTGTCCGGCTTCGTCGGTTTCAACCTCAAGACCGGCAAGTACATCGTGCGCTTCAGCGAGGATTCCTTCGGCATGGACGTGGCCGAGGACAGCATCCGTCCGGCTTGCGAGTTCGTCTGGGCGCCGAAGAACGGCGTGGTGATGACCCTCAGCCGCGAGTGCCTGCAGATACTCGCCGAGCAGAACATCCACGACCGCCTGAACCTCAACGAATCGCTGCTCACCTACCTGCGTCGCACCGACCTGCCGGAGATCGCCGCCGAGCGCCGGTTGAAGTGATCACCACGCCTGGGCCTTGGGCGTTCGCAGGGCACGCGCGGGCCATCTGGACGGGTGGGAGCGAGCTTGCTCGCGAACGGATTG
>NZ_JAOCBT010000015.1:0-150743 GCF_029840045.1 Pseudomonas sp. GD03903 | reverse complement strand
CGACTTCACAATGCCGCCACGCCGGCGCTGGCGACCTGCGCATCTTCCCCGGCTTTCACGCCGGAGACGCCGACCGCGCCAATCACCTGGCCTTCGACCACGACCGGCACGCCGCCTTCGAGCGAAGTGATCAGCGGCGCACTGAGGAAGGCCACACGGCCGTTGTTGACCATGTCCTCGTAGCCCTTGGTTTCGCGCCGCCCCAGTGCCGCGCTGCGGGCCTTTTCGGTGGCGATGTAGGCACTGGCCGGGGCGCAGCCGTCGAGGCGTTCCAGGGCCAGCGGGTGGCCGCCGTCGTCCACTACCACGATGGACACCGCCCAGTGATTGCGTTGCGCCTCATCGCGGGCGGCGGCGAGGATGCGGCCGACCTCCTGCTGGGTCAGAACGGCTTTGTTGAGCATGCTTGCACCTCGCCTTGAGAATGGAGTTGCGGCGCGTCGGCCAGCGCTTCCTCCACCAGTTCGATCCAGTGCCGAACCGGCGTGCGTCCCGCGCCGCCCAGGTGTGTCTGGCAGCCGATGTTGGCGGTGACGATGACCTCGGGGTTGCCGCTTTCCAGTGCCTGCATCCGCTGGTCGCGCAGGCGTCTGGACAGCACCGGCTGGGTCAGCGAATAGGTGCCGGCGGAGCCGCAGCACAGGTGGCTGTCCGGTACGCCGGTAAGGCTGAAGCCCAGGCGCATGAGCACGCTTTCCACCGCGCCGCCAAGCTTCAGCGCGTGCTGCAGTGTGCAGGGACAGTGGAAGGCCAGGCGGCGATCGCCCTGCAGGTGGAGTTCTTCCAGCGGCTCGTCGCGCAGCACTTCCGAGAGGTCGCGGGACAGCTCGCTGATCCGCTTTGCCTTGGCGGCGTAGGCGGTGTCGCGTTCCAGCAGGTGGCCGTAATCGCGGACGAAGGCGCCACAGCCGCTGGCGGTCTGCACGATGGCCTCGGCGCCGGCTTCGATGGATGGCCACCAGGCGTCGATGTTGCGCCGGGCGCGGTCCAGCCCGTCCTCCTGGGCGTTCAGGTGATAGTCAACGGCGCCGCAGCAACCGGCGTCCGCCGCCGGGATCACGCTGATGCCCAGACGATCCAGCACCCGCGCGGTGGCTGCATTGGTATTGGGCGAAAGTGCCGGTTGCACGCAGCCCTCGAGCATCAGCATGCGCCGGGTGTGGTGTGGTTTCGGGCGTTCCACGGGGGGGTGTGGATGGCGCGGCAGTTTGCTTTGCAGGCTCTCCGGCAGCAGTGGGTAGAAGGCCCGCCCGGCCTTGGCCAGCACGCCGAACAAAGCGGCATTCGGCACCACGGCGCGCAGGCCGCGACGCAGCGCGCGCTCGCCGAAGGTTCGCGGGACCTGCTCCTCGACCAGCGCGCGGCCGATGTCCAGCAGGTTGTGGTAGTCCACGCCGGAAGGGCAGGTGGTCTCACAGTTGCGGCAGCTCAGGCAGCGGTCCAGGTGTTCGCGGGTGCTGGCGCTGGGGTCAACGCCTTCGAGCACCTGCTTGATCAGGTAGATGCGCCCGCGCGGGCCGTCCAGTTCGTCGCCCAGCAATTGGTAGGTCGGGCAGGTGGCGGTGCAGAAGCCGCAGTGCACGCAGGAGCGCAGGATGCGCTCGGCTTCCTCGGCGCGCGGCAGGTGCCTGGCCTGGTCGCTCAGGTTGGTTTGCATCAGAGCTCCCTGTACATCCGGCCGGGGTTGAAGATGCCGTGCGGGTCGAGTTGCTGCTTGAGGTTGCGGTGATAACGCAGCAGGGCGGCGGGCAGCGGATGGAAACCGTCGTCGCCCGGCGTGTAGCGCATGGCATGGCCGCCGAGTTCGGCGACGCTGTGACGGATCAGCTCGGCGTCCGCGGCGGACTTCAGCCAGCGCTGTGCGCCGCCCCAGTCGATCAGCTGTTCACCCGGCAGGGCTAGCGCCGGGGTCGCGTTGGGCAGTGACAGCCGCCAGAGCGTGCCGGGGCCGGTGAAGAAGCCGAGGCGCTGCTCGCGCAAGTCCTGCCAGTAGCTGCTGTCGATCTCCTCGCCACCCAGGCGCAGGCGGGCGGAGCACACGGAGCCTTCGCCGCCTTCCAGGCGCAGATGCAGCGCCGTTCCGTCGTAGCAGGCCGCGGTGATCGGGATCGGTTGCGCGCCCCATTCCGCGAGTTCTCCCAGCGCCTGGTGAACGTCCATTTCCAGACGCAGGCTGGCGCACATCCGCGGCTTGGGCAGCACCTTCATCGACACTTCGGTGATCAGCCCAAGGCAGCCGAAACTGCCGGCGAGCAAGCGGGAGAGGTCATAACCGGCGACGTTCTTCATCACCTCGCCGCCGAAGCGCAGCAGCTTGCCGTGCCCTGTGATCACCCGTGTGCCCAGCACGTAGTCGCGCACCGAGCCGGACCAGGGCCGACGTGGGCCGGATATCCCGGCCGCGACCATGCCGCCGAAGGTCGCACCGCCGAAGCTCGGTGGCTCGCACGGCAGCATCTGCCCGGCGTCCTCCAGCGCCGCTTCGATCTCCGCCAGCGGCGTGCCGGCGCGGGCGCTGAGCACCAGTTCGGTCGGGTCGTAGCTGACGATGCCGCAATGGGCGCGGGTATCCAGTTCCACGCCGTTCACCGGGCGGCCGAGGAAGGCCTTACTGTCACCGCCGCGAAGACGCAGCGGCGTTCGAGCGTGGAGCGCTTGGTTCACCTGTTCGAGCAGGTCGGCGCTGGCGTCGGCCATCAGAAACGCTCCAGGTCGGGGAAGGGCAACTGGCTGTGGTGCACGTGCATGGCGCCGAATTCGGCGCAGCGGTGCAGGGTCGGGATGTTCTTGCCGGGGTTGAGCAGGCGGTCCGGGTCGAAGGCCGCCTTCACTGCATGGAACAGGGTCAGTTCGTCGCTGTTGAACTGCGCGCACATCTGGTTGATCTTCTCGCGCCCCACGCCGTGCTCGCCGGTGATGCTGCCGCCCACCGCCACGCAGAGTTCGAGGATCTTGCCGCCGATGGCCTCGGCGCGCTCCAGCTCGCCGGGCAGGTTGGCGTCGAAGAGGATCAGCGGGTGCATGTTGCCGTCGCCGGCATGGAATACGTTGGCCACGCGCAGGCCGAATTCCTCCGACAGCTCGGCGATGCCATGCAGCACGCGCGGCAACTCGCGGCGCGGAATAGTGCCGTCCATGCAGTAGTAGTCCGGGGAGATGCGCCCCACCGCCGGGAAGGCGTTCTTGCGCCCGGCCCAGAAGCGCGCACGCTCGGCCTCATCGCAGGCCAGCCGCACATCGGTGGCGCCGGCCGCGCGCAGCACGCCGTCGACGCGCTGGCAGTCGTCCTGCACATCGGCTTCCACGCCGTCCAGCTCGCACAGCAGGATGGCCGCCGCGTCCACCGGGTAGCCGGCGTGGATGAAGTCCTCGGCGGCGCGAATCGACAGGTTGTCCATCATCTCCAGCCCGCCAGGGATGATGCCGGCGGCGATGATCTCGGCCACCGCGCGGCCGGCCTTTTCCACCGCATCGAAACTGGCCAGCAGCACCCGCGCCACCTGCGGCCGCGGCAGCAGCTTGACGGTGACCTCGGTGACGATGCCGAGCATGCCTTCGGAGCCGGTGAACAGCGCCAGCAGGTCGAAGCCGGGGCTGTCGAGGGCGTCGCTGCCCAGCGTCAGGTGCTCGCCTTCGACGGTGAGGATGTCCACCTTCAGCAGGTTGTGCACGGTCAGGCCGTACTTGAGGCAATGCACGCCGCCGGCGTTCTCGGCGACGTTGCCGCCGATGGAGCAGGCGATCTGCGAGGACGGATCGGGCGCGTAGTACAGGCCGTGCGGCGCGGCGGCCTGGGAGATCGCCAGGTTGCGTACGCCGGGCTGCACGCGGGCGAAGCGGCCGGCGGTGTTCACTTCAAGGATGCGGTTGAAGCGCGCCATCACCAGCAGGATGCCTTTCTCCAGCGGCAGCGCACCGCCGGACAGGCCCGTGCCCGCGCCGCGCGCCACCACAGGCACCTGGCGCGCATGGCAGAGCCTGAGCAGCGCCTGCACCTGCTCGATGCGCTCAGGCAGCGCCACCAGCAGGGGAACGGTTCGATAGGCGGAGAGGCCGTCGCACTCGTAAGGCTTCAAGTCTTCGGCGCGGTGCAGCAGTTCGAGGTCGGGCAGTGCCGCGCGCAGCTCGGCCAGCAGCGCGGACTTGTCGACGGCAGGCAGCGCGCCGTCGACGCGCTCGTCGTAGAGGATATTCATAGGCTGACGGTGCTCTGATCTTGTTGTTGTGCGCGCCCGGCAAGCGGTCGCGTGGAGCCACGGCACCGTGAAAATGCGACCGCCGCTCAGGCCGCGTCCACTGGCACGGAAACTGGTCCTACCAGTTCGTGTACGAGCGTCCACTGGAAAGCCCCTGTCCTGACAGCTAGTGTTCTGCACAGCCAGGCAGGTGTGGACCTGCTGGTCCTACCAGTTGAAACGGCAGCAGTACTGGAGACCTATAATGAGCACTTATGCACAGGGCAAGCAGCGCGTCGCCGACCAGGTGGCCGAGAAGATCGAGCGCCTGATCGTCGATGGCGTACTCAAGGTCGGTCAGGCGCTGCCCTCGGAGCGGCGCCTGGTGGAGAAGCTCGGCTGCTCGCGCTCGGCGTTGCGCGAGGGGCTGCGTGCGCTGCGTGGGCGCGGCATCGTCGATACCGAACAGGGGCGTGGGTCGTTCGTCGCCGACCTGAACGGCGCCGAGGACGTCTCGCCGCTGCTGCACCTGTTCCGCTCGCAGCCGCGCACGCTCTACGACCTGCTGGAGGTGCGCGCGTTGCTGGAAGGCGAGTCCGCCCGACTGGCCGCCCTGCGCGCCACAGAGGTCGACCTGTTGCTGATCGGCCGGCGCTTCGAGGAGATGCATGCGGCTTTCGACCAGCCGCAACCGCTGGACCCGCGCGAACATGCGCGGCGCGACCACGCCTTCCACCAGGCGATCAGCGAGGCCTCGCACAACCCGGTGCTGGTGCACACGCTGCAGTCGCTCAACGAGTTGATGCTCAGCACCGTGTTCGCCTCGGTGAACAACCTCTACAACCGCCCGCCGCAGAAACGCCAGATCGATCGCCAGCATGCGCGGCTGTACCGCGCCATTGTCGAGCGCCAGCCGGAGCAGGCGCAGCGTGCCGCCCGCGAACATATCCACAGCGTGAGGGACAACCTGCGGGAGATCGAGCAGGAAGAACAACGGCTGGTGCGGGCGACGTTGAGGCTGGAGGGTTGGAAATAACTGGGGAGCGTTATCCGCCGTTTCGGGACTGGCGGCGGATAACCTGTTCCCGTTCATGCGCCCTGCGGTTTTCAGCGAACGGTGTTCCAGGCAGCTCCGGCGCGAAGCGGTTCGCGAGCAAGCTCGCTCCTACAGATTCCACGTCAGCGCTGTGCCTTGCGCTCGCGCATTTCCGCCAGCATGCGCTCGGCGTTCGCCGCGCAGCCCATGCCTTCGGGCTTGTTCTCGATGCCGTCGATCACTTCCAGCAGGCGTAAGCGGTTCTGCCGCAGTTGCAGTTCCATCGCCTCGATCTCGGCGACCTTGCGGCGCAGGCCGGCGAGCAGTTCGCCATGGCCGTTCTCGATGGGGTTGGAGTGCGGCAGCAGGTTGCGGATTTCTTCCAGGCTGAAGCCGGTCTGCTGGGCGCTGCGGATGATTTCCAGCAGGTCGAGGGTTTCCGCCGGGTACGCGCGATAACCGTTGGCCAGGCGGCGCGCCGGGGCGATCAGCCCGCTGGCTTCGTAGAAGCGGATGCGCGAGGGGGCGAGGCCGCTGAGGCTGGCCAGTTCACCGATTTTCATGCTGGGCTCCGAAAGGGGCTTGACCTTGAAGTGAACTTTAAACTTAACCTCGCTGCCGTCACAACCCATCAGGACCACCACGGAGCCTTGCCATGTCGCCCTTCCAGCCCCTGCGCCTGCCCAACGGCGGCGAAGTCCCCAACCGTATCGCCAAGGCCGCCATGGAAGAGAACATGGCCGACGCCGACCAGGCGCCTTCGGCTGCATTGCTGCGCCTTTACCAGGCCTGGGCGGACGGCGGCGTCGGCCTGATCCTCAGCGGCAACGTGATGATCGACGGCCGCGCCATGACCGGCCCCGGCGGCGTGGTGCTGGAAAACGACCGGCACCTGCAGCGCTTCCGCGAATGGGCGCGCATCGGCCGTTCCCGCGGTGCACAGTTCTGGTTGCAGCTCAATCACCCCGGCCGCCAGGTGCAGACCAACCTCGGCCAGGGCGCCATCGCGCCGTCGGTGGTGCCGCTGGAAATGGGCAAGTTCTCCAAGCTGTTCGCCGTCGCCCGCGAGATGACCGAGGCCGATATCGCCGAGGTGATCCGGCGCTTCGTGCGTGCCGCGAAGCTTTCTGAACAGGCCGGCTTCACCGGCGTGCAGATCCACGCAGCCCACGGCTATCTGCTCAGCCAGTTCCTCTCGCCCCTGGCGAACAAGCGCCAGGACCGTTGGGGAGGCTCGCTGGAGAACCGTGCGCGGCTGTTGCTGGAAGTCGTGCGTGCGGTGCGCGCCGAAGTGACGCCGGAGTTCTGCGTGGGGGTGAAGATCAACTCCGCGGACTTCCAGCGCGGCGGCTTCGACGCCAGCGATGCGCGCCAGGTGATCGAGTGGCTGAACGACGAGAAGGTCGACCTGGTCGAGCTGTCCGGCGGCAGTTACGAGGCGCCGGCGATGCAGGGCGACGCCCGCGACGGCCGGACCCTGGCGCGCGAGGCGTACTTCCTCGAGTTCGCCCGCGAGATGCGCGAAGCGGCGCGCATGCCGCTGATGGTCACTGGCGGCATCCGTCGTCTGCCGGTGGCGGAGCAGGTGCTGGACAGCGGGCTGGACATGGTCGGCATCGGCACCGCCCTGGCGCTGGAGCCGCAGCTGGTGCTGCACTGGCAGCGCGGCAGCCAGACCCAGCCGCAACTGCCGCCGATCCGCTGGCGCTCCAAGCCGCTGGCGGCGCTGGCCTACATGGCGCTGGTCAAATTGCAGCTGCACCGCATCGGCGCCCACCGCGCGCCCAACCCGCAGGCTTCGCCGTGGCGCACGCTGGTGATGGAACAGTGGCGCACGCTGCGCCGGGCCAAGCAGTACCGCCGCTGGGCGGCCAGGCAGATCAGCTGAGCTGGTTCGTCACTCCCGTAGGATGGCGTGGAGCGAAGCGATACCCATCGACGTCTGCCGCATTGGCAGCATGGGTATTGCTTAGGCTCCACCCATCCTACGGTCTGACGCCTTCGCAGGATGGCGTGGAGCGAAGCGATACCCATCGACGTCTGCCGCATCGACAGCATGGGTATCGCCTAGGCTCCACCCATCCTACGGTCTGACGCCTTCGTAGGATGGCGTGGAGCGAAGCGATACCCATCGACTCCTGCCGCATTGGCAGCATGGGTATCGCCTAGGCTCGACCCATCCTACGGTCTGACGCCTTCGTAGGATGGCGTGGAGCGAAGCGATACCCATCGACTCCTGCCGCATTGGCAGCATGGGTATCGCCTAGGCTCCACCCATCCTACGGTGGTGTTTTTGCGGGGAGTTCGCGCATGTGCTCTTGCAAGAACCCTCGGGCCTGGCCGATCAAGCCTGCTGCCGAGTCGCCGCCAGCACGATCTCGCGGATGCACACGCCCTGCGGCTGGTTGTAGGCATAGCCGATGGCGTTGGCCACATCTTCGGCGCTGAGCACCTTGCCGCCCATCTCGCGCTTCCAGTCCTGGTAGCCGCTCTTGATCGCCTCGTCGGTGGTGTGGCTGAGCAGTTCGGTTTCCACCGCGCCGGGGGCGATGGTCACCACGCGGACGTTGTGCGCCGCGACTTCCTCGCGCAGGTTCTCGGAGATCGCGTGCACGGCGAACTTGGTGCCGACATAGGCGACGTGGTTGGGGAAGGTCTTGCGCCCGGCCACCGAGCTGACGTTGATCACGCTTCCCTGGTTGCGCTCGACCATGCCCTTGAGCACGGCGTGCACGCCATTGAGCAGGCCCTTCACGTTGACATCGAGCATGCGCTCCCACTCGGCCGGGTCCTGCTCGACCATGTTGCCCAGCAGCATCACGCCGGCGTTGTTCACCAGCGCGTCGGCCGGGCCGAAGCGTTTCTCGGCTTCCGCGACGGCGGCCAGCAGGGCTTCGCGGTCAGTCACATCGACGGCACGGCACAGCGCGTTCGGCAGCTTGAGTGCCTCCAGGCGCTCGATGCGCCGGGCGAGCAGCAGTAGCGGGTGACCCTGCTGGGAAAACAGGCGGGCGGTGGCTTCGCCGATGCCGGAACTGGCGCCGGTGACGATGATCAGTGGCTTGCTCATGGTGGTTCTCCTGCAATCGAAAATCTGGATGCCTGGACGATGCAGTGAAGTATATTTAGCGCTGACCTGCCTGAAAAATGGCTTATTCCTGTGCCTGGCATCGGGATTTCCTATGGATATTCGACAGCTCGCCGCCTTCGTCGCCGTCTTCGAAGAGCGCAACATCACCGCCGCCGCGCAACGCCTGTTCGTCAGCCAACCCACGCTGTCGGCCACCGTGCGGCAGTTGGAAGAAAGCCTCGGCACCGAGCTCTTCGTGCGCCAGCCGCGTGGCGTGGACGTCAGTGAAGCGGCACGCACGCTGTACCCGCGCGCCCGTGCCCTGCTGGCAGAGGCGGAGGGTTTGCGCACGCTGTTCCGCCAGTCATCGGAGCGGCAGCCGCTGCACCTGGGCGTGGAAGGGGACATCAGCGCCGAGCAGATCGAGCGCTTCGTCGACCTCGCCCGGCAGGCGATCCCCAACCTGCAACTGCACCTGGAGGAAGGCTGTGTGGGGGACGCACGGTTGGCCGCAGAGGAGTTCTGTTGCGAGGATGAGTTGTTCGTGCCGGTGTGGGACGACCCCTACGTAGTGGCGCTGCCGCCCGGCGCCGAGGGTGCGCCGGTTGACGCGTGGATCACCTGCCCGTCGCACCCGTCGCATCAGCGCCTGATGACGGCATACGGCAGCGCACCCGTGGTCGCGCAGGCCAGTACCCTGAATCTTGCCCTGCGGCTGGTCAGTGCCGGCCTGGGCGCAGCGATCCTTCCTGCCTCGTTGCTGGGCGGCGCCCCGGCCGTGCGCAGCGGCACGCTGAACCTGCCGTTGCCCGTGCGCCGCATCGGCCTTTGCCATGCCGCCCAGGCACTGGAACTGCCGGCAGTACGCGGGCTCTACGACTTCCTGCGCGCCCGCGCGGCAGCCTGACTCAGGCCGGCGCCTTCTGCGCGGCGGGTGCGCGCAAGGACAGCAGCAGGACCAGCGACGCCGCGAGAATCTGCAGGCTGGCATAGCCGTTGGTGGTGGCGACCAGGCCATAACGCTGGATCGCCAGCCCGGCGAGGATCGCCGGCACGCTGAAGGCCAGGTAGCTGAGCACGTAGAAACTCGCCATCAGCGCACCGCGCTCGTGGGCGTGGGCCAGCGGCACCACCGAGCGCAACGCGCCGAGGAAGGCGCCGCCGAAGCCAAGGCCGGCCACCGCGGTGCCGATGAAGAACAGCCAGAGGTTGGAGGAGTCCACGCCGAGCAGGGTGATCAGCAGGCCGATGATCAGCGCCAGTCCGCCGCGGCGCAGGATGACCGCCGCCGGCCGGTTGCGCAGCGCGAAGATCGCCACGGCGCCGCAGAAGCACAGCAGCGAGACCAGCCCACCGCCGATCATCGGTACCTGCAGACCGGTCACCTGGCGCGCCAGGGTCGGCCCCAGCGACAGGTAGAAACCGCCCAGCGCCCAGAGGCTGGCGTTCAGCGGCGCCACGCTCCAGAACGCGCGGCGCGCCTGCGGGGGAATGCGGATGCGCGGCTTCAGCGAGGCCAGCGCGCCGGGCTGCCTGCTGACGCTTTCCGGCAGCCAGCGCAACAGCACCAGGGCCAACGCGAACACCGCCAGCAGCCAGACATACACGCGGTGCAGCGGGTCGCCGCCGAACTGCACCAGGGCGCTGCTGCCCAGTGCGCCCAGCGCCATGCCAAGCATCGGCGCGACGCTGTTGATCAACGGGCCGCGCTCGCGGTCGATGTCGAGCATGGCGGCGCCCAGTACAGCGGTTGCGATACCGGTGGCGAAGCCTTGCAGCAGGCGCGCGGCGATCAGCAGTTCCACCGAGTTGGCGTAGAGGAACACGCTCATCGCCAGCAACTCGATGATCAGCGCCGCACGGATCAGCGGGCGACGGCCGAGGTAGTCCGACAGCGAACCGAACACCAGCAGCGCCAGCATCAGCCCGCCGGCGTAGATGCTGAACGCCAGCGTCAGCAGGGCGGGGGAGAACTGCCAGGACTCGCGGTACAGCGCATAGAGCGGCGTGGGCGCGGCGGCGGCGGCGAGGAAGGCCATGAGGATCGCGGTCAGCAGCAGGGCCGGGAAAAATCCGGGCGCGCTTTTGGGTAAGGTCTGTGCCATGATTCAGCTCGCAAAGGCTAAGATTTTGCTTTTGCGAGATGCTGGACCCGTTTTCGGATAAAAGCAAATTCTTTGCGTTAAGGTGCTTATGGCAATCAATCAGGGGGTTCGACCGGGTGGTCGCAGCGCGCGTGTGCAAGCCTCGGTGCACAAGGCTGTGGCCGAGTTGCTGGAGGAGCGCGAGCGCGCCGAACTGACGGTGCCGCTGATCGCCTCACGAGCCGGCGTCACGCCTTCGACCATCTACCGGCGCTGGGGCGATCTCAACGAACTGCTCGGCGACGTTGCCCTGCAACGCATTCGCCCGGATGCCGAGCCGGCGGATACCGGCAGCCTGCGCGGTGACCTGCTGGCATGGGGCGAACAGTACATGGAGGAAACCGCCTCGGTGCCCGGTCGCGCGGTGGTGCTCGACCTGCTCGCCGCTGGCGGCGGCTGCTCCGGGCGCTGCATGGCGATTGCCTGCGGCCAGTTCGACATCATCCTGCTGCGGGCCAAGGGACGTGGCGAGAAACTGCCGGATGTCGACCGCATCGTCGACCGGCTGATGGCGCCGCTGGTGTACCGCATCCTGTTTTCCGGCGAGGAGCTGGAAGTGGAGTATGTCGAGCGGTTGGTCGATCTGACGCTGGACGGGGTGTAGCGGATTCGTGGACAGGCTTCCTGCCTGCCATTGGCGAATTCGTAGGATGGCGTGGAGCGCAGCGATACCCATCGATCCTGGCACGGGCAGCATGGGTATCGCCTAGGCTCCACCCATCCTACGTTTCAACTCGGAGCGCCGGCGTTTCGAATGGCATTCGCCCACGCCTGCAGAGTTCTGCAGGCCGTGAGGGCAATTTCTTCATTGCTGCGCCCCGCGAACACGCGCTCCAGCGCGTCCGCTGCAATCAGCCCGGCGATCGTCGGCGTGCCCACTGCGTCGGTGAGATCGAGCCATTCACCGAAGCTGGCTGGCGAGTCGTACCAGCGCAGATAGCCCGACGGCGACAGCGGCCACCAGCGTTCCTCGAATTGCAGCACGACCTTTTCCAGCTGGCCCATGCCCAGGTGCGCCAGCGCATCCTGCTGCGCTGCTGGCAAAGGCGGATTGAAGCTGATATCGCGCAGTACGCCGATGGGTGTGGTGCAGATGCAGAAGTCGCAGCTTTCATCACCCACCCGCACCTTTGCGCCGGACCAGTCGATGGCGGTCACTGGTTGGTTCAGGCGGATATCCAGCCCTTGGGCGAGGTGCGCGACAAGCTGTGAATAGCCTTGCGGCAGGAAGCGATCGCCGGCGCCGACGCCTTCTTCGTCCAGTGCATCCACCGACAGCGATTCCAGCGGCAGGCAGGCCTCAAGGACCAGGTTGGCGTCCAGGGCGAAGCGGGTGGCGCGCCGGGTTGCTTCGTCGCGATCCTGCAGATAGCGCGCGACACCTTCCGCCAGTGGCAGCTGGCGGTCGATCCCGGCGCGCAGGGCTTCCCAGGCGGCATCGATGTCTGGCACCGGGCCGTCGGCTGCAGCGGCCAGGGGTTGGCTGAAGTCGGTTGCCTGCAATGGCAGGCCCAGTTGCTGTGCGTACGCGGCGAGAGCGTTGTCGTCGAACTGCTGCAACCAGGCGGCGCCTTCGTCTGCCGTTACCGAGCCGAGCGAAATACTGTGCACGCGGCCGCCGAGGCGATCACGGGCTTCCAGCACCACGCACTCGACAGCGGCCTCCCGCAGGCGGCGCGCGGCGGCAAGTCCGGCAAAGCCCGCGCCGATCACCAGTACCCGGCGAGCGCCACTTTCGATGGCTACTTCGGCGGCGCGCAGGCCATCGTCCCAGGCGCCATGGGTCATGGCGGGAGCGACGGGATTGCAGGCTTCGCCGGCCAACACCAGCTTGCCACCCAGGACCTCACCCAGCCGGCGCCGATGCTCCGGCGTGCCGCCGGGCAGCAGGGTGCTGTAGGCGCCGCGGCTGAATGGGTCGTTGCTCCAGTGGCTGACGTGGAAGCGGATGGGGCGGTGGCGAAGGCTATCCATGGCGGGCTCGCTCGGTGAAAGAGCGACGACCTTAGCGGGGGAGGGTTCGCCGGCACAAGGTCAAGGTTGGGCGCATTTTGTAGGAGCGAGCTTGCTCGCGAACCGCTCAACCCTGGAGCTGCCAGCTGACTCCGTTCGCGAGCAAGCTCGCTCCTACAACATCAAGAGCCCCCTTACCCGAACCTCTCGCTGGGGGATAGGGGATCGTTCGGTGCAGGATGAAATTTCGGCGTCAGCCGGCACGGACGGCTCCCTCTCCCACCGGGAGAGGGCTGGGGTGAGGGGAATGCAGTGGCACAGATTGACCGAAGAAGGCAGTTGCTCCTGCAGGCCCAGCCCCAGGCTCAGGCGCGGCTCAGGCGGATCACCGTGCGGGCCACGGAAACCCCGGTGAACAGCACCACGAACAGCCGCAGCGTCTGCATCGCCAGGACCAGGCCGACGTCGGAATGGGTGTCCACCGCGATGATCGCCATGGCGTCCAGGCCGCCGGGGCTGGTGGCGAGGTAGAGGGAAAGGAAGTCCATGCCGGTGATGGCCGCCAGTGCCCAGGCGAACAGCGCGCAGCTGGCGATCAGCGCCAGCGCGCTGACCAGCATGGCCGGCAGGTGGCGGCCGACATAGGCGAGGCTTTCGCGGTCGAAGCGCAGGCCGATGTAGCAGCCGATCACGCCGTAGGCGCTGGCCAGTAACCAGTGCGGCAGGGTGATGTGCAGCACGCCGGTGAGCTGAAGAACCGCACCCGCCACCAGCGGCACCAGCAGCGGACCGGCCGGCAGCTTGGCGCCGGCAGTGGCGCAGACGAAGATCAGCAACAGGCAGTTGATCAGGTCGGGCAGGGTGGCGGTGTCGATGATCGGCGTGCTGTGCGCCACCGAGCCGCCGCCCTCGATGCCGAGGAAGCGCCCGACCAGTGCACCGGCCATGACCACGCAGACCACCCGCACGTACTGCATGGTGGCGACCACGCGCGGGTCGGCGCCGTTGGCTTCGGCCATCGACACCATGGCCGCCGCGCCGCCCGGCGCGGTGCCCCAGGCGGCCGTGCTGCCGGGGATGCCGCCGAAGCGCACCATGGCGTAGCTCACGGCAGCGGACAGCAGCACGGTGAGCACCGTCGCGCTGAGCATCAGTGGCCAGGAGGCGACCATCGCCTGTAGCACCGACCAGCTCATGGCGTGGGCGACCAGCAGGCCGATGCAGCCCTGGCTGAGGCGGAAGGCGCTACGCGGCAGGCGGATTTCCGCGCCGCTGACACCAAAGGCGATGGCTACCAGCATGGGCCCGAGGAACAGCGCGGCGGGGATGCCGAGCCAGGTGAGCAGTTGCCCGGCGCCTGCGGCCCCGAGCGCCAGGGTCAGCCATTGCAGGCTGACGGGAATGCGGGCGACGAAGAGGGCGGGGCGACTGGACACGGACGGCTCCGGACGGGGAAGACGGAGGAATTATCGGTAGCCGGATCGATCAAGTCTATTTTCTAATAGTCATGAATCCATTCCTGAAGTTTATCGGTTGGCCGCCATGGACCTGCGTGATCTCGCCTACTTCGAAACCATCGCCGAACTCGGCCATCTGGGCCGCGCCGCCGAGCGCCTGGGGCGCAGCCAGCCGGCGCTGACCAAGAGCATCCAGCGCCTGGAGGAGTCCCTTGGCGCACGCCTGTTCCAGCGCGATGGCCGACGGATTCGCCTGACGCCGGCCGGCGAACTGATGCTCCAGCGTGCCCGCCAGTTGCGTCAGGACATTGAAGAAACCCGCCGCGAGGTGCGCGATTTCGCCAGTGGAGTGGTGGGCAATATCCGCCTGGGCTGCGCGGCGACGATGGCCGAGTACCTGTTGCCGCGACTGACCGAGGACCTGCTGGAGCGCGCGCCGGCAATCACCATGAGCCTGGTGCTGGGCCAGGACGACGTGCTGCGCGAAGCGTTGCGCAGCGGGCGGCTGGACATGGCGATCTGCTCGCGCATCGTCGACGACCCGCAGCTGAGCAGCGAGCCGCTGCTGCAGGACCAGGTGGTGGTGGTCGCCAGTCGTGACCATCCGATCTTCGACGGCCCGGTGGTCATGGCCGACCTGTGCCGCTATCGCTGGGTACTGCCGGCCACCGGGGTGTCGTCACGGCGCTGGATGGACGCCACCTTCCAGGCCCACCAATTGCCAATGCCGCAGGTGCAGATCGAGACCAACGCGATTCCCATGCTGCCCAACCTGATAGCCCGCACCCGCCTGCTCAGCTTCATCGCCCGCGAGGCGCTGGCCGGCGGCCACGGCATGGACCAGTTGCGCGAGGTGCAGCTGGCCGAGACCACGCTGACGCGCACCATCGGCTTGGCGGTGCGCGAGGGCGCTTACCTGTCGCCTGCCGCGCAGTTGCTGCGGGGGATGCTGCGCGAGCATGCGGGGCGCTTCGCAGCGGACTTGTAGCGGCGCGCGGGTGCGGAACCCGTAGGGCGAATGACGCCATGGCGTTATCCGCCGCGAGTCAACGGCGGATAACCTGTTCCAGGTTATGCGCCCTACGTTGCTGGGGGAACGTGCGGGGCGGTTCGTGGCGCGCGGGGGCACGGAATCCGTAGGGCGAATAACGCCTTGGCGTTATCCGCCGCGAGTTATCGGCGCATGGCCGGTTCCAGGTGATGTGCCTTACGCCGCTGGACGGAAGCGCGGAGCGCAATTGCAAGAGACCGCGCCCGTCCACTCGGTCATTGTTCGAAGCTGCAGCCGATGCGTCCCAGCCCCTCGATTTCCAGCTCGAATACATCCCCCGGCGCAACCGGCGACATCGGCGCCAGGGCCCCGCACAGCAGGACGTCGCCGGCCTTCAGCGGTGCGTCCAGGCGTGCCATGCGCCGTGCCAGCCAGAGGCCGATGTCGAGCATCGCCGCAAGGCTTGTCTGGGTCGGCGGGAAGGCCGGCGCATCGTTGCGCTGCAGTTGTACTGCCAGCGCGGCGTCTTCCAGTCTTTCCAGCGCCACCGGCTGATCGCCGGTCAGGTAGAGGCCTGCGCAGAGGTTGTCGGCCACCGAGTCGAGCAGGCCGATCTGCCAGTTGGTTACGGCGGTGTCGTTGATCTCGATGGCCGGGACCGCACCTTCGATGCAGGCGCGGAAAGTCGCCAGATCGAGCTCTCCAGCAGGCAGGTCACGGCCGATGAGCAGGGCGAGTTCCGCCTCGATGCGTGGTTGCAGCAGGCGCTCGCGGGCGATAAGCGCGCCGGATCGGCAGCGCAGGCTGGCGAGCAAGCGGCCATGAACCGGTTCGCCGACCTTGAGCGCCGCCTGCATCGCCGGCGAGATCAGCCCGGCCTTGGCGCCCGCCAGGCGTTCGCCGCCGGCCAGCGCGAGGTCGATGCCCAGCGCCTGCACGCGATAGGCGTCGTCCAGCCCGGTGAGGCCAAAGTGTGCCGCTGGCGCGGCGATGGGCGTTCGGTTGGCGCGCGCTTCGGCCAGGGCGTGGGCGGCGGCGCGGAGATTGTCAGTGGTCATCGTGGGGCTCCTCAGCGGCTCGGCGCTTCGCCCACCACGGTGGTGCGGTACATCTCCCGGCGCATGCCGTGGTAGTCCGACACCGGGTAGTGCCAGGTGCTGCGGTTGTCCCAGATCGCCAGGGTGCCGGCGCTCCAGCGCATGCGGCAGGTGAAGGCCGGCTGGGTGGCGATGCTGAACAGGTAGTCCAGCAGCGGCTGCGACTCGGCCGGGCGCATGCCCTTGATGCCGCTGGTGTAGGCCGGGTTGATGTAGAGGACCTTCTTGCCGGTTTCCGGGTGCCGGGTCACCAGCGGGTGCGAGCGCACTTCGCCATCGTGGCTGCCGTAGCGCACCGCCATGTTTTCCATCAGGTCGTTGTGCTTGGCCTCCGCACCATAGGCGCGTTCGGGGCTGTGGATGGCGTCGAGGGTTTCCAGTTGCGCACGCAGCTTCGGCGACAGCCATTCGTAGGCCAGCGCCAGGTTGGCGTAGAGGGTGTCGCCGCCGAACGGCGGGATGTCGTGGCCGTAGAGCAGGGTGAAGGCCGGCGGGCGCTCCTGGAACGACCAGTCGCTGTGCCAGGCGCCGCCGAACACCACCGGGGTCTTCTCGTTGGCTTCCTTCACTACCCGCACCACGTGCGGATGATCGTCCATGCCGACCACATAAGGCTCGCGGCCGAATTCGCCGAAGCGCAGGGTCACGGCTTCGAGGTTTTCCACGCTCAGGTCCTGTCCGCGGATGAACAGCACCTTGTGCGCCAGCAGCGCCTGGCGCAGCTCGGCGTAGCCGTCGTCGCCCAGGGTGGTCAGGTCCAGGTCGCTGACGTCCGCGCCGATGGCGCCGGTGGCCGGGACGATGCGGAAGTGCTTGTACTCGGCGGCGCGGTTCTGGCTGGGCAACGCGTAGAAGAACTCGAACATGGGGAAGCCTCTTGTGAGTGTTATTGGCACCTCAAGCATGGTCAGCGGCAGCGCATTCTTCCATGATGATGTCCGCCAAAAATTGACTTTTCCCGCCATGCAGCGGCCAACGAGGAGTTCGTGATGGACTGGCGCCAGACCCGCGAAATCACCGGAGTGCAGTACCTGCTCGACAGCGCCCGTGACGAAGACATCGACGCCGACGATTGCCTGGTCGGCAGCGCCATCACCCCGGCCGACCTGCAGGCCCGCGCCGGGCGCATCCAGGCGTGGCAGGAGCTGGCGGTGATCCGCAACCTGTTGCAGCGCAGGGATAGGCCGGGCCTGGGGTTGGCCACCGGGCGGCGCTATCACCTGACGTCGCTGGGGCTGCTGGGTTTCACCATGCTCGCCAGTCGCACCCTGCAGGAAGCCTTCGAAACCTTCGGCCGTTATCAGAGCCTGGCCCTGACCCTTTGCCCCGTCAGCAGCGAGGCGGAGGCGCGCGGAGTGTGGCTGGTGTATGACGACCGCGTGCTGCCCGAGGATGCCCGTGCCTTCGTGGTGGAGCGTGGCATCGCCGGTTGCTGGCAACTGTCCGGCGAATTGCTGCAGCGGCCGCTGCAACCGCTGGCCATCGAACTGCGCTGCCCGGCGCCAGCCGATGCCAGCGTGTTCCGCGACATCTTCGGTATCGAGCCGCTGTTCGAGGCGCCACGCAACGCCATGCTGTTTGCCCTGGAGGACCTGCAGGCACCGCTGCCGCAAGCGCAGATCAGCGCCCGCGACAGCGGCGAGCAACTCTGCGAGCGCCTTTGCGGAGAGTTGGCGCTGACCCTGGCTGCCACACCCACCGCGCGGCAGGTCCAGCAACTGCTGCTGCGTGATTCCGCCAGCCTGCTCGGCGCTGCCGCAGTGGCCGAGCGCCTGGGGCTTTCCGAGCGCACGCTGCAACGGCGCCTGGCGCAGGAGGGGCAGAGCTTGCAGGGGCTGAACGACGGCATCAAACAGCGTCTGGCCGAACGTCTTCTGCGCGAATCACGGATGGATCTGCATGGTATCGCGCAGTGCCTGGGCTACGCCGAGGCGGCGAGTTTCTCCCGCGCTTTCCAGCGCTGGACAGGGCAGTCGCCGGGTCGTTGGAAGCGTCAGTCCGGAACCCTCCCGGCGCCCTGAAGTCGAACCGCCCGCGACGCCTCTGGAACGGGCGGAAGCCGCGAGATAGAGCCTTTTGGTGTGGCCGATTGCCATCGGTCGTGGGTTAATTTCGCGCGCGGCCCATCCGTTCCCCTGAAGAGGCGCGTCGCTTTTTTCGCGAGGCGACCGACAAGAAAAAGGAGAACCCATGTCCTCAGCAACCTGCCTGCGCGCGTGCCTCGGAAGGCGCGGCGCGATGACCTCCAGCGCACTGCATTGGCCGGCGTGAGCCGCCATCCAACCCTTGCACCGGCACCGCGCGAGCAGCGCGGCCGCGTGCCTCTGGCCGGGCATCCGGCCGTCACCCGAGCATTGAGGGAATCAATGAGCAAGACCTTCCGACTGGCCGCCGTGGCCGGTAGTCTGCTGGCTAGCGGCCTGCCCGCGCTGGCCCATGGCGCCGAACTCGAGGCGCAGATCCGCTGGACCCGCTTCGGCATCCCGCATATCCAGGCCAGGGACGAACTGGGCCTGGGCTATGGCATCGGCTACGCCTATGCCCGCGACAACGCCTGCCTGCTGGCCGAGGAAGTCCTCACCGCGCGGGGCGAGCGCTCGCGCTATTTCGGCGTGGATGGCAAGTCCTCCGCCGGCATCGGCAACCTGCCTTCGGACTTCTTCTACACCTGGCTCAACGACAACGAATCCCTGCGTCGTATGCGCAGCGCCCAGCCGCAACCGATCCGCGACCTGCTCGATGGCTATGCGGCCGGCTACAACCGCTGGCTGTGGGATACCCAGGCGGCCGGCACGCAGTGCGCGGGCAAGGCCTGGCTGCGCCCGCTGGAGGCCGACGACCTGCTGCGCCTGACCCGCCGGCTGCTGGTGCAGGCCGGCGCCGGACAGTTCGCCGAGGCGATGATGGCGGCCAAGCCGCCGGGGCAGGCGACGACGTCGGTCGTCAGCGACGGCGAAGTCCTTGCCGCGATGCAGCGCCGCGAGAACTTCCACCAGAGCCATGGCAGCAACGCTGTCGCCGTGGGTAGCGAACGCTCGGCGGACGGCAACGGCCTGCTGCTGGCCAACCCGCATTTCCCCTGGTTCGGCGCGCTGCGTTTCTACCAGATGCACCTGACCATCCCCGGCCAGCTCGACGTAATGGGCGCCTCCTTGCCAGGCATGCCGCTGGTGAACATCGGCTTCAGCAAGGACCTGGCGTGGAGTCACACGGTGGACACTTCGAGCCACTTCACCCTGTACCGCCTCGACCTCGATCCGCAGGACCCGCACAGCTATCGCATCGACGGCCAGTCGCGGCCGCTGAAGGAAGTCACTCTGCGCGTGCGGGTACGTGAGGCCGACGGCCGCGTGGGCACGCGCAGCCACACGCTGTACGAGTCCGAATATGGCCCGCTGCTCAGCGTACCCGGCAAATTCCCCTGGAACGCCAGCGAAGCCTTCGCCGTGCGCGATGCCAATCTGGGCAACGACCGCGTGCTGCAGCAGTGGTACGCCATCGATCACGCGCGCAGCCTGGATGAGCTGCGCGACAGCGTCGAGCGGGTGCAGGGCATTCCCTGGGTCAACACCCTGGCCACTGACGCAGGAGGCAAGGTGCTCTACCTCAATCAGTCGGTGGTGCCGTACCTGAGCCAGCAGCAACTGGCCGATTGCGCGATCCCCGAGTTCCAGAAGCAGGGCCTGCCGGTGTTGCAGGGCGGACGCCGCGCCTGCAACTGGTCGAGCGTTGCGGGCACTCGTCACGCCGGGCTGACGCCGCCGGAACAGATGCCGTCGCTTACCCGCGAGGACTACGTGCAGAACTCCAACGACAGCGCCTGGCTGAGTAATCCGGCGCAACCGCTCACCGGCTTTTCGCCGTTGGTGAGCCGTGACTCGATTCCGGTCAGCGCCCGTGCGCGTTTTGCCCTGGAGCGGCTGAAGGGCGACGGCAAGATCGGCCCGGACGACCTGCAGAAGATGGTCACCGACAACCGCGTCTACGTGGCCGACCTGCTCCTCGACGACCTGCTGCAACTGTGCAAGCCAGCGCCGGCGGGCGCCGAGTCGGCCTGCGCTGCACTGGGCTCGTGGGACCGTCACGTCAATCTCGACAGCAATCCCGGCTTCGCCTACTTCCAGGCCTTCGTCGGGCGTTTTCTGAAGATTGACGGCGGCTGGCGCCTGCCCTTCGATCCCAAGCTGCCGCTGGCCACGCCCTCGGGCATTGCCCTGGACAAGCCGGAGGTGCGCGAGCAGGCGCAGCAGGCCCTGGTGGCAGCCGGGCAGGAGATCGACGCCCGCAAGATCCAGGCGAATGAGACCTGGGGCGAGCTGCAACTGACCGGCGACCAGGCCAATCCCCTGGGCATTCCCGGTGGCACCGGCAATGAGGGCGTGTACAACGCCATCACCTCGCAGTGGCAGGGCGACCACTACCGTGTGCTCAGTGGCAGCAGCTATATCCAGCTGGTCGACTTCACCGCCGACGGACCGAAAGCTCGCGGGCTGCTGGCGTTCTCGCAGTCCAGCGAACCTGGCTCGCCGCACCATCGGGACCAGACCGAGCTGTTCGCCAGGCAGCAATGGCCGGAGCTGCCGTTCACCGACGAGCAGATCAAGGCCGATCCGGAGCTGAAGGTGATGGAGTTGCGCGAGCGGTGAGCTGAGCTCACGGATCTTGCAGGAGCGAGCTTGCTCGCGAACAGTGCTCTCCGGCAGCTCGGAGCTGTGCGGTTCGCGAGCAAGCTCGCTCCTGCAGGCCGATCACTGGCACGGCGGCGATTGTCACCAGCCTGACACCGTCGGGGCCTAGTCTGGCGGCAAAGCCCCGACGCGTAGGCCGATGCCATGCCCCTGACCAATGAATCCGTGATCCGCCGCATCCACCGCGAACTGCTCGACCACAGCGACGAAGAGCTGGAGCTGGAGCTGCTGGAGGACGTGCGCAACCTCGACGAACTGTTCGACGAGCACGCCGATGTCGACGAGGAGAAGCTCGCCCGCCGTCGCTACTTCAGCGAGCTGTTCCGCCTGCAGGGCGAGCTGGTGAAACTGCAGAGCTGGGTAGTGAAGACCGGCCACAAGGTGGTGATTCTCTTCGAGGGCCGCGACGCGGCGGGCAAGGGTGGGGTGATCAAGCGCATCACCCAGCGCCTCAATCCGCGTGTGTGCCGCGTCGCCGCGCTGCCCGCGCCGAACGACCGCGAGCAGACCCAGTGGTACTTCCAGCGCTACGTCTCGCACCTGCCGGCGGCGGGGGAGATCGTCCTGTTCGACCGCAGCTGGTACAACCGCGCCGGGGTCGAACGGGTGATGGGGTTCTGCAACGACGAGCAGTACGAGGAGTTCTTCCGCAGCGTGCCGGAGTTCGAGCGCATGCTGGCGCGCTCGGGCATCCAGCTGATCAAGTACTGGTTTTCCATCTCCGATGACGAGCAGCACCTGCGCTTCCTCAGCCGCATCCACGACCCGCTCAAGCAGTGGAAGCTCAGCCCCATGGACCTGGAGTCGCGGCGGCGCTGGGAGGCTTACACCAAGGCCAAGGAAATCATGCTGGACCGCACCCATATTGCCGAGGCGCCCTGGTGGGTGGTGCAGGCCGACGACAAGAAGCGCGCGCGGCTGAACTGCATCAGCCACCTGCTGAACCTGATCCCCTATGAGGACGTGGAGCATCCGTCGGTGATCCTGCCCGCGCGGCAGCGCAACGAGGATTACTCGCGCACGCCGACCCCGCGGGAAATCGTGGTGCCGGAGGTTTACTGAGGCGTTGCATACCGCGTAGGAGCAACTGTTTTCTTCAGGTAAGTCCGTGCCAGTTCCTTCCCTCACCCCAGCCCTCTCCCAGAGGGAGAGGGAGCCGCCCGTGCCGGCGGACACCAAGGTTTCATCCTGCACCGAACGGTCCCCTCTCCCTCTGGGAGAGGGTGAGGGCTGATCCGAGTACAGGACCGTCGGGTAGCAGCGGAATCTGTCCGTGATCGTTTTTCGGCGGCTTCGAGCCGGCCGGCGGCACATCGCGGACGGAGTCCGCTCCTACCTCCAGCCCGCCTGCGGGCAGCTCCGGCAGAGACATAACTTGTAACATTCCCCGCCGATCATGACCGGGTCATCCCCCCACGCGGACTCCCAGCATGACCACCGATACCCTGGCCGTTCCCGTCGCCGAAGAACGGCCCCATCTGGAGCGCAAGCCCGGCCGCATTACCGCCTTCATCTTCTTCGCCGTGCTCGCCGTCGGCCTGCTGTTTTCGGCCTGGAGCCTGGTGCGCGACGTCGACGACGTCACCTCCACGGTCACCACCTGGACGCCGTTCCTGTTGCTCGGGGTCGCCCTGTTCATCGCCCTGGGCTTCGAGTTCGTCAACGGCTTCCACGACACCGCCAACGCGGTGGCCACCGTCATCTATACCCACTCGCTGCCGCCGCACTTCGCGGTGGTCTGGTCGGGCTGCTTCAACTTCCTCGGCGTGCTGCTTTCCAGCGGCGCGGTGGCCTTCGGCATCATCGCCCTGTTGCCGGTGGAGCTGATCCTGCAGGTCGGTTCCTCCGCCGGCTTCGCCATGGTCTTCGCCCTGCTGATTGCCGCCATCCTGTGGAACCTCGGCACCTGGTGGCTGGGTTTGCCGGCGTCGTCCTCGCACACCCTGATCGGCTCGATCATCGGCGTGGGCATCGCCAATGCGCTGATGCACGGCCGCGACGGCACCAGCGGCGTCGACTGGGCGCAGGCGACCAAGGTCGGCTACTCGCTGCTGCTCTCGCCACTGATCGGCTTCATCTGCGCCGCGCTCCTGCTGCTGGCGCTGCGCCTGCTGGTGAAGAACCGCGCGCTGTACAAGGCGCCCAAGGGCAAGACGCCGCCGCCGTGGTGGATTCGCGGCCTGCTGATCCTCACCTGCACCGGCGTGTCGTTCGCCCACGGCTCCAACGACGGGCAGAAGGGCATGGGCCTGATCATGCTGATTCTGGTCGGCACCCTGCCGATGGCCTACGCGCTGAACCGCACCATGCCGGCAGACCAGACCGTGCAGTTCGTCGCCATCGCCGAAGTGACCCAGCAGGCGCTGGTCCGCGCGGCGCCGCAGCCGGCCCCGGCCGACCCGCGCGCGGTACTCTCGGAATACGTGCGCACCAAGGAAGCCAAGCCGGAACTGATCCCGTCGCTGGCGGCGCTGACCGGCGCCATCGGCGCGGAAGTGAAGGGCTACGGCAGCCTCGCTCGTGTGCCGGCCGAAGCCATGGGCAACGTGCGCAACGACATGTACCTGACCAGCGAAGCGATCCGCCTGATGGACAAGGACAAGGTCGGCAACTTCGACGCCGACACCACCAGCAAGCTGGCGGCGTTCAAGGGCAAGATCGACGAGTCGACCCGCTTCATCCCGCTGTGGGTGAAGGTCGCCGTGGCCATCGCCCTCGGCCTGGGCACCATGGTCGGCTGGAAGCGCATCGTGGTCACCGTCGGCGAGAAGATCGGCAAGACCCACCTGACCTACGCCCAGGGCGCCTCGGCGGAGCTGGTGGCGATGCTGACCATTGGCGCGGCGGATATGTACGGGTTGCCGGTGTCGACGACCCACGTGTTGTCCTCCGGCGTCGCCGGGACCATGGCCGCCAACGGCTCCGGCTTGCAGATGCGCACCATCCGCAACCTGCTGATGGCCTGGGTGCTGACCCTGCCGGCGGCCATCGTGCTCTCCGCGTCGCTGTACTGGCTGTTCACCCACCTGTTCTGAGGGCGGGTGACTCAATGAAAACGCCGCTCCCCGGAGCGGCGTTTTCATTTGGCATGTGCGGTGGGGGCGCAAGCGCTTGCGTAGGATGGGTGGAGCGCAGCGATACCCATGCTGTCGGTGCGCGGGATTGATGGGTATCGCTGCGCTCCACACCATCCTACGTCGTGTTCTTCCGGTAACTCGGTGCGATTGCTTCGTTTCATGCCCGCTTGAAATATCGAACGCGTGGTGCGTATTTTGTACGGGCTCGCGCACCTCGCGCGGCGTCCTGTGACACGGACAAGAAGAACAAGGATAAGAAGTCATGAGTAACGATCTAGGAATCCCGCTCGCCGAACATCTGGCTGGAGTGGAAGAGATCGAGTGCGTCACCCCCGACCTCAACGGGGTGCCGCGTGGCAAGGTGATGACCGGCGAGGGCTTCCTCACCGGGCGCCGGTTGCAGCTGGCGCGCGGCGTCCTGCTGCAATGCATCATGGGCGGCTACCCGCCCGCCAAGTATTACGGTAGCGACGACGGCGACCTCGCGCTGATCGCCGAGCCCACCCAGATCCATCGCCTGCCCTGGAGCGACGAGCCCCGCGCCTTCGCCATCTGCGACGCGGTAGAGCTCGACGGCAAGCCTTCCGGCCTGTCCACCCGCGGCCTGCTCAAGCAGGTGGTGGCGCGCTACGCCGAACGCGGCTGGAGCCCGGTGGTGGCGACCGAGCTGGAGTTCTTCGTGTTCGCCCCCAACCCCGATGCCAACGAAGCCTTCCAGGCGCCGGTCGGCCTCGACGGGCGCCGCGAGATCGGCCACTCGGCCTTCAGCGTGTCCTCCAACAACGGCCTGCGGCCGTTCTTCCAGGACGTCTACCGCTGCATGGCTGCGGTGGGGCTGGAGCGCGACACCTTCATGCACGAGATGGGCACCACCCAGTTCGAGATCAACTTCCTGCATGGCGACCCGGTGCTGCTGGCCGACCAGACCTTCCTGTTCAAGCACCTGCTCAAGGAAGTCGCGCTCAAGCACGGGCTGATCGTGGTGTGCATGGCCAAGCCGCTGGCGCACACGCCGGGCAGTTCGATGCATATCCACCAGAGCGTGGTCGATGGCGAAGGCCGCAACATCTTCACCGATGCCCAGGGCGAGGCCACGCCGGCGTTCCGCCATTTCATCGGCGGCCAGCAGGCCTGCCTGGCGGACTTCACCCTGCTGTTCGCACCGAACGTGAACTCCTTCCAACGCCTGTGCCATCCCTACGCCTCGCCGAACAACGCCTGCTGGTCGCATGACAACCGTGCCGCCGGCCTGCGCATTCCGGCCAGTGCCCCGGTGGCCCGGCGGGTGGAAAACCGCCTGGCCGGCGCCGATGCCAACCCCTACCTGGCCATCGCCGCGAGCCTGGCTGCCGGCCTGCATGGCATCGAGCACGCGCTGGAGCCCACTGCGCCGATCCAGGGCGAGTTCGAGGTGCCCGATGAGCTGCTGCTGCCCTGCACCATGTACGACGCGATGCAGCGCCTGACACGCAGCGAACTGGCCCGCGAGGTGTTCGGCAACGAGTTCATCGATGGCTACTGCGCGACCAAGTCCATGGAGCTGACCAGCTTCTTCGACGAAATCACCCCGTGGGAGCGCCGCGTCCTGGCCGCCCAGGCCTGATTCGCGGGCGCGCTGACACAGCTGCACCGAAAACCGGTGCAGCTGTGATCGGCAGACATCTCCATGCGATCCTCAAGCCATCCTCGTTCATCCCGCCGGTATCCTTCGAACTGACCTGCTTCACTGCGCGCGACGCTCGCTATTCCGGGCCCGGCAGGGCTCTCGACGCGCCCATTGGCAGCCTCTAATGTGTCACGGCAAGTCCCGCTTTCCGCTGCCCGGACATTGTGCCGGGGTTGTCCTGGACCAGGAGGTCCAATGCTTCGGATCGTCACTGCCTTCCGCGCTCTGTACTTCGCCGCCGTCATGCTCCTGACCGGTTCCGGTCTGCTCAGTACCTACCTCGCCTTGCGCCTGGGCGCGGAAAAGGTCGATGGGCTGTGGATCGGCGCCATGATGGCCGCCTACTACCTCGGCCTGGTGCTGGGCGGCAAGATCGGCCACCGGCTGATCGCCCGCGTCGGCCATATCCGCGCCTACGTCGCCTGTGGCGGCCTGGTCACCGCTGCCGTGCTGGGCATCGGCCTGCTGCCGTGGATCGGCTTCTGGCTGGTGCTGCGGGTTGCCATCGGCCTGGGCATGATGTGCCAGTACATGGTCATCGAGAGCTGGCTCAACGAACAGGCCGAGGCGCGCCAGCGCGGGCTGGTGTTTGCCGGCTACATGGTCGCCTCGTACCTGGGGCTGGTGCTCGGCCAGTTGGTGCTGGTGGTGCACCCCGGCCTGGGACCGGAGCTGCCGATGCTGATCGCGCTGTGCTTCGCGCTGTCGCTGATCCCGGTGGCGATCACCCACAAGGTCCACCCCGCGCCGCTGCGTCCGGCGCCGCTGGAGCCGCGCTTCTTCATCCAGCGGGTGCCGCAGTCGCTGACCACGGTGCTGGTGTCCGGGCTGGTGGTTGGTTCGTTCTATGGCCTGGCGCCGCTCTATGCGGTGGGGCAAGGCCTGAGCACCGAGGAGATCGGCCTGTTCATGGGCGGCTGCATCTTTGCCGGGCTGGTGGTGCAGTGGCCGCTGGGCTGGCTCTCGGACCGCATCGACCGCGCCGTGCTGATCCGCAACGCGGCGATCCTGCTGCTGGTGGTGGCTCTGCCGCTGGCTCTGTTGCCGCTGCTGCCGGTGCCGCCGCTGAGCCTGGCGCTGCTGCTGCCGATGGGCTTCCTGGTGTGCCTGGTGCAGTTCACCCTTTATCCCCTGGCGGTGGCCTTCTCCAACGACCACGTCGAGGGTGAGCGGCGCGTCTCGCTCACGGCGATGCTGCTGGTGACCTTCGGTGTCGGTGCCTGTATCGGCCCGCTGGCGGCCGGTGCGCTGATGAAGGCCTTCGGCGCCAACATGCTCTACGCGTTCGTCTGCGCCTGCTCGCTGATCCTGATCTGGCGCGTGCGCCCGGAGAAGGTCAGTGGTGTGCACCGGGTCGACGAGGCACCGGTCAAGCACGTCGCCACGCCAGACAGCCTGGCTTCCTCGCCGCTGTCCGCCGCCCTCGACCCACGGGTCGACGAAGCCGCCGTGGAAGAGCAGATGAAGGGCAACGACAGCAGTGCGCCGGTGCCCGAGGCGGCAACCGAAGCAGAGGAAGAAAGCCGGCCCGCCTGAGGCCGCAAGGCGAGGGCGGCAAGGGGTTGCCGCCCCGGATGGGCTAGAACAGCTCGTCCTTCTCGAAGCGCCGGGCTTCGCGCTGCAACTGGTAGACGAAACGCTCGATGTTGCGCTGCGCCAGGCCGCTCATCTGGTGGAAGCGCACGCCGGCGAAGCTGTAGCCGACCTTGTCCTCGAAATGCACGTGGCGCAGTTCGACTTCCATGGTCAGGGCGCCGAAGGGCAGGCGCGCGGTGAATTCCTCGTAGATCTGCCCGGGCTGCAGGCGCTCGGCGGCGTTGCCTTCCAGGCGGATCTTGCAGCCGGTGGCGGAGATATCGATGAGGTTGCCCTTGAGCGGCGACTTCAGTTTGCTGCCGCCGATTTCCACGGCTACCGGTTGGCCCTGGCCCACGGGGGCGCGGAAGGCGTTGCGGCGCTGGTGATAGAGCATCTCGGCCGGCACTGGCAGCCAGTAGCAGCGCGCGCCGTCGATTTCGGAGAAGAAGGCGTTCTGGGTGTTTTCCCAGGCGATGCGCACGCCTTCATGGAAGGCTTCGATACGGAATTGCTCGCCGTTCTGCAGGAAGCGTTCGCCATCGTTGGGGATCAGTTCGTCGAGGGCGACGATGTTGCGTTCCCGGTTGACCTCGACGACGAAGCTCTGGAAGCGCTGGCTGCGACCTTCGAAGGTGACTACCAGGGGATCGTGACTGTCCATCAGCATTTTCAGGCTGGCGTGGATCTCCACCGGAGCTTTCAACACCTTCGGTGGTTGAGGGCCATTTTCCTCGGCGAACAGATTGGACACGGTCCGCGGGTCTCCATTGTGTTTGTTATGAGTCTTGCACGGGGCAGGGCAGGTGATGGCATTTTGCCCTAGGGCGTGCGCTCAGACCAGCGCTGCCTGTCTGCAAACGGTGGCAGTCAGGCCTGGCTGAGCGGGCGCTGGCGGCTGCTCTGGGTCGAGCCGCCACGGCGGTCGTAGAGGTTGGGAGTATCCTGCCCACGCAGGATATCGAGCAGACGCCCGGTGCTGGCCTGGCCGGCGCGGATGATCTTGCCGTTGCGCTGGTTGGCTTCCTGGCACTGGTCGAGGAGGGCGGCCAGTTGGTCGCCGCGCGCCAGCAGTTCGCCGTTGCCTTGGGCCTGGGCGAGCTGGGCGAGACCCTCGCGGTCGATGCTCACGCCGGCCTGCTGGAGCGCCAGGCTGCGTTCGCGACCATTGCGCTCGAGCTGCTGGAGCAGCGGCAGCTTGCGATCGAGCAGCTTCTGCAGCTGGGCCAGGTCGCGCACCTGCAGCGCCTGGAACTCGTCGTCGATCAGCTGCAGCAGCGCACTGGCTGCTTCGATGTCGCCATTGATCAGGGAAAGCAGGGCGTCAGACATCTTGGGCTCGGCGTTCTACGAGGGTGGTCCAGCGTGAGTCGGACTCAGCGCTGGGATTCGAAATCGAGCAGCTTGCCGGCCACCCGCTGGCTGTCGACCTGATAGCTGCCGTCAGCGATGGCCGCCTTGATGCGAGCCACTTTCTCATTGTCGACCACGGGCTGGTCCTTCAGTTGATCGCTCACTTTCTGCAGCTGCTGCGCGGTATCGCTGAGCTGCACCGTTTCGCCGCTCTTGGCCGGGGCGTTGACGGAGGACTCGGCGGCGGCTTCGCTGCGACCGCTCTGGGCGGCACCGCTACGGCCAGTGGTGGCTGGCGTAGTGGCCGGGTTCAGCCGGTTGAAGTCGATAACCATGTTGGAAACCTCTGGAGGTATTGGACGCTTGCCAAGCTTTTCGGCCGTCCGCTGGAAAACTTTAGGCCGAAATTTCGTGCGCCCGAACACAAATTACGCAGCCCTGCCTTCATCATGCCAGAAATGGCTGCAAACCGCAGGGCTACAGGGTGACTTCGACGGTCCCCGGCTCGATCACCCGAGCCTTGACGATACGCTGCGAGCGCAGGTTGCGCACGCGGATCTGCTCGCCAGGAACGCCATCGGACAACGCCTCGCCGGGCATCAGTACATTGATCGCGCTGGTGCGGGCACGGATCACCACCTGCTCGCCCTTGCGCACGGCCGCCGCCTGCTCGAGGAAGATCGGCGCCAGTACCTGGTCGTTGACTGTCGCACGCTTGAGCTTCTGCCCCAGCGCCCGTTCGGGGTCGGTCAGGTAGCCCTGGGTCAGCGGCCCGACGTCGCGCTCGACGACGCTGATGTCGGCGGCCTCGATCACATGGTCGCGCTTGAGCGGCTGGGTGGTGACGACAATCTGACGGTACAGCTTGACCGTAGCCGGCACGAACACCGTCCAGGGTGAGCTGCCGTCGCAGCGTACTCGCACGGTGACCCGACCAACGGGCTGTGCCGGGCTTTCCAGCGCCTGCGTCAGGTCTTTGTCGCACTGCGCCAGGCGCAGGCGGGGGTCGATGCGTGCGACTTCGATCTCGTAGCGTGCGTCTATGCCGGAAGTCTGCAGATAATCTTCCACCTTGAACTCAAGAAAGCCCTGGGTGGAGCCGATAAGGATTTCAGGCGCAGTGAAGCCTTCCGCCCCAGCCGGGGAGAGGGTCAGCGCACCCGTCATGCCGAGCAGCGCAGCCACCAGGGCGCGCGCGGGTCTCAGCTGTCGGAAAAATGTCGTTGCCTGTTTCATGCAACGATCCAAGCAATGGTCATGCCGCCTTCGTGAGTCGGGCGGCGTTGCGTGCACAGGAGGCTCAATGGCCGGAGTCATGGATTCGGTCAACCAGCGTACGCAGCTGGTTGGCCAGAATCGTCTCGAACTGCTGCTGTTCCGCTTGAACGGCAGCCAGCTGTACGGGATCAACGTGTTCAAGGTGAAAGAGGTGCTGCAGTGCCCGCGCCTGACCGTGATGCCCAAGTCCAGCCAGGTGGTGCGCGGGGTGGCGAACATCCGCGGCGGCACCATTCCGATCCTCGATCTGGCGCTGGCCACGGGGCGGCATGCCCTGCGGGACGTCGCCAACAGCTTCGTGATCATCACCGAGTACAACACCAAGGTGCAGGGTTTCCTGGTGCACTCGGTGGAGCGCATCGTCAACATGAACTGGGAGTCGATCCATCCGCCACCCAAGGGGACCGGCCGCGATCACTACCTGACGGCGGTGACGCGGGTGGACAACCAGCTGGTGGAAATCATCGACGTGGAGAAAATCCTCGCCGAAGTGGCGCCGACCTCGGAGGACATCTCCGACGGCGTGCTGGATGCCGAGACCCAGGCCCGTGCGGTGAGCAAGCGCGTGCTGGTGGTGGACGACTCCTCGGTGGCGCGCAAGCAGCTGGTGCGTTGCCTGGAGACCGTCGGCGTGGAAGTGCTGGCGCTCAACGACGGCCGCCAGGCGTTGGATTACCTGCGCCAGATGGTGGAAGCCGGCGGGCATCCGGGCAGCGATCTGTTGATGGTGATCTCGGATATCGAGATGCCGGAAATGGACGGCTACACGCTCACGGCGGAAATCCGTCACGACCCGCGCATGCAGGATCTGCACATTCTCCTGCATACTTCGTTGTCCGGGGTGTTCAACCAGGCGATGGTGAGAAAGGTCGGCGCTGACGACTTCCTTGCCAAGTTCCGTCCTGATGACCTGGCGGCCCGCGTGTCGGACCGCATCAAGGCAGTGGACGGTGCGACCGCCTGATCCGGCGTGACGAGATGCGGGTGGCGCCGGTGCCGCCCGCATCGTCTATGGTTTTTTGAGCACCGGTCAGGCAGTTGTCGTCGTGTTTGCCGGCAGCCGTCCACGAGCAAAGAGGCTTATCTGTGACATCCACCAATTCTGAATTCGAGCTGTTCCGGGATTTCCTGGAGAAGACCTGCGGCATCCTCCTGGGCGCCAACAAGCAGTACCTGGTCTCCAGCCGCTTGAACAAGTTGATGGAGCAGCAGGGCATCAAGTCCCTGGGCGAGCTGGTACAGAAGATCCAGATGCGCAGCCAGTTGCGCGAGCAGGTGGTCGACGCCATGACCACCAACGAGACCCTGTGGTTTCGCGATACCTACCCCTTCGAGGTGCTGAAGAACCGCGTACTGCCGGAGATGATCAAGGCCGCGCCCGGCCAGCGCCTGCGCATCTGGTCGGCGGCCTGTTCCTCGGGGCAGGAGCCTTATTCGCTGTCGATGGCCATCGACGAGTTCGAACGCACCAACCTCGGCCAGTTGAAGGCGGGCGTGCAGATCGTCGCCACCGACCTGTCCGGCTCGATGCTCAGCGCCTGCAAGGCTGGCGAGTACGACAGCCTGGCGATCGGCCGCGGCCTGTCGCAGGAGCGCCTGGCGCGCTACTTCGACCAGAAGACGCCGGGGCGCTGGACGGTGAAGCCGGCGATCAAGAGCCGCGTGGAGTTCCGCGCGCTGAACCTGCTGGATAGCTACGCCACGCTGGGCAAGTTCGACATGGTGTTCTGCCGCAACGTGCTGATCTATTTCTCGGCCGAGGTGAAGCGCGACATCCTCCTGCGCATCCATGCCACGCTCAAGCCCGGCGGCTACCTGTTCCTCGGCGCATCCGAGGCGCTCAACGCGCTGCCGGACCACTACCAGATGGTCCAGTGCAGCCCGGGGATCATCTACAAGGCCAAGTGATTGGCTGATGCCCCGCCTGTTCGGGCGGGGTTCCTGCGATTGCAATCACCCGATCGCGGACTCCGTCCGCTGATCGCCGCATGTCATCGACTTCGTGTGCTGTTTCTGTAGGAGCGAGCTTGCTCGCGAACGGACTGCGCAGCGTGGCGAGGTTCGCGAGCAAGCTCGCTCCTATAAATTGACCGGCAAGGAAGGGCGGCAAAGCTTGCCGCCTTGCCCTGAGCGGCAAGGAAGTTGGTTGCCGCTTGCCGCTGTTTGCCGCCCTTTGCCGCTCTCGATGTTCCCTCAAGCCTTTGAAAATAAAGGATATGCATATCTGGCACGCACCTTGCTGAAGTGTTCGCAAGCCCACACCGGCAAACAGGTTCGTGACCATGAGCATCAGCTTCGACAAAGCCCTCGGCATCCACCAGCAAGCACTGAGCTTCCGCTCCCAGCGCGCTGAAGTCCTGGCCAACAACCTGGCCAACGCCGACACGCCCAACTACAAGGCGCGCGACCTGGATTTCGCCTCGGTGCTGGCGGCCCAGTCGGACAAGATGAAGAACGGCACCTTCAGCGCCACCCTGACCAACGCGCATCACATTGCCGCCGACGGTTTCGGCATGGGTGACGAGTCGCTCAAGTACCGCAATCCGACCCAGCCGTCGATCGACCAGAACACCGTCGATGAACAGATCGAACAGTCCAACTATGCGGAGAACTCCGTGCAGTTCCAGGCCTCGTTCACCTTCCTCAACAGCAAGTTCAAAGGGCTGATGAACGCCCTGCGCGGGGAGTAATCGCCATGTCGCTCGCCAGTGTCTTCAACATCGCCGGTACCGGGATGAGTGCCCAGACCACCCGTCTGAACACCACCGCCTCGAACATCGCCAACGCCGAGACGGTGTCGTCCAGCGTCGACCAGACCTACCGTGCCCGCCATCCGGTATTCGCCACCATGTTCCAGCAGGCACAGGGCGGCGGCGACCAGGGCTCGCTGTTCGGCGAGACCGACCAGGCCGGTTCCGGTGTGCAGGTGCTGGGTGTGGTGGAAGACAAGAGTTCGCTGGTGCCGCGTTACGAGCCCAACCACCCGGCCGCCGACAAGGATGGCTACGTCTATTACCCGAACGTCAACGTGGTGGAGGAGATGGCCGACATGATCTCCGCCAGCCGCTCGTTCCAGACCAACGCGGAAATGATGAACACCGCCAAGCAGATGATGCAGAAGGTCCTGACCCTGGGTCAGTAAGCGCTGAGGAAAGAGCACGATGAGCATCGACAACAGTGGCATCAACGGCTCCAGCTCGGTTCTGGACCAGTATGCGATCAACAAGGACAGCAGCAGTAGCGGCACGACTGGCAAGAGCAGTCTGGGCAAGGACGAGTTCCTCAAGCTACTGGTCGCGCAGATGAACAACCAGGACCCGATGTCGCCCCAGGAAAACGGCGAGTTCATCGCCCAGCTGGCGCAGTTCAGCACCGTGGAAGGCATCCAGTCGCTGAACACCAGCATGGACAGCGTGCTCTCCAACTACCAGTCGTCCCAGGCCCTGCAGGCCTCGTCGCTGGTGGGCCGCAAGGTGATCGTGCCGACCGACAAATCGATGGTGGATACCGCCGAGACCTTCAAGGGCACCTATACCCTGCCGGTTTCCACCGCCAACAGCTGGGTCAACGTCTATGACGACAAGGGCACCCTGGTGAACCGCGTCGACATGGGCCAGCAGACCGCCGGCAACGTCAACTTCATGTGGGACGGCAAGGACTCCAGCGGCAATCTCATGCCGCCCGGCCGCTACCGGTTCGAAGCGCAGACCAACTACGAGGGCAAGACCTACGGCCTGACCACCTTCCTGCCGGCCAACGTCGACAGCGTGACCCTCGGGCAGAACGGCGGCGAGCTGACCCTCAACCTCGCCGGACTGGGCAGCATCGGCTTGTCCAAAGTCCAGATCATTGGCCAGTAAGTCGGCGATACCGACCAGGAGCTAAGCATGTCTTTCAATATCGGGCTCAGCGGTATCAAGGCCGCTTCCAGTGACCTCAACACCACCGGCAACAACATCGCCAACGCCAGCACCGTGGGCTTCAAGCAGTCCCGCGCGGAGTTCTCCGACGTCTATGCGGCCTCCGTGCTGGGCAGCGGCAGCAACCCGGTGGGCAGCGGCGTGCTGCTGTCCAATGTGTCGCAACTGTTCAACCAGGGCACCATCGATTCGACGCAGAACGCCCTGGACATGGCCATCAACGGCAACGGCTTCTTCGTCACCAGCAACAACGGTGCGGTGAGCTACACCCGTGCCGGCTACTTCGGTACCGACAAGAACGGCTACGTGGTCGACAACAACGGCTACCGCCTGCAGGGCTACCCGGTGAACGCCCAGGGCCAGCTGCAGAGCGGCGTGGTCGGCGACCTGCGCATCGAAACCTCGAACCAGGCGCCCAAGGCGACCACCCAGGTCAGCCAGACCTTCAACCTGAACTCCACCAACACTGCGCCGACGGTTACTCCGTTCAACTCCAGCGACCCGACCACCTACAACTCCTCGACCTCGGTGAATATCTATGACAGCCAGGGCAACGCCCATGTCATGACCCAGTACTTCACCAAGACCGGGGCGAACACCTGGACCATGAACGTGCTGGTGGATGGCCGCAACCCGGCCAACCCGACCGACGACACCACCGCCATCACCTCGGCCACCACGGCTGCCGCGGCTACCGGTGCGACTCCGGCCAGCGTTGCTGCCGCCGTTGCCGGCTCCGGCGCATCGCAGGCCGCCATCGATGCTGCCAACGCTGCCGCCGCGGCTACCGGCGCCACTCCGGCCAGCGTACTGGCTGCGGTCAGCGGCATGGGCACCAGCCCCTACCAGGTGAACCTGACCTTCAGCCCGGCGGGCCAACTGCTGACCCAGACTCCGGTGAACAACGGCACCGGCGACGCCTTCACCATCAACCCCACCGACGGCACCCTGGTGATGGGTGACTGGGTCCCGGCGATCTCCGACGGCAAGACCCCGGCCACCTGGAGCGCCAACGGCGCCACCGCGAATGCCGGCGGCATCACCCTGGACATCCGCAAGTCGACCCAGTACGCCACCGCCTTCGCGGTCAACAGCGTCAACCAGGATGGCTACACCACCGGCCAACTGTCGGGCCTGGAAATCGATGACGAAGGCAACATCTTCGCCCGCTACACCAACGGCCAGTCCAAGGTGCAGGGCCAGGTGGTGCTGGCGAACTTCGCCAACGTCCAGGGCCTGACCCCGATCGGCAAGACCTCCTGGGTGCAGTCCTCAGAGTCCGGCGAGCCGGTGGTCGGCACGCCGCGCTCGGGCACACTCGGCGCCCTGCAGTCCGGCTCGCTGGAAGCGTCCAACGTCGACCTCTCCAACGAACTGGTGGACCTGATCGTCGCCCAGCGCAACTACCAGGCCAACGCCAAGACCATCCAGACCGAAGACGCCGTCACGCAGACCATCATCAACCTGCGCTGATCGCCGACGCCCTCACGCTCCCGGCATGGGAGGAGGGCGGCGAGCACCGCGCCGGTATCACGGCGCGGGCGGCAAATCTCCCCTTGCCGGTGGCGGCAGACCGTCGCCGCCAATGGCTTCCAAGGGCCCCTCAAGGGGCCCTTTCTTTTTATAAGCCCTTATATATCAATAATTTGCCTTTATTTATCCGGTCTGGCACGGCACTTGCTCTATCGCTTTCAAGACAACCCGTACGCGGGTCTGGAGGATTCGATGGACAAGATGCTTTACGTCTCCATGAGCGGTGCCAGCCAGAACACCCTGGCCATGCGCGCCCACGCCAACAACCTGGCGAACATCTCCACCAACGGCTTTCGCCGTGACTTCGAGCAGGCGCGCTCGATGCAGGTGTTCGGCGACAGTTTTCCGTCGCGCGTCTATGCCATGAGCGAGCGTCCGGCCACCGACTTCTCCGCCGGCAGCCTGCAGGAAACCGGTCGTGACCTGGACGTGGCCGCCAAGGGCGACTCGTGGATTGCCGTGCAGGCGCCCGATGGTGGCGAAGCCTATGTGCGCACCGGCAGCCTGGAAATCGACGCGCTCGGCCAACTGCGCACCGGCGATGGTTTGCCGGTGATCGGCAATGGCGGGCCGATTGCCGTGCCGCCACAGGAAAAGATCGACATCGGCGAGGACGGCACCATCAGCATCCGCGGCCTGGGCGATAACCCCAGCGTGGTGGCCGAGGTGGACCGCATCAAGCTGGTCACCCCCGATCCGAAGCAACTGGAGAAGGGCGCCGACGGCCTCGTGCGCATCAAGCAGCAGCCCGGCCAGCCGGCGGTGCAGGCCGATGCCAACGCCAAGATCGAGTCGGGCTTCCTCGAGGCGAGCAACGTCAACGCGGTGGAAGAGATGACCTCGATCCTCTCGCTGTCCCGCCAGTTCGAGCTCCACGTAAAGATGATGCGCACTGCCGAGGATGATTCGGCAGCCATGGCGCGTGTTTTGCAATTCAGCTGATAAGAACCTGATTAACCGTTCGAGGCGCCACGAATCCGGCGTCCGAGGAGATCGACATGCTTCCGGCACTTTGGGTCAGCAAGACGGGTCTGTCCGCCCAGGACATGAACCTGACCACCATTTCCAACAACCTGGCCAACGTCTCGACCACCGGCTTCAAACGCGATCGCGCCGAGTTCCAGGACCTGCTGTACCAGATCAAGCGTCAGCCCGGTGCCAACTCCACCCAGGACAGCCAGCTGCCTTCGGGCCTGCAACTGGGTACCGGTGTGCGCATCGTCGGCACGCAGAAGAACTTCACCGAAGGCAGCCTGCAGACCACCGACCAGCCGCTGGACATGGCGGTCAACGGCCGCGGCTTCTTCCAGGTGCTGATGCCCGACGGCACCGTCGGCTACACCCGTGACGGCAGCTTCCACCTGAACTCCGATGGCCAGATCGTCACTGCCAACGGTTATGCGCTGGAGCCGGCCATCGTCGTGCCGAACGAGACCCAGACCTTTACCGTCGGCCAGGACGGCACCGTCTCGGTGACCACCAACGCCAACCCGCAGCCGCAGATCATCGGCAACCTGCAGACCGCCGACTTCATCAACCCGGCGGGCCTCCAGGCGATCGGCAACAACCTGTTCCTCGAGACCGGTTCCAGTGGCGCGCCACAGGTCGGTACCCCGGGCCTGAACGGCCTGGGCACGGTGCAGCAGAACACCCTGGAAAACTCCAACGTCAACGTGGTCGAGGAACTGGTGAACATGATCACCACCCAGCGCGCCTACGAGATGAACTCCAAGGTCATCTCCACAGCCGACCAGATGCTGTCGTTCGTAACCCAGAACCTGTGATGAATGACGGGGCTTCCGGGCCCCGGTGAAACCGTAGTCGCTCTCCCCGAGAGGTAGCTGTAGATGAACCGTTCCCACCTCCTTCCGCTGCTGGCCATCGCCGCGTTGGCAGGGTGCGTGAGCCCGCCGCCCAAGCCGGACGATCCCTATTACGCTCCGGTGCTGCCGCGCACCCCGATGCCGGCCGCGCAGAACAACGGTTCGATCTACCAGACGGGGTTCGACAACAACCTTTATGGCGACCGCAAGGCCTTCCGCGTGGGTGACATCATCACCATCACCCTCAACGAGAAGACCCAGGCCAGCAAGAAGGCCAGCGCCGATATCTCCAAGGACAGCAAGACCAAGATGGGCCTGACCGGCATGCTCGGCAGCAGCCTGACCACCAATAATCCCATCGGTGGCGGCGACCTCAGCCTGAGCGCCGAATACGGCGGCTCGCGCGATGCCAAGGGCGACAGCCAGGCCGGGCAGAGCAACAGCCTGACCGGTTCGATCACCGTCACCGTGGCCGACGTCATGCCCAACGGCATTCTCGCCGTGCGTGGCGAGAAGTGGATGACCCTGAACACCGGCAACGAGCTGGTGCGCATTGCCGGGATGATCCGCGCCGACGATATCGCCACCGACAACACCGTCGCCTCCAACCGGGTGGCCGATGCCCGCATCACCTACTCGGGCACCGGTGCGTTCGCCGATGCGAGCCAGCCGGGCTGGTTCGATCGCTTCTTCCTCAGCCCGCTGTTCCCGTTCTGAGGGTGATGACGATGATGGCCTCTGGAAAAACGTGGGTAGCGATCGCGGACAAAGTCCGCTCCTGCGTCATGCTGGTGTTCTGTGTTTTGGTCATGGTGCCGGTGGCGCACGCCGAGCGGTTGAAAGACATCGCCACCATCCAGGGGGTGCGTAACAACCAGTTGATCGGCTACGGCCTGGTCGTCGGCCTCAACGGCACGGGCGATCAGACCACGCAGACGCCGTTCACCCTGCAGACCTTCAACAACATGCTGGCGCAGTTCGGCATCAAGGTGCCGGCCAACGTCGGCAACGTGCAGCTGAAGAACGTCGCGGCGGTGTCCATCCATGCCGACCTGCCGCCGTTCTCCAAGCCGGGCCAGGTCATCGACATCACCGTGTCGTCCATCGGCAACGCCAAGAGCCTGCGCGGCGGCAGCCTGCTGATGACCCAGCTCAAGGGCATCGACGGCCAGACCTACGCCGTGGCCCAGGGCAACCTGGTGGTCGGCGGCTTCGACGCCGAGGGCCGCGACGGTTCCAAGATCACCGTCAACGTACCGTCTGCCGGCCGCGTGCCCGGCGGCGCCACTGTCGAGCGCGCGGTGCCGAGCGGCTTCGACCAGGGCAACAGCCTGACCCTGAACCTCAACCGCCCGGACTTCACCACCGCCAAGCACATCGTCGACCGCATCAACGAACTGCTCGGCCCGGGTGTCGCCCAGGCCGTCGACGGCGGCTCGGTGCGCGTCAGCGCGCCGCTGGATCCGAACCAGCGCGTGGACTACATGTCGGTGCTGGAAAACCTCGATGTGCAGGCCGGCGAAGCCGTGGCCAAGGTCATCATCAACTCGCGCACCGGCACCATCGTGATCGGCCAGAACGTGCGCGTGTCGCCGGCCGCCGTGACCCACGGCAGCCTGACCGTGACCATCACCGAAGACCCGATCGTCAGCCAGCCCGGCCCGTTCTCCAACGGCCAGACCGCCGTCGTTCCGCGTTCGCGGGTGAACGCCGAGCAGGAAGCGAAGCCGATGTTCAAGTTCGGCCCCGGCACCACGCTGGATGAGATCGTCCGCGCCGTTAACCAGGTGGGCGCCGCGCCCAGCGACCTGATGGCGATTCTCGAAGCCCTGAAACAGGCCGGCGCGCTGCAAGCCGACCTGATCGTGATCTGAGGACGCCGACGTGGATGCCAAACTGCTTTCCGCTGGCTCGTCCGGGACCAATTCCGGGGCCTACACCGACCTCAATCGCCTGGCGCAGCTGAAGAACGGCGCCGGTCGCGACAGCGAGGGCAACATCCGCAAGGTGGCCCAGGAATTCGAATCGCTGTTCATGAATGAAATGCTCAAGTCGATGCGCTCGGCCAACGACGTGCTCGCCGAAGGCAACTTCATGAACACCTCGACCACCAAGCAGTACCAGGAAATGTACGACCAGCAGCTGTCCGTCAGCCTGTCCACCAAGGGCCGCGGCATCGGCCTGTCGGACGTGCTCACGCGACAGCTGTCGAAGATGAACGGCGGCCGGCACACGGGCGCGGCAAACCCTTTCGCCCAGGTCGCCGGCGCTGATTCGAAGCTCAACAGCACCGCCAGCTGGCCGTCCACCACCGGAGTGAATGCCAGCGGCAAGGCCTTGCCGCAACCCGAGCAGGGCCGCGACGACTCCAGGCTGCTCAATGCCCGTCGCCTGGCACTGCCGGGCAAGCTTGCCGACCGCGTGATGGCCGGCATCGTGCCGGGCGCAGCGAAGTCGGAAGAGCAGGGCAAGCCCCTGGCCGGCAACGACTGGCAGACCTCCAGGTCCTTCGCCAGCGCCGTGCAGGAAGTGGACGCCGCGGCGGCCGCCGCCACTGCATCCGCAGCAGCCGAGGACGTCAGCGGCCGCCAGTACGCCCAGCCGCCCCTGGCCCCGGGCAAGTCGGCCTTCGCCTCGGCCGACGAGTTCGTCGCCACCATGCTGCCTATGGCCCAGAAGGCCGCCGCGCGCATCGGCGTCGACGCCCGCTACCTGGTGGCCCAGGCCGCCCTGGAAACCGGCTGGGGCAAATCGATCATTCGCGACCAGGACGGCTCCAGCAGCCACAACCTGTTCGGTATCAAGGCCGGCTCCAGCTGGGGAGGCGACTCCGCACGGGCGCTGACCAGCGAATACGAGAACGGCAAGAAAGTGAAGGAAGTCGCGGCGTTCCGCTCCTACGACTCCTTCGAGCAGAGCTTCAACGATTACGTGAGCTTCCTGCAGAACAACGACCGCTACTCGGACGCCCTGGATTCCACCCGGCGCCCCGAACAGTTCATGAAGGAACTGCAGCAGGCCGGCTATGCCACCGATCCGAACTACGCCCGCAAGGTGTCGCAGATCGCCAAGCAGATGCAGGTCTACCAGGCGGTCGCCGCGGCGGACACCCCGCCCCTGGGATAAGGACAAAGAGCGATGAGCGATCTACTTTCCATTGGCCTGTCTGGCCTGCGTTCCAGCCAGACGTCGTTGACGGTGACCGGCCACAACATCACCAACGTCAACACGCCCGGCTACTCCCGCCAGCAATCGGTGCAGCAGACCGGCATCCCGCAATACAGCGGCGCCGGCTACATCGGTTCGGGCAGCCAGGTCGTGGACGTGCGCCGGCTGGCCAGCGACTTCCTGTTCTCGCAGGTGCGCAGCGCCACCAGCCAGTCCAATGAGCTGAGCGCCTTCCAGGGCCAGATCGAACAGCTCGACTCGCTGCTCTCCGACACCACCACCGGTATTAGTCCGGCGCTGCAGAAGTTCTTCGCCGCGCTGCAGACCGCCGCTGCCAACCCCTCGGCCACCGAAGGTCGCGAGGCGCTGCTGGCCGAGGCGCAGGGCGTGTCGAAGTCCTTCAACACCCTCTACGACCAGCTGGACAAACAGAACAGCCTGATCAACCAGCAGCTCGGTTCGCTGGCCAGCCAGGTCAACTCGCTGGCCTCCAGCGTTGCCAGCTACAACGACGCCATCGCCAAGGCCAAGGCGGCCGGCGGGCAACCCAACGACCTGATGGACGCCCGCGAGGAGACCATCCGCAAGCTTTCCGAACTGATCGGCGTGCAGGCTGTGCCCCAGGACGACAGCTCGGTCAACCTGTTCATCGGCACCGGCCAGCCGCTGGTGGTGGGCACCACCACCTCGTCGCTGCAGGTCGTGCCGGGGACCAACGACCCGAACCGCTATGAAGTGCAACTGGTCAGCGGCAGCGCCACCCAGACCATCACCTCGCAGATTTCCGGTGGCCAGATGGGCGGATTGATCGCCTATCGCGACACCGCGCTGGACGCCTCGTACAACAAGCTGGGGCAGATCGCCCTGACCTTCGCCGACACCGTCAACAAACAGCTCGGCCAGGGCCTGGACCTCTCCGGCAATGCCGGCAGCAACCTGTTCGGCAACATCAACGACCCGAGCATCGCGCGCCTGCGCGTGCTGGCGCAGTCGACCAACAGCGGCACGGTGGATGCCCAGTTGCAAATCACCGACACCAGCAAGCTGGGTGCCAGCGACTATCGCCTGGAATATGACGGCAACAACTTCACGGCGCGGCGTCTCTCCGACAACGCGCAGGTCAACGTCACGGTCACCGGCACCGGCCCCTACACCCTGAGCTTCGCCGACGGCAGCGGGACCGACCAGGGCTTCAGCGTGACCATGCCGACGCTGCCGCCGGCTGGCGATGGCTTCACCCTGCAGCCGACCCGCCGTGGCGCCGCCGACATCAGCACGGTGCTGACCAAGGCCGACCAGCTGGCCTTCGCCGGTACCGCACGCAGCGAATCGACCACCAACAACCGCGGCACCGGCGCCATCGGCCAGCCCAAGCTCACCGGCGGCCCGTCGCCGATCAACACCGGCGACCTGCAGAACCTGTTCGGCGCCAACGGCCTGAAGCTGAGCTTCGACGCGACCAGCAACAGCCTGACCGGCACCCTGCCGGCGGGAGCGACCCTGAGCTACGTGTCGCCCTCGACCACCGGCCTCACCTCCGGGCAGACCAATACCGTGCGCCTGGACTACACCGACCCGGGCACCGGCAACAGCTACAGCTACGAATTCACCCTCAGTGGCGTGCCGCAGGCTGGCGACAGCTTCACCCTGGGCATGAACACCAAGGGCATCTCCGACAACAGCAACGCCCTGGCGCTGTCCGGCCTGCAGAGCAAGGCCACCGTCGGCGGCACCGGCAGCAGCGGGGCGACCTACAACGACGCCTACGGCGGCCTGGTGGAGCGCATCGGCACCCTGACCGCACAGGTGCGCAACAATGCCGACGCCAGCGCCACCGTGCTCAAGCAGGCGCAGGACAACCGCGACTCGCTGTCGGGTGTGAACCTGGACGAAGAGGCCGCCAACCTCATCCAGTTCCAGCAGTACTACAGCGCTTCGGCCCAGGTCATCCAGGTGGCCCGTTCGTTGTTCGACACCCTGATCGGCGCGTTCCGCTGATAGCTGACGAAGGAATCGACCATGCGCATCTCCACTATCCAGGCGTACAACAACTCCGTCGGCGGGTTGCAGAAGAACTACTCCAGCGTCACCCGCACCCAGGAGCAGATCAGCACCGGCAAGCGCATCCTCACCCCGGCGGACGACCCGGTGGCCTCGGTGCGCCTGCTGCAGCTGAGCCAGGAGCAGTCGCTGAATGACCAGTACAAGAGCAACATCACCTCGGCCAAGAACAGCCTGACCTCCGAGGAGTCGATCCTCAGCTCCGTCGGCAACGTCATCCAGCGTATCCGCGAGATCGCCGTCGAGGCGGGCAGTGGCGCGCTGGACTCCACCGACAAGAACTCCCTGGCCACCGAACTCTCGCAGCGCGAAGACGAGCTGATGAACCTGCTCAACAGCAAGGACGCCAGCGGCAAGTACCTGTTCTCCGGCAGCCAGGGCGACACCCAGCCCTTCGTGCGCAACCCGGACGGCACGTACACCTACCAGGGCGACGAGAGCCAGCGTCAGTTGCAGATCGCCAGCAGCACCTTCCTGGGCATCAGCGACAGCGGCAAGCTGCTGTTCGACAGCGCCACCAACGCCAATCGCGTGACCACCGGCGCGGCCGCCACCAACACCGGCACCGGACGGGTCTCGCTGGGCCTGGTCACCGACAAGCAGGCCTACGACGGCACCTTCCCCTCGAGCACTCCGCCGGCCGCCACCGACGGCATCGGCATCCGCTTCATCGACGACAAGAATTACGAGGTCTACGACCTCAACGACCCGGCGCTGCCGGGCAGCTACACCGCGCTGAAGTCCGGCGCCATCGACGACAACACCCAGACCAACGATTTCATCGAATACGGTGGGGTCAAGGTGCAGATCGACGGCAAGCCGGCGGCGGGGGATACCTTCACCATCAACCGCGACCCGTCCACCGAGAAGAAGGGCCTGCTGAATGTCGTGGCCGACCTGCGCAAGGCGCTGTCCAGCGCCACTGACGACCAGGAAGGCAACTACCGGATCCGCGACGCCACGGCCATCGCCCTTTCCAACCTCGACTCGGTGAATACCCAGGTGCTTTCGGGCCAGGGCAAGATCGGCGCGCGGCTGAATGTGATCGACTCCACCGAGACCTTCATCGATGACGTGAAACTGGTGAACACCGGCGTCATCTCCGACCTGCAGGACCTGGACTTCCCCGAGGCGCTGTCGCGCCTGTCGATGCAGTCGACCATCCTCCAGGCGGCGCAGCAGAGCTACGTGAAGATCAGCGGGCTGAGCCTGTTCAACTACCTCAACTGATCCACCGGCGGCTTGGCTTGGTTCTTGCTCCATAGCCTGGACATCGGGGCTCTCGTCAAAAAACCGGCTGGCTTCAGCCGCATGGCGACGGGCTCCAGGGTTCAGCAGCGGTCATGCCGGGCGACGCATTGCCCAGCCTGCCGCCTGGAGATCACAGCTTGCTCGTCATCGATCGGTTTCTCCCCCAGGAAGGCCTGCATCTCTTCAACCGTGCAGAGTTCTTCCGCCTGCACGCCGAAGGCGACGGCCACTACTTCCAGTGGGTGGTCGACGGCCGGGCCTGCGCCACGCTGCATTTCACCCGGGTACGCGAGCAGGTCTGGCGCAGCCCCGCGCGTGGCACCTTTGGCGGCTTGAGCTGCAGCCACGGCATACGCCCGGAGGTCCTGGCCGAGTTCCTTGCAGAGGTTACCGCCTGCCTCGCCGAGCAGGGCGCGCGGACGCTCGAAGTGCTTCTGCCGCCGGCCCAGCACGCCATGGCCGATGGCGCGGTGGAGTATTTCCTGCTGCGCTCGCTGGGCTTTCGCGAGTCGCTGGTGGACCTCAATTACGGCCTGCCGGTGGACCAACGGCCGTTCCCCGAACGCCTCAATCACGCCAATCGCAAACGCCTGAACAAATGCCAGCGCGAAGGTTTCAGCGCAGCTGCGCTGCCCGCCGGGGAACTTCCGGCAGCCTATGCGGTGATTGCCGAGAACCGCGCGGCGCGTGGGTTTCCCGTCACCATGCAACTCGCGCAGCTGGAGCAGATGCAGGCGCTGTTCCCTGATGCCGTGGCGCTCTACGGCTGCCATCGGCAGCAGGAGCTGGTCGCCGCGGCGATCTGCCTGCAGCTCACGCCGCAGGTCCTCTACGTCTTCTACTGGGGCGATCGCCCCGGCTTTGCCCAGTACAGCCCGGTAGCCCTGCTGGCGCAGAGCATCTACGAGGATTGCCAGCGTCGCGGCATTGCGCTGCTGGACGCCGGCACTTCGACGCTGGATCTGCAACTCAACCCCGGTCTGATCGCTTTCAAGCGCGGCCTGGGCTTCGAGGAGTCGCTCAAGTTCCGTCTGGAGAAAACCTTCGATGCGTGATATCGAATCCTACAGCCGTGAGTACCACGCCCTGCCGTTCGAGGCGACGCAACTGGCGTTCCGCCGCCGCCTCGTGCTGGAGCAGGTATCCCTGCAGGCACCCTCGACCCTGCTGGAAATCGGCTGCGGCCTGCGCCCGCTGTTCCAGGACCTGCCAGCCGCGCTGGAGGTGACGGTGGTCGAGCCGTCCGCCGAGTTCGCCGCGCACGCCCGTGAGCTGGCGGGCGCACGCCAGGGCGTCGAGGTCGTCCAGGGCTTTCTCGAGGACGTGCCGGAGCCTTTGCGTGAAGGCGGCTTCGACTTCATCGTGCTCAGCAGTCTTCTGCATGAAGTGGCTGACCCGCAGGCGTTGCTGCAAGCCGTGCGCCGGCACTGCCATGCCGACACCCTGGTGCATGTCAACGTGCCCAACGCCTACTCCCTGCATCGCTTGCTGGCGGTGGAAATGGGGCTGATCGAGGACCCCTTCGAGCGCTCCGCGACCCAGCAACGGATGCAGCAGCACTCCACCTTCGACCTGGCCAGCCTGGGTGCCCTGGTGGCCAGTGCCGGGTTCCAAGTGCAGGACAGCGGCAGCTACTTCATCAAGCCCTTCACCCACGCGCAGATGCAGACCTTGTGCGACAGCGGTTTCCTCACCCCGGCGCATCTGGAAGGACTCTACGGACTGGCGCGGAGGTTGCCGGGCTGTGGTTCGGAAATCTTTGTCAATGCGAGGCTGGCCCATGTCTGAGACCCTGCTGATCGGCAACAACCTGGCGCTGCTGGTGGCGGCGCTGCAACTGGCGGAGCGCGGGCGCCCGGTGCGCCTGCTGCTGGACGGCAAGCCGGCCGGGGGGCATTTCGCCGGCATGCGCCTGGACGGGCAGGGCTTCGATATCGGCATGGTGCTGTTCGAGCACGACTCGCGCGTGCCGCAGAGCGCCGACGTGCAGGGCTACGACCCCGCGCGGCGCAACGATTGCGCGCGCTTCACGGCACTGGCCGGGGACTATCTCGAGCGCTTCGTCGCCACGCTGGACGTGCCGACGCCGCAGGTTCACAGCGGTGGCGCCCGGCATCCGGACTTCATCATGGCCAATCGGCTGGAGCGCTTCGCCGACTGGCCCGAAGCCGGCAAGGTGCTGGATGAACTCGCGCAGGTCGATAGCCACCACCCGCTGCATGCTGCCGGCAAGATCACTCATCCTGCCTACGATCGTGCCAGCTATGCCGAAGCCTCCCTGGTCAACCACGGGGCGACCCTGCACCGGCAGGTGTTCGAGCCGCTGTGCGAGAAGATCCTCGGCGTTCCCTCGGCGCAGATCCTGGCGCGCTATCACCGCCTGGGCTGGCTGCCGCTGTACTACCCGCAGACCTTGAGCAAGGCCTTTGCCGGCGAGGACCACGGGCTGCCCGAATACCGCTTCCGCGCTGCCCGCGAGGGCTACTCGGGGGCTCTGGTCGAGGGCCTGCTGGAGGCCCTGCAGGCGAGCGGGGTGAGCATCGATGCGGCGCCGCTGGAAGGCCTTGAGCGCACGCCGGAGGGCCTGGTTGCCCGGCTTGCCGGCCAGAGCATGGCCGCCGACCGCGTGGCCCTGGGCGTGGCGCCGCAACGCGCCGCCGAGCTGCTCGGGCAACCTGCCGCCGAGCCACCGCCGGCCGCATCGGTGAGCCTGGTGCTGGGCCGGGTGGCCCGCGAGCACCTGCCGCAGAAAACCACCTGCCTGCTGGTGGCCGACGCACAGTTCGCGCTGTTCCGCGTCACCGACCACGATGCCGTCGCCGGGCTCGACCCGCAATGGCACCGAGTGAGCCTGGAGTGCAACCCCGACTACTTCAGCCGTCGCTATCCGGCGGCCGATGCGGGGCACCCGCTTCCCCAACTGCTCGGCGAACTGGCCGAGCTGGGGGTTATCCGTCATCCCGATGATTTCGTCGTACTGCGCCACCTGCAGGCGCGCAATGCGCTGGCCTTGCCCAACGCCGCCGCGCAGGAGGTTTGCGCCAGCCTGCAGCGAGCGATTGCCGGCGATGCCCGCTTCGCGCTTACCGGCAGCCTGCTGGGCCTGGGGGTTGCCTCGCTGAACGACCAGATCATCCAGGGCCTCAAGCTTGCCGAGCAATGGAGCTAGCCATGCCGAGCCAGAATTCCGCCACTGTCACCCCTGAAGAGCTCGAGCGCATCGCCAGGGATTACCACCTCAACGACGCGGTGCCTGACAAGTTCATCGAGAGCGCCTGCCAGGAATACTGCTGCGACTGGCTGGCAAGCCTGCTGAGCGACGACGACCGCGTGCTCGAACTGGGCTACGGCGACGGCATCACCCTGTCGCGACTGAGTGGCCAGGCCGCTCACTACGCCGTGCTCGAGGGCGCGGCCAGCCTGGTGCAGCGAGTGCGTGCGGACTACCCCGGTGTCGAGGCAATCCACAGTCTGTTCGAGCACTACGAAGCGCCACAGCCCTACCAGAAGGTGCTGGCGCTGCATGTGCTGGAGCATGTCGACGACCCGGTGGCGCTGCTCGAACACATGCGCGGCTGGCTGGGTGCGGACGGCGAGCTGATCGTCGTCGTACCCAACCGCGAGTCGCTGCACCGTCGTCTCGCGGTCCTCATGGGGCTGCAGCCACAGCTCGATTCGCTGAGCCCGCGCGACCATCTCGTCGGCCACCAGCGGGTCTACGACCTGCCGACGCTGCGTGAACATCTGCAGCGAGCGGGTTTCGAAGTGCTCGAAGAGAAGGGCTTCTTCCTCAAGACCCTGCCCAACTCGATGATGCTCGACTACAGCCCGCAACTCATCGATGGCCTGAACCGCCTGAGCGAGCAACTGCCCGCCGCCCTGATGGCCAACCTGGGCGTGCGTGCCCGAATGATCGATCGCCGCTGAGCGACGGAGAGCCCCTATGTCCCTGGAAAAATGCCAGCTGCAGGACTTGCCCATCGTTCACGACATCCGTGGCAATCTCAGCTTCATCGAGGGTGGCAAGCACACGCCGTTCGACATCCAGCGCGTCTACTACCTCTACGACGTGCCAGGTGGCGCCAGCCGGGGTGGCCATGCGCATTTCGAGCTGGAGCAGATGATCATCGCGATGTCCGGCAGTTTCGACATCACTCTCGATGACGGCTACAACCGCCGCAAGGTCCACATGAACCGCTCGTACTACGGGCTCTACCTGCCGAAGATGATCTGGCGCGAGATCGACAACTTCTCCTCCGGCTCGGTGTGCATGGTGCTGGCCTCGGCGCACTACAGTCCGAAGGACTACATCTATGACTACCAGGAGTTCATCGACACTGTCCGGGGTGGCGCCAAGTGAGCGACAAGGTTCCCTTCCTCGATCTGGTGGCCGTGCATGAGCCTCTGGCCGCTGAGATGCAGGCGGCATTCGCCAGCTTCCTGGCCTCCGGTCAGTACATGCTGGGGCCGCAGGTCGAGGCTTTCGAACGCAACTTCGCCGACTATTGCGGCGCACGCCATTGCATTGGCGTGAGCAATGGCCTGGATGCCCTGCAGCTGATCCTCCAGGCCTTCGGCATCGGCCCGGGGGACGAGGTGCTGGTACCGGCCAACACCTTCATCGCCACCTGGCTGGCGGTGTCGCATTGCGGCGCGACGCCGGTGCCGGTGGAGCCTGATCCGGCCACCTGCAACATCGATCCTGCCCGCGTCGAACAGGCGATTACGCCGCGCACCCGGGCGATCATCGCCGTGCACCTCTACGGGCAGACCGCCGACATGCCGGCGCTGTCGGCGATTGCCCGGCGGCATGGCCTGAAACTGATCGAGGATGCCGCTCAGGCCCATGGCGCGCGTCATGCCGGGCGGCGTGCCGGCACGCTGGGCGATGCAGCGGCCTTCAGCTTCTACCCGGGCAAGAATCTCGGCGCGCTGGGCGATGCGGGAGCGGTGGTCACCGATGACAGCGCGCTGGACGAGGCGATCCGCCTGCTGCGCAACTACGGCTCGCCGCAGCGCTACGTGCATCAGCGCATCGGCTTCAACCATCGCCTGGACGAACTGCAGGCGGCATTGCTCAACATCAAGCTGCCGCACCTGGATGGCTGGAACCGGCAGCGCCGTGCCCAGGCCGCGCGCTATCGCGAGCTGCTCGCCGATGTGGCGGGCGTACGGCTGCCGGAAGTACTGCCCGAGTGTGAGCCGGTCTGGCATCTTTTCGTGATCCGCCATGCCCGCCGCGACGCCTTGCTGCAGTGGTTGGCCGACGGCGGAATTGGTGCGCTGATCCATTACCCGATCGCACCCCATCGGCAGCAGGCGTATGCCGAGCGGCAGCTGAGCCTGCCGATCAGCGAACAGATGCACAGCGAGGTACTGAGCCTGCCCATCGGGCCGCACCTGACGCTGGACGATATCGACCGTGTCGGCCTGCAGATCCGTCGCTTCGAGTCGGCCTGAACAGCACGTTACCTTCGCCCTGGCGGTGGCCGGGCGTGAGTCATTCTGGTCCCGCCGCATCGATGCGGCGGGCGTGAGAGGAAGTCAATGAACCCACAGTCGGTCCCCGATATCACCGTTGCCGTGATGTCCTACAACAACGCGGCTTACCTGCGGCAGACGCTCGACTCGATCTTTGCCCAGCGTGGCGTGAGCTTCGAGGTACTGGTCTTCGACGACTGCTCGAAAGATGACAGCCTGGACATCCTGCGCAGCTACGAAGGGCGCGAGCACTATCACTTCGAGGTCAACCCGCAGAACCTCGGCGTGGTCGGCAACGCCACCCGCTGTTTCGAGTCGGGCCGCGGCCGCTACGTCGTGGTGCTGGGCTCCGACGATTTCCTCTATCCGGGTCACCTGCAGTCGCTGTTCCAGGCGCTGGAAGACCACCCGCAAGCCGCGCTTGCCTACAGCCAGTGCAACTGGATCGACGAGCACGGCAACCTGGTGCGCTATGCCGAGCATCCCGCGCATGCCACGCGGTCCTATGTGGGCGGCCGCGACGAGGTGGTCGACCTGCTTCGCCACGACAACTACATCACCCCCTCCGCGGTCATGCTGCGCCGTTCGGTGTACGAGCGGATTCGCCTGGAGAACGGCCGCCTGCTGCACGAGGGCATGATCGCCGGCGACTGGGAGTTCTGGATTCGCATTGCCCGGGTGGCGCCGGATTTCGTCTTCGTGCGGCGCCCGACCGTGGGCTACCGGGTGCACTCCGGGCAGATTTCCCAGACGTTCTACGGCGGTGATGGGCCGACGCTCGAGCATGCCTTCCTGCTCGAATACTGCCTCGCGCAGCCCGACCTGCTGCCGCGCCTGCGGGCGGCTGCCGAGCCCATCTGGAATCTCTTCCAGCAGCGCCTGAACGGTGCCTCGAGCGAGGTTCGCGAACAGGTGCGCGAGCGCAGCGCGGCGATTCGTCGCCAGCTCTTCGACACGCCGGCCGCCGCTGCCGGGGCGGAGCCGTTGTTCTCGGTGATCCTGACCACCTTCAACCGTCCCGAGCTCCTTCGCGATGCCCTGGCAAGCCTGGCAGCACAGACCTTCCAGGACTTCGAGGTGGTACTGGTCAATGATTGCGGCGAGCCGGTGGAGCAGTTGCTGCAGGGCTACGAATTCCCCATCAGCTACCTGCGGCTGGGGCGCAACAGTGGCCTTTCCGCCGCCCGCAATGCCGCGATCCGCCAGGCCCGCGGGCGTTACCTGGCCTACCTGGACGACGACGACACGCTGCTGCCGCAGCACTTCCAGCGGCACGCCGCGGCCCATGCCGATGCCGAGTGCCTGGTCTATACCGACACCCGCTACGTGCTCGAAAGCCTGGAGGGCGGACGCCGCCAGGAGCTGTCCCGGCAGTCTTCGCCGGTCCATGGCGAGTTCGACCTGGCCCGCCTGCAGGTGCAGAACTTCATCCCGGTGAATGCCTGGACCCACCCGCGCAGCTGGATCGACGAGGTCGGTGGTTTCGATGAAGGCCTCAGCGCGCTGGAGGATTGGGACATGCTCCTGCGCCTGTCCGTCGGCCGCCGCTTCAGCCATGTCGCCGAAGAAACCGTGCAGGTTCATGTTCGTCAGGAAAACCCCGAGCAGCGCATGAGCGCGCGCGAGCGCAAGAACTTCCCCGCCTTGTTCCGTCGCCTCTATGAGCGGCATGCCATCGAGACCGATGGCAGCGTGCAGCAGGCGCGTGCGGAATTTCTCGCCGAGCTGGATCGCGAGCGCGCCGGTGCTGGCGCCGGCCCCGTCACGCCGGTGGAGTTCCGCTATTGCCACCGCCTGAGCGCGCAGCAGTTGAGCGCTTTCCAGCGGCGCCTGGGCGATCACCCCGGCCCGCGCTTCGAAGTCGTGGTGCTGGGAGGGGCAGAGGCGGCCGCGCAGAGCAGCCTTGCCAGTGTCGCCGCACAGCAGTTGGCGGCGCCCTCCACCTGGCTGCCTGGTGAGGCGGGGGAAACCTCCCAGCAGTTCTGGGAGCGTGTCGCCCGGCACCTCGCCGGCAGTGACGCAGAGTGGTTCTACCTGTTGCCGGCGGGTGACCGCCTGGCCGAGCACGCGTTGCTGTTGCTGGCCGATCGTATCCTCTCGGGCCTGCCGGCGCGCTGCTACTACGTCGACGAGGACCGGCTGGAGGGTGACCAGAGCCATACGCCGATCTTCAAGCCGGACTTCAACCTCGACCTGCTGCGCAGCTACCCCTACACCGGGCGCAATCTCTGCGTAGCGCGCGAATGCCTGGACGAGCTGGGCGGCCTGCGCGCCGAGTTCGCCGGGCTCTGTGTACAGGACCTGCAACTGCGCGCCGCGGAAACCTTCGGCCTGGACAGCGTTGGCCACGTCGCCGAAGTGCTCTGCCACGCCGCCGTGCCGTTCGCCGAGTGGCTGGTCAGCGACGAGGTTCGCCAGCATGGCGCGGCGCTGATCGCCGCCCACCTGGCACGGCTGGGCGTGCCGCACACACTGCAGGCCGGCGTGACGCCGGGGGTCAACCGGATTCGCTACGACTATCCGCAGCAACCGCTGGTCTCGATCCTGATCCCGACCAAGGACCAGCTGGCCATCCTGCGCCGCTGCGTCGAGAGCATCCTCGAGAAGACCCGCTACGAGCACTTCGAGATCCTCATCATCGACAATGACAGCCAGACCGAAGAAGCCCGCCAGTGGCTTGCCGGCATCGAGTCGATGGGCAGCGCCCAGGTGCGTGTGCTGCGCTATCCGGGGCCGTTCAACTTCTCGGCGATCAACAATGCCGCGGCACGCGAAGCCAAGGGCGAGTACCTGGTGCTGCTGAACAACGATACGGCAGTGGTCGACGCCGACTGGCTCGACGAGTTGCTCAACCATGGTCGTCGCCCCGAGGTCGGGATTGTCGGCGCCAAGCTGCATTACCCGGACGGGCGCATCCAGCATGGCGGGGTGATCCTCGGCCTGAACGGCCCGGCCGACCATCCGTTCATTGGCGATCCGCAACACGCTGCCGGCTATATGCAGCGGCTGCTGGTGGACCAGGACTACAGCGCGGTCACCGCGGCCTGCCTGCTGATCCGTCGTGAGGTCTACGAGGCCGTCGGGGGCATGGACGAGGTGGACTTCAAGGTCTCCTACAACGACGTCGACCTTTGCCTGAAGGTGCGCGAGGCGGGCTACCTGACCCTGTGGACGCCCTACGCCGCGTTGCTGCACGAGGGCAGCGTGAGCCAGCGCGAACTGGCCGCGGATCAGCGCGAAGCCAAGCTGCGTCGCTTCCGCGGCGAGCAGCAGGCCATGTACCGCAAGTGGCTGCCCCTGCTGGCGCAGGACCCGGCCTACAACCCGAACCTGAGCCTGCAGCGTGCCGGCTTCGAACTGGACGTCGCCCGAGGCGTCGCCTGGCAGCCCTTCGTGCAGCCGCTGATGCCGCGCGTGGTGGCCTATCCGGCCGACGCCACTGGCTGCGGTCACTACCGCGTGCGGCAACCGTTCCTGGCGATGCAGCGGCAAGGTCTGCTGGAAGGTGCGCTGAGCAGCAACCTGCTGGACCCGGTGGAACTGCAGCGTTTCGACGCCGACAGCGTGGTACTGCAGCGCCAGGTGACTGACGCGCAGCTCGATGCCATCGAGCAGATGAAGGCGTTCAACCGCAGCTTCCGCGTCTATGAACTCGATGACTACCTGCCCAACCTGCCGCTCAAGAGCCTGCACCGCGACGAGATGCCCAGGGACATCCTGCGCTCGCTGCGGCGCGCGGTATCGATGTGCGACCGCTTCGTGGTCTCCACCGACGCGCTGGCCGAATCCCTGGCCGATCTGCACAGCGACATCCGCGTGCTGCCCAACCGTTTGCCGGTCGACTGGTGGGAAGGCCGCACCAGCCGCCGCCGCGTTGGCCGCAAGCCGCGCGTTGGCTGGGCGGGTGGGGTAGGGCACACCGGTGACCTGGAGCTCATCGCCGATGTGGTTCGCGACCTGGCCGACGAGGTCGACTGGGTGTTCTTCGGCCTCTGTCCGGACAAGCTGCGGCCCTATGTCAGCGAGTACTACCCGGGCGTCGCCATTGCGGACTACCCCGAGCGCCTGGCCTCGCTGGACCTGGACCTGGCGCTGGCGCCGCTGGAGCAGAACCGCTTCAACGATTGCAAGAGCAACCTGCGCCTGCTCGAGTACGGCGTGCTCGGCTTCCCGGTGGTGTGCAGCGATGTGCTCTGCTATCGCGGCGATCTGCCGGTGACGCGGGTGAAGAACCGCTACCGCGACTGGGTCGACGCGATCCGCATGCACCTGTCCGACCTCGACGCCACGGCGCGGATCGGCGACGAGCTGCAAGCCAGGGTGCGCCGCGACTGGATGCTGGAAGGCGAAAACCTGCTGAACTGGGGGCGCGCCTGGCTGCCGGACTGATCCGGCCACGCGCCTGACCAGAAGGGCCGCCGGGAGACCGGGGGCCCTTTCTTTTTGCCTGGCCGGCACGCCGGGCCACTGGCGACGTGTCGCGAAGATCTCCTAAAGGAATGGCCGCGCCCGCCGATTTGCTGGGAGTCCGTGCTGGCACTGCCCGCCGCGGACCCGCGAAATGCTGGCGCAAGCGGCAGGAAAATCTTCCTCGAAGGCGCCTGGAACTCTCTGCGAAGGTCAGCTAACAAGCTGAAAACCAACAGGAAAAAAAACTTCCTGTTTTTTTCTAAAGCTCTTCGCAGGGGCGCCGATAAGTAGGACGTATGCGAATTCTTGGGGTACCTGAGCAAGCAGGCCGAGATATCGCAAGCTCAGGAACTAACAGGACCACTGAAGGAGACCATCATGGCCCTTACCGTCAATACCAACATTGCCTCTCTGAACACCCAGCGCAACCTGAACGGTTCGTCCAACGCGCTGAACACCTCGCTGCAGCGTCTGTCCACCGGCTACCGCATCAACAGCGCCAAGGACGACGCCGCCGGCCTGCAGATCTCCAACCGTCTGACCAGCCAGATCAGTGGCCTGAACCAGGCTACCCGCAACGCCAACGACGGTATCTCCCTGGCGCAGACCGCTGAAGGTGCCCTGCAGCAGTCCACCAACATCCTGCAGCGTATCCGCGACCTGTCCATCCAGTCCGCCACCGGCTCCAACAGCGACGCCGACCGTGCCGCCCTGCAGAAAGAAGTGGCTGCCCAGCAGGCTGAACTGAGCCGTATCGCCGACACCACCACCTTCGGTGGTCGCAAGCTGCTCGACGGTTCCTTTGGCACCACCAGCTTCCAGGTCGGTTCCAACGCCTACGAAACCATCGACGTGACCCTGAAGAACGCCTCTTCCACTTCCCTGGGTTCGTACCAGGTCGGTGGCGGCGCTTCGACCAACAGCACCGGTGCTTCGGCTGCTGGTACCACCACCACTTCCAGCGTCGTCGGTAGCGGTGCAGGCTTCACTGCCACCAACATCACCGTGGTCGGCAACGGCGAAACCAAGACCGTTGCGGTCGCCTCGGGCGACAGCGCCAAGGACATCGCCAGCAACTTCGACGGCGCCATCTCCGGTCTGTCCGCCACTGCCCGTAACGTGGTTCAGGCTGACGTGAACATCACCTCCGGCGCCGCCAGCTTCAGCCTGTCGGTTGGTAGCCAGCAGGTTTCCATCGTCGGTGTCACCAGCACCAAGGACCTGGCCGACCAGATCAACTCCAACGCCGGCAAACTGAACGTCAGCGCCAACTACGACGCCAAGACCGACAAGGTGACCATCACTTCGGCTACCGGCGAGAACATCGTCTTCGGTGCTGACTCCGCTGGCGCCACCGGTACCATCGACGTGGCTTCCCAGGGCTCCGACGGCACCTTCGGCACCTCCACCAACGTGGCAGCGGCAGGCGGCAAGGCGATCGGCTACGTACAGCTGAACTCCTCCACCTCCTACGCCCTGACCGGCACCTCCAGCGGTGTGTTCGGCGCCAGCAAGGCCACCCTGTCCACCGTCGCCGATGTGGATATCTCCACCGCCGATGGCGCCCAGCGTGCCGTCTCGGTGATCGACAACGCCCTGGCCGCGATCGACTCCCAGCGTGCCGACCTCGGTGCCGTGCAGAACCGCTTCACCAACACCATCGACAACCTGACCAACATCGCGGAAAACGCCACCTCCGCCCGTAGCCGCATCAAGGACACCGACTTCGCCGCCGAAACCGCGTCGCTGTCGAAGAACCAAGTGCTGCAACAGGCTGGTACCGCGATCCTGGCCCAGGCCAACCAGCTGCCGCAGTCGGTACTCAGCCTGCTCCGTTAATACCGGAGCGAGTTCTGAGGCAGCCACAGGAGGAGGGGGAAACCCTTCCTCCTTTTTGCCTTTTCCGAGGGGATGAAGATGGATATCGTGAACATCGCTTCGACCAGCCTGCTGGGTAACGCGCGCGGCACCGCCACGCCGAACCCGACGGGAACCCCCCGCGCCGCTGGCGAAGTGCAGCCTGCGGATGCGGCCAGCGCTGCCGACAAGCGTGGCCAGATCGATTCGGCCGTGAAGAGCATGCAGTCCTATGCTCAGTCGGTGACGCGCAACCTGAATTTCAGCATCGACGACTCCACCGGCGAAGTGGTGGTGAAGGTCATCGACGGCGAATCCGGCAAGGTGGTGCGGCAAATTCCTTCCGAGGAAGTGCTGAAGCTTGCCGCCCAGCTCGACGATATGCGCAGCCTGATGTTCGAAGCGCAGGCCTGACGGGGCCAAGGACTCTTGGCATGGTGCTTGCTCTGGTTATCCGGCAAGGATCATTGCACGCAGAATTTTGACGGAGGTGGAACATGGCAGGTGTAACCGGAATCGCGACGGGCAACGATTATTCGAGCCTGATCTCGTCGATTGTCGCACTGGAAAAGGCGCCCAAGCAGACCCAGCTGGACACGCTGGAGAAAAACGCCACCACCAAGCTCACCTCCCTCGGTTCGCTCAAGAGTGCCATCAGCGCCTTCCAGACCGCGCTGAGCACCCTCAACAGCCCTTCGTCGTTCCTCGCGCGTACCGCCAAGTCCTCCGACGACAGCGTGTTCAAGGCCACCGCGAGCCAGAGTGCCGCCGCCGGCAGTTATCAGATCCAGGTCTCGCAGCTGGCCGCCAGCAGCAAGGTGGCCCTGCAGTCGATCGCCAACAGCGCCGACGCCAAGTTCAACAGCGGCAAGATGAGCATCTCGCTGGGTGATACCGAAGTCCTCGACCTGCAGATCGACAGCAGCAACAACACCCTGGGCGGGGTGCGCGACGCGATCAACAAGCAATCCTCCACCTCCGGCGTGACGGCCACCATCGTCACCGACTCCTCCGGTTCGCGCCTGGTGCTCAACAGCACCAAGTCCGGTGACGGCAAGGACATCAAGGTGGCGATTTCCGGCGAAGGCAGCGACGGCGACACCAGCCTGAGCAAGCTGGCCTTCGACCCGAGCACCGCCAAGAGCCTGGCCTCGCTGACCGACGCCGAGAAGGCGGCCGGGCTGGGCGGCTACGTGACCAAGGCGCAAAGCGCCAGGCTGACCGTCGACGGCCTGTCGGTGGTGAGCGACACCAACACCGTCACCTCGGCCATCGAGGGCGTGAGCATCAACCTCACCAAGGTGACCGCCGCGGATACGCCCGTGACCCTGACCGTCGCCCGCGACGAGGCCGGGGTGAAGGCGAACGTGCAGAAGTTCGTCGACGCCTACAACACCCTAATCTCCTTCACCAACACGCAGACCAAGGTGACTTCGGTCGGTGACGATAAAACACCGGTCACCGGCGCGCTGGTGGGTGACTCGTCCGTGCGTTCGCTGCTCAGTGCCGTGCGCAGCGAGATCACCACTCCGGGCGAAGGCGGCGGCACCTACAACACGCTGGCCAGCCTGGGGATCACCACCGATCCCAAGGACGGCACCCTGAAGATCAACGACGACAAACTGACCAAGGCCGTCAGCACCGACTTCGAGGGCGTGGCCGCGTACTTCACTGGCGACAATGGCCTGGCCAGCCGCCTGACCACCCGCCTGAAGCCCTACACCGATTCGGCCGGTATCCTCGACCAGCGGACCGACATGCTGCAGAAGACCATCAGCAGCGTCGACAAGCAGCAGAAGGACCTGGACACCCGCATCGCCGCGCTGCAGGACCGCCTGAACAAGCAGTTCTCCGCCATGGACAACCTGGTGGCGCAACTGAGCAAGACCGGCGACCAACTGCTTTCCCAGCTCAACAGCATGCCCTTCGCCAACAAGAGCTGATTCCCCTGAGCGGGCGCGGCAACAGCAGCGCCGCGCCCGCCTCGAAAAAAAATTGCCTCCGACGATAAAGCTCCTGCAATACCGGCCGATACCTTGGTCAGTAAGAGAATTTGCAGCAGGAGCCTGCCATGTACGCCATGAAAGCCATGAAGCAATACCAGCAAGTCAGCCTGGAAGCGCGCGTCGCCGAAGCCTCGCCGCACGGCCTGATCCAGTTGCTCATGCAGGGCGGACTGGAGCGTCTGGCCCAGGCCCGTGGCGCCATCGAGCGCGGCCAGATGGCCGAACGCGGCGAGCTGATCAGCAAGGCCATCGGTATCGTCGGCGGCCTGCGCGAAGCGCTGAACGCGGAAGCGGGTGGCGAACTGGCGCTGAATCTGGACCGCCTCTACGGTTACATGACCGAGCGTCTGCTGGAGGCCAACCGCAACGGCGACGCGGCGATCCTCGACGAAGTCTCGGGTCTGCTGCGTGAGGTAAAATCGGGCTGGGACGCTATCGCCGCCTGAAGGAAGGATTAGTCATGAGCCAGGCCATGCTTCAACTCAACGAGACTCGCGCCGCCCTGAGCGCCGCCATGCACAACAAGGACTGGGAAGCCATTGGCGACCTCGACCGGCAGTGCCGCGAGCAGGTCGACGTGGCCATGCAGGACGCCGAGCGCGACGAGCAAGCCCTGCGCGAAACCATGGAACAGTTGCTGGCGCTGTATGCCGAACTGGTCCAGGTGTGCACCGCCCAGCGCACCGCCATCGGCGCGGAGCTGACCGCCGTGCATCGCTCCAGCAAGGGCGCCAAGGTTTATCAGATGTTTGGCTGATCCATCCGGATCGGCTCTCTTTCGGCGGTGATCGGCCAGGTGCCGGTGGCCGCCGCCTCCGCTTCGAACTACGCTGCACTTCAATTGCCATGACAGGGATCAACACCCTTCGTCGGGCTGCACCAAAAAAAACACGCCATAAATTTGACTCGAGCCACAATTTTGACTTAACTAGTGGCCAAATGCTGGCTAGCACGAGGAAATTGTGCTGTGGCCAGATCGTGTCAGCCGCCGTAGGTCGGCCTTCAAGCCCGGGATGACAAGCTAAGATGTGGCGCGAAACCAAAATCCTCGTGATCGATGACAACCAGGACCGTTGCCGGGACCTCTCGGTGATCATCAGCTTCCTGGGTGAAGACCAGCTGTCGTGCAACAGCCGTGACTGGCGTCAGGTCGTCGAGCCGCTGCCCAATGGCAGCCGTGACGTACTCTGCGTGCTGGTCGGCGCTGTGGAGAGCAAGGGTGGGGCGCTGGAGCTGCTCAAGCAGCTCGCGGCCTGGGACGAATACCTGCCCGTCCTGCTGATGGGCGAGCCGGTGCCCAATGAGTGGCCCGAAGAGTTGCGCCGCCGCGTGCTGGCCAGCCTCGAGATGCCGCCCAGCTACAACAAGTTGCTCGACTCCCTGCACCGCGCCCAGGTCTATCGCGAGATGTACGACCAGGCCCGCGAGCGTGGCCGCCAGCGCGAGCCGAACCTGTTCCGCAGCCTGGTCGGCACCAGCCGTGCCATCCAGCAGGTGCGCCAGATGATGCAGCAGGTCGCCGACACCGACGCCAGCGTGCTGATCCTCGGCGAGTCCGGCACCGGCAAGGAAGTGGTGGCGCGCAACCTGCACTACCACTCCAAGCGCCGCGACGCGCCCTTCGTACCGGTCAACTGCGGCGCGATCCCCGCGGAGCTGCTGGAAAGCGAACTGTTCGGCCATGAGAAAGGCGCCTTCACCGGCGCCATCACCAGCCGGGCAGGGCGCTTCGAACTGGCCAATGGCGGCACCCTGTTCCTCGACGAGATCGGCGACATGCCGCTGCCGATGCAGGTCAAGCTGCTGCGCGTGCTGCAGGAGCGCACCTTCGAACGCGTGGGCAGCAACAAGACGCAGAACGTCGACGTGCGCATCATCGCCGCGACCCACAAGAACCTCGAGAAGATGATAGAGGACGGCAGTTTCCGCGAGGACCTGTACTACCGCCTCAACGTCTTCCCCATCGAGATGGCTCCGCTGCGTGAACGCGTGGAGGACATCCCGCTGCTGATGAACGAGCTGATCTCGCGCATGGAGCACGAGAAGCGCGGTTCGATCCGCTTCAACTCCGCCGCCATCATGTCGCTCTGCCGCCACGACTGGCCGGGCAACGTGCGCGAGCTGGCGAACCTCGTCGAGCGCCTGGCGATCATGCATCCCTATGGCGTGATCGGCGTGGGCGAGCTGCCGAAGAAGTTCCGACACGTCGACGACGAGGACGAGCAACTGGCGACCAGCCTGCGCGAGGAACTGGAAGAGCGCGCGGCGATCACCGCCGGGCTGCCGGGTCTCGACTCGCCGGCCATGCTGCCGGCCGAAGGCATCGACCTGAAGGATTACCTGGCCAACCTGGAACAGGGCCTGATCCAGCAGGCGCTCGACGACGCCAGTGGCGTGGTCGCGCGCGCCGCCGAACGCCTGCGCATCCGCCGCACCACCCTGGTGGAGAAGATGCGCAAGTACGGCATGAGCCGTCGCGAAGAGGAAATGGCGGAGGATTGACGCTTCCGTCGTGCTCGTATTTTCAAGTCATTGAAATATAACGAGTAAATTTTAGGCACGGGGTTTGCTAAGACTCATCCGACCGACAGATTCACGCCGTCGGACGGATGAGGAAACCCGCATGATGCCCGCCCCCAATCGCCAGACTGAACTTGCTTCCCAGCTCACTGCAGATCCACTGCAGGTGCCGGTGGAGCAGCAGAGCCGTGCCCATCTGGAGCAGACCTTCGCGCTGTTCAACCAGATGTCCAGCCAGCTCAACCAGTCCTACAGCCTGCTGGAAGCCCGCGTCACCGAGCTGAAGGGTGAACTTGCCCTGGTCAGCGCGCAGCGCATGCAGGAGCTGGCCGAGAAGGAGCGCCTGGCCAACCGGCTGCAAAGCCTGCTCGACGTGCTGCCCGGCGGCGTCATCGTGATCGACGGCCAGGGTGTCGTGCGCGACGCCAATCCGGTGGCGGTGGCGCTGCTCGGCAAGCCGCTGGTGGGCATGCTCTGGCGCGAGGTGATCTCCCGCAGTTTTGCCCCGCGCGCCGACGATGGTCATGAAGTTTCCCTGCGCGATGGCCGTCGCGTGTCCATCGCCATCCGCCCGCTGAACGGCGAGCCCGGCCAACTGGTGCTGCTCAACGACCTGACGGAAACCCGTCGCCTGCAGGATCAACTGGCCCGCCACGAACGCCTGTCCGCGCTGGGCCGGATGGTCGCCTCGCTGGCCCACCAGATTCGCACCCCGCTGTCCGCCGCCATGCTTTATGCCGGCCACCTGAGCGAAGGCGAGCTGCCGGTCGAGCAGCAGCAGCGTTTCGCCGGCCGCATCAAGGAGCGCCTGCATGAACTGGAAAGCCAGGTGCGCGACATGCTGGTGTTCGCCCGGGGCGAACTGCCGCTGCCCGATCGCCTGCTGCCCAATCAACTCTTCGCCAGCCTGCGCGCCGCCGCCGAATCCCATGTCGCCGGCCTGAACGTGCGCTGGCAGTGCGACGCCCGTGTGGGCGAACTGCTGTGCAATCGCGACACCCTGGTCGGCACCGTGCTCAACCTGGTGGAGAACGCCATCCAGGCTGCCGGCCGCGACGTGCGCCTGAAAGTGCACCTGTACCAGCGTGACAACAGCCTGCGCCTGTCCATCAGCGACAACGGCCCGGGCATGAGCGGCGAAACCCTGGCGCGCCTGGGCGAACCGTTCTTCACCACCAAGACCACCGGCACCGGTCTCGGCCTGGCCGTGGTGAAAGCCGTCGCCAAGGCCCACCAGGGCGAGCTGAGCCTGCGCTCGCGCCCTGGAGTCGGTACCTGCGCCACCCTGATCCTGCCGTTGATCCTGGCTCAACCCGTCGTCCACGAGGAGTGATTTCCATGGCCGCCAAAGTCCTGCTGGTCGAAGACGACCGCGCCCTTCGTGAAGCCCTCTGTGACACCCTGTCGCTCGGCGGGCATGATTTCATCGCCGTCGATTGTGCCGAGGCCGCGCTGCCGGCACTGGAGAAAGACGCCTTCAGTCTGGTGATCAGTGACGTGAACATGCCGGGCATGGACGGGCACCAGCTGCTCGGCCTGATCCGCAAGCGCTACCCGCACCTGCCGGTGCTGCTGATGACCGCCTATGGCGCGGTCGATCGTGCCGTGGATGCAATGCGCCAGGGGGCTGCCGATTACCTGGTCAAACCGTTCGAGCCGCGTGCGCTGCTGGAACTGGTGGCCCGCCATGCGCTGGGCGCCGTGCCCGCCAGCGCCGGTGAAGGCCCGGTGGCACTGGAGCCGGCCAGCCGGCAGTTGCTGGAGCTGGCTGCCCGGGTGGCACGCAGCGATTCCACCGTGCTCATTTCCGGCGAGTCCGGTACCGGCAAGGAAGTCCTGGCGCAATACATTCACCAGCAGTCGCCACGCGTCGGCAAGCCATTCGTCGCGATCAACTGCGCGGCGATTCCGGACAACATGCTCGAGGCCACCCTGTTCGGCCACGAGAAGGGTGCTTTCACCGGCGCCATCGCCGCGCAGCCGGGCAAGTTCGAACTGGCCGATGGCGGCACCATCCTGCTCGATGAGATCTCCGAGATGCCGCTGGCCCTGCAGGCCAAGCTGCTGCGCGTACTGCAGGAGCGCGAAGTGGAACGCGTCGGCGCACGCAAGCCGATCAGCCTGGACATCCGCGTGCTCGCCACCACCAACCGCGACCTGCTCGGCGAGGTGGCCGCCGGCCGCTTCCGCGAAGACCTCTACTATCGCCTGTCGGTCTTCCCGCTGGCATGGCGCCCGCTGCGCGAGCGTCCCGCCGACATCCTGCCGCTGGCCGAGCGCCTGCTGGCCAAGTACGTGCGCAAGATGAACCACGCGCCGGTAATCCTGGCCGACGACGCCCGCGCCGCTTTGCTGGCGCACCCCTGGCCAGGCAACGTGCGTGAACTGGACAACGCCATCCAGCGCTCGCTGATCCTCCAGCAGGGCGGCCAGGTGCAGGCCGCCGACCTGTGCCTGACCGCGCCCATCGGCCTGGCCCCGCGCCCGCTGCTGGCGGCCGTTCCGTCCGCACTGGCGGCACCGGCTCCGGGCAGCGTCGAAATTCCGTCGCCGGTCTCCGCCGAGGCCGGGCAACTGGGCGAAGACCTCAAGCGCCGCGAGTTCCAGATGATCATCGACACCCTGCGCAGCGAGCGCGGCCGGCGCAAGGAGGCCGCCGAGCGCCTGGGCATCAGCCCGCGCACCCTGCGCTACAAGCTCGCGCAGATGCGCGATGCGGGCATGGATGTGGAGGCGTATCTCTACGCCAGTTGAGGCACTGACCGACAACCCCCTCTTGGCCCGCACTTGTGCGGGCCTTTTCTTGGTGTGACTCGGCGTATTCGCTGATATGTCGACGAACTCTTCTGGCTGCCAGGCGTGAGGAAATGCTGGAGCTTTTCTCCTGGGCTGACTCAGGAGATCGTGATGGACGAGGTGGAATTTGCGCGCCAAATGCGGCGACAGCAAACCGACGCCGAGCGGAGGTTTTGGGGCGCGCTACGTGATCGGCGATTTCTCGGCCTGAAGTTCCGTCGGCAGGTGCCGTGCGGAATCTATGTGCTGGATTTCTACTGCCATGACTTGAAATTGGCGGTGGAGCTGGATGGTGGGCAGCATCTGCAGTCTGCTCATGACTGCGAGCGCGATGCGTGGCTGGCGGGGCAGAGGATTCGTGTTTTGCGGTACTGGAATCACGACGTGCTGGTGAGGATGGATTCGGTGCTGGAGGCGCTTCGATTGGAGGTTGAGTCCGGCGCGGGATGATTACCCTTACCCCAGCCCTCTCCCAAAGGGAGAGGGGGCCGTCCTCTGCCGGCTGGGGATTGGCGTCCGTTCTGCTGTAGCGCGATGTCCGGCGGAATGCCTGTCTAACCGGCCACGCCGACCTGCCCCCGCTCCCTCCGGGAGAGGGTTGGGGTGAGGGGATTTTGTCTTGCACTTCACGCTCAGTGTTCTGTTGTGGCGAAATTTCCGGCTTGCTGGCTTGCTGGCTGAGTGCTGGCGGCCCGTCCGGCCACGCCGACCTGCCCCCTCTCCCTCTGGGAGAGGGCTGGGGTGAGGGGTCCTTGACCGTACGCCAGTACCTCTGCCCGAATCACCTGGTCACTCAGCCTGCAGTCCCCATCCCAGAGCTATCTCTCGCATTTTTCCTGCACCCCGAAAACCTGGCACCCAAGTTGCAATCACCTCTGCAAAGCGCCGCGTAGTGTCAAAAAACTGCGGCCAGTCGGAGGGGTAAGTGATGAGTCAGGGTGTCGAGTTCAATCGTCTGTTGCTGGAAATGCGTTCCATGCAAATGGAGGCCATGGCCAAGGCGAAGACGCAGGCCGCGCCGGTCGAGCCGGGGGCGCCGAGCTTCTCGCAGATGCTTGGCCAGGCGGTGGACAAGGTGAACGCTACCCAGCAGGTCGCTTCCGACATGGCCTCCGCTTTCGAGATGGGGCAAAGCGGTGTCGATCTCACCGATGTGATGATCGCCTCGCAGAAGGCTGGTGTTTCTTTCCAGGCAATGACCCAGGTACGCAACAAGCTCGTGCAGGCGTACCAGGACATCATGCAGATGCCGGTTTGAGCGGCGAGGATCGTAGGTAATGTCCCAAGCCTCCGTTGTTGACAGTCAGGTTCCGGCCAAGGTCGGTGCCGACGCGCCGAAAAAGCCGTTGCTGGGCCTGGCTTTCCTCGAGAACCTCGCGGACATGCCGGTACTGCGCCAGGTCGGCCTGCTGGTTGGCCTTGCCGCGAGCATCGCCATCGGTTTCGGCATGGTGCTGTGGTCGCAGCAGCCGGACTACAAGCCGCTGTATGGCAGCCTCAATGGTGTCGACGCCAACAAGGTGGTCGAAGCGCTGTCCGCCGCCGACATCGGCTACAAGATCGAGCCCAACTCCGGCGCGCTGCTGGTGAAGGCCGACGACCTGGGCCGGGCGCGCATGAAAGTCGCCGGCGCGGGCCTCGCGCCGACCGACAGCAACGTCGGCTTCGAGATTCTCGACAAGGAGCAGGCGCTGGGCACCAGCCAGTTCATGGAAGCGACCAATTACCGTCGCGGCCTGGAAGGCGAGCTGGCGCGCACCGTTTCCAGCCTGAACAACGTCAAGGGTGCGCGCGTGCACCTGGCGATTCCGAAAAGCTCGGTGTTCGTCCGTGACGACCGCAAGCCCAGCGCCTCGGTGCTGGTCGAGCTGTATCCGGGGCGCACCCTGGAGCCGAGCCAGGTGCTGGCCATCGTCAACCTGGTCGCCACCAGCGTGCCGGAACTGGACAAGTCCCAGGTCACCGTGGTCGACCAGAAGGGCAACCTGCTCTCCGACCAGCAGGAGCTCTCCGAGCTGACCATGGCCGGCAAGCAGTTCGACTTCACCCGGCGCATGGAAACCAACTTCACCCAGCGCGTACACAGCATCCTGGCGCCGGTGCTGGGCAATGGCCGCTACAAGGCCGAGGTCTCCGCCGACGTTGACTTCAGTGCGGTGGAATCCACCTCCGAGTCGTTCAACCCGGACCAGCCGGCCCTGCGCAGCGAGCAGAGCAACAACGAAGAACGGCAGAACAGCAACGGCCCGCAGGGCGTGCCGGGCGCGCTGTCGAACCAGCCGCCGGGCCCGGCCACAGCACCGCAGACCACTGGCCAGAACGCCGCTGCGGATTTCGTCGCGCCCGGCCAGCCGCTCAAGGACGCCAACGGCCAGCCGATCATCGATCCGAAGACCGGCAAGCCGGAACTGGCGCCGTACCCGACCGACAAGCGCCAGCAGAATACCCGCAACTACGAACTGGACCGCTCGGTGAGTTACACCAAGCAGCAGCAGGGTCGCCTGCGCCGGCTTTCCGTCGCGGTGGTGCTGGATGACCGCATGATCGCCGATCCGAAGACCGGCGAAGTCAGCCACCAGCCCTGGACCGCCGACGAGCTGGGGCGCTTTACCCGCCTGGTGCAGGACGCGGTAGGCTATGACGCCAGCCGCGGCGACAGCGTCAGCGTGATCAACGCACCGTTCGCCCCGGAGCTGGGTGATGAAATTGCCGCGCCGCCGTTCTACTCGCAGCCCTGGTTCTGGGATGTGGTCAAGCAGGTGCTGGGCATCGTCTTCATCCTGGTGCTGGTGCTGGGCGTGCTACGCCCGGTACTGAACAACCTGTCGGGCAACAAGAGCAAGGCCCTGGTGGGCGGTGGCGCCGCAGGCGAAGGTGGCCTGGGCGAGTTGGGTGGTCTGGAGGGCGAACTCTCCGAGGACCGCGTGAGCCTCGGTGGCCCGGCCAGCATCCTGCTGCCCAGCCCCTCCGAGGGGTACGATGCACAATTGAATGCGATCAAGACACTGGTCGCCCAGGACCCGGGGCGCGTTGCCCAGGTAGTGAAGGACTGGATCAATTCCGATGAGTGAAGCCCGCATGAGCGCCAAACTGAACAAGGTCGACAAGGCCGCCATCCTGCTGCTCTCCCTGGGTGAGACCGATGCCGCGCAGGTGCTGCGCCACATGGGCCCGAAGGAAGTGCAGAAGGTCGGCGTGGCCATGGCGCAGATGCGCAACGTGCACCGCGAGCAGGTCGAGCAGGTGATGGGCGAGTTCGTCGAGATCGTGGGTGACCAGACCAGCCTGGGCGTCGGCGCCGACAGCTACATCCGCAAGATGCTCACCCAGGCCCTGGGCGAGGACAAGGCGAACAACCTCATCGACCGCATCCTGCTGGGCGGCAATACCAGCGGCCTAGACAGCCTGAAGTGGATGGAGCCGCGCGCCGTGGCCGACGTGATCCGCTACGAGCACCCGCAGATCCAGGCCATCGTGGTCGCCTACCTCGACCCGGACCAGGCCGGCGAAGTGCTCAGCCACTTCGACCACAAGGTGCGCCTGGACATCATCCTGCGCGTGTCCTCGCTGAATACCGTGCAGCCCTCCGCGCTCAAGGAACTGAACCTGATCCTGGAGAAGCAGTTCGCCGGCAACGCCAACTCCACCCGCACCACCATGGGCGGCGTGAAGCGCGCGGCGGACATCATGAACTACCTCGACAGCTCGGTCGAAGGCGCGCTGATGGACGCCATCCGCGAAGTCGACGAAGACCTGTCGGGCCAGATCGAAGACCTGATGTTCGTCTTCGACAACCTTGCCGATGTCGACGACCGTGGCATCCAGGCGCTGCTGCGCGAGGTCTCCTCGGACGTGCTGGTGCTGGCCCTCAAGGGCTCGGACGAGGCGATCCGCGAGAAGATCTTCCGCAACATGTCCAAGCGTGCCGCCGAACTGCTGCGCGACGACCTCGAGGCCAAGGGCCCGGTGCGCGTCAGCGAAGTGGAAGGCGCGCAGAAGGAAATCCTCACCATTGCCCGGCGCATGGCCGAATCCGGCGAAATCGTGCTGGGTGGCAAGGGCGGCGAGGAGATGATCTAAGTTGGTCAAGGATGAGGACAAGCTCAGCGAGCTGATTCGCGCGCGGGATACCGCGGGCTTCGACCGCTGGTCGCTGCCCAGCTTCGACCCGGCGCGGCCGGTCCCCGAGCCCGAGCCGGAACCCGAGCCGGAGCTCGACGAACAGCCGCAGATCGAGGAAGTGCCGGAGGAAGAGGTCAAGCCGCTGACGCTCGACGAGCTCGAGGCGATCCGTCAGGAGGCCTACAACGAGGGCTTCTCCACCGGCGAGAAGGACGGCTTCCACGCCGGCCAGCTGAAGGCGCGTCAGGAAGCCGACGCGGCGCTGCAGCCACGCCTGCAGAACCTCGAGACGCTGATGTCGCACCTGCTCGAGCCCATCGCCGAGCAGGACCAGATGCTCGAGCAGGGCATGCTCAACCTGGTGACCCACGTGGTGCGCCAGGTGGTGCAGCGCGAGCTGGCCACCGATTCCAGCCAGATCCGCCTGGTGCTGCGCGAGGCGCTCAAGCTGCTGCCCATGGGCGCCAGCAATATCCGCATCCAGGTCAACCCGCAGGACTTCGAACTGGTGAAGGCCCTGCGCGATCGCCACGAGGAAAGCTGGAAGATCATCGAGGACGACGGCCTGCTGCCTGGCGGCTGCCGCATCGAGACCGAACACTCGCGCATCGACGCCAGCGTCGAGACGCGCCTGGCCCAGGCCGTGAAGCAGCTTTTCGAACAGCAGCGCGACCAGGCGACCCACGCACTGGAGCCTGACCTGCAGGTGAACCTCGACGCCGGCCAGGACAGCACCGATGCGCCTTGAGCGTGTCAGCTTCGCCCGGCGCCTGCAGGGCTACAGCGATGCCGTGAGCCTGCCGACCCAGCCGGTGGTGGAGGGCCGCCTGCTGCGCATGGTCGGCCTGACGCTGGAGGCTGAAGGGCTGCAGGCCGCCGTCGGCAGCCGCTGCCAGGTGATCAACGATGGCGGCTATCACCCGGTGCAGGTGGAAGCCGAAGTCATGGGCTTCGCCGGCAGCAAGATCTACCTGATGCCGGTGGGCAGCCTCGTCGGCATCGCCCCCGGCGCCCGCGTGGTGCCGCTGCCGGACTCCGGCCGCCTGCCGATGGGCATGTCCATGCTCGGCCGCGTGCTCGATGGCGTCGGCCGCGCGCTGGACGGCAAGGGCGGCATGCGCGCCGAGGACTGGGTGCCGATGGACGGCCCGATCATCAACCCGCTGGCGCGCGACCCGATCCATGAACCGATGGACGTCGGCATCCGTTCGATCAACTCCCTGCTCACCGTTGGCCGCGGCCAGCGCCTGGGCCTGTTCGCCGGTACCGGCGTGGGTAAATCCGTGCTGCTGGGCATGATGACCCGCTTCACCAAGGCCGACATCATCGTGGTCGGGCTGATCGGTGAACGGGGCCGTGAGGTGAAGGAGTTCATCGAGCACATCCTCGGCGAGGAAGGCCTCAAGCGTTCGGTGGTCGTCGCCTCACCTGCGGACGACGCGCCGCTGATGCGCCTGCGCGCCGCGCAGTACTGCACGCGGATCGCCGAGTACTTCCGCGACAAGGGCAAGAATGTCCTCCTGCTGATGGACTCCCTGACCCGTTACGCCCAGGCCCAGCGCGAGATCGCCCTGGCCATCGGCGAGCCGCCGGCGACCAAGGGCTATCCGCCGTCGGTGTTCGCCAAGTTGCCGCGCCTGGTCGAGCGCGCCGGCAATGGCGAAAAGGGCGGCGGCTCGATCACCGCTTTCTACACCGTGCTCAGCGAAGGCGACGACCAGCAGGACCCGATCGCCGACGCCGCGCGGGGTGTGCTCGACGGCCACTTCGTGCTGTCGCGGCGGTTGGCCGAGGAAGGCCATTACCCGGCCATCGACATCGAGGCCTCGATCAGCCGGGTGATGCCTCAGGTCACCACGCCCGAGCACCTGCGCGACGCCCAGCGCTTCAAGCAGTTGTGGTCGCGCTACCAGCAGAGCCGCGATCTGATCAGCGTCGGCGCCTATGTGGCCGGTGGTGATGCCGAGACCGACCTGGCCATTCAGCGCTTCCCGATCATGCGCCAGTTCCTCCGCCAGGGTCTGGACGAAAGCCAGAACCTCGACGACAGCCGCCTCCTGCTGGACGCGGTGGTCAGCGGCAAGGCCGGCTGATGCCCGGCCTCCGCGAAGCTGCTCGTAGGATGGGTGGAGCTTGCGATACCCATCGTCTTTCAGCTTGCGGCGAATCGCAGCATGGGTATCGCTGCGCTCCACCCATCCTACGGAAAACGCAGCGGGAGAAGCGCTTGTGAACCGCCGCGCCGAACGCCTGGCCCCGGTGGTCGACATGGCGCTCAAGGCCGAGCGCGAGGCGGCGCGCCAGCTCGGCCTGGTGCATAACCAGTTGCAGCAGGCGCAGCGCAAGCTGGCCGAACTCGAGCGCTATCGCTTCGACTACCAGCAGCAGTGGATCCGCAACGGCCAGCAGGGCGTCAGCGGCCAGTGGCTGATCAACTACCAGCGCTTCCTTTCCCAGCTCGAAGGCGCGGTGGAACAGCAGAACCGTGCGGTGGACTGGCACCAGGGCACCGTCGACAAGGCCCGTGCTGCCTGGCAGGAGAAATACGCCCGCCTGGAGGGCCTGCGCAAGCTGGTGGAACGCTACCGCGAGGAAGCCCGCGTGGCCGCCGACAAGTACGAGCAGAAGCTACTGGACGAATTCGCCCAGCGCCTGAAGCCCGCGCCCGATTGACCGGCGGGTGGCCGTGCTAGGCTCCAGTCTGAACCCTGACTGGAACCCATTCATGCCACTGCCGCCCGCGCGTCCTGCCGATTTCCAGCACCTGCTGAGCCTCTGGAACCTGGTCCCGGAGGGCGAGCCCATCATTACCCATGCCAGCCATCTGCTGCCGGTCCGCTGGCAGGGGCGTGCGGCGATGATCAAGGTGGCTCTCGACATCGACGAGCAGGGCGGCGCGCAGGTCATGCGCTGGTGGGGCGGCGAAGGTGCTGCGCAGGTGTTCGCCTACGCCGGCGATGCGATCCTGCTGGAACGCGCCGAAGGTTCGCGCTCGCTGATGCACATGGCACTGCACGGCGCGGACGACGAGGCCAGCCGAATCGCCTGCGACGTGGTACAGCGCCTGCACCTGCCGCGCGACAGGCCGCTGCCGCAGCTGCTCGGCCTGCGTCAATGGTTCCGTGACCTCGCTCCCGCTGCCACACGCTACGGCGGGCTGTTCCCGCGCTGCCTGGAAACCGCCGAAGCGCTGCTGGCCAGCGAGCACGACCGCACGCTGCTGCACGGCGACGTACACCACGACAACATCCTCGATTTCGGCCCGCGCGGCTGGCTGGCGATCGACCCCAAGCGGCTCCATGGCGAACGTCTGTTCGACTACGCCAACCTGCTCTGCAACCCGGACCTGCCCACCTCCCGAGAGCGCGCGCGCCTGCTCCGCCAACTGGACGTGATCGTCGAGCACGCCGGCGTCGATCGGCGCCGCCTGCTGGAGTGGGTACTGGCCTTTGCCGGTCTGTCCGCCGCCTGGTTCCTCGATGACGGCCTGCTCGCCGACAGCGACCTCTGCGTGGCGCACCTCGCCGCTGCCGAACTGGACCGCATACCATGCTGCGCCTGAACCGCGCCCTGCTGCAGGCGCATCCACGGCTGATCGCTTCCATTGTCATCGGTGTCGTGGTGGCGCTGGCGTGCTACCGGTTCGCGCCGATGACCCGCGTGCTGCTGGGCTGGAACTGCATGGCCTGGCTCTATGTGCTGCTGATCGGCTGGCTCGCCCTGCATGCGGCGCCGAAGGATGTGCGCCGACTGGCGGAAATCGAGGACGAGAACGCCGAGGCGGTGCTGGTGCTGGTCATCGTGGCCGCCGTGGCCAGCCTCGGCGCCATCATCGTCGAGCTGGCCACCGCCGGGCACGCCAGCGGCAGCGAGAAGATCGCCCGCTATGCCTTCACCGCCAGCACCGTGCTGGGTTCCTGGTTCCTCATCGGCACCATCTTCACCATGCACTACGCCCGCCAGTTCTACTCGGCTGCCGCGGCGGAGCCGGTGCTGCGTTTCCCCGAAGGCGAGAAGAACCCGGACTACTGGGACTTCCTCTACTTTTCCTTCACTCTCAGCGTGGCGGTACAGACCTCCGACGTGGAGATCGCCTCGCGGGCAATGCGCCGGGTGGTGCTGGCCCATTCGGTGGTCGGCTTCCTGTTCAATACCGCGGTCCTCGGCCTGGCGATCAACATGGGCGCGGGGCTGGTCGGCTAGCCGGCGCGCTCAGGCCTGCAGTGTCTCGAGCGCCAGGCGCAGCGCCAGCACGACGAAGGCCAGGGTGAAGCTCCAGCGGATCACGCGCATCACCGCCGGACGCCCGATCACGTAGTCGCGCACCCAGGCTGCCAGCAGCCCGTAGCCGATGAACACGACGAAAGTCATCAGCGCGAAGACCAGCCCCAGCACCAGGAAAAGCGCCCTGGCGTCCTCGCTGCCGGCGGCTACGAACTGCGGCAGGAAGGCCAGGAAGAACAGCCCGAGCTTGGGGTTGAGCAGGTTGAGCCAGAGGCCGGTGCCGACCAGTTGCGTCGTGCTGCGCGGGCCGCTGGCGGCGTCCAGCGCCAGGGCGCCGTTGCCGCGAAATACCTGCCAGGCGATGAACAGCAGGTAGGCCGTACCCAGCAGTCGGATGATCTGCAGGCTGGCGGCGCTGGCCTGGAGGATCAGCGCCAGGCCGAAGGTGGCGAGCAGCAACTGCGGGAGCATGCCCAGCGTGCAGCCGAGCGCGGCGATGGTCGCCGCGCGGGCACCGAGCCCGAGTCCGACGGCCAGGGTGTAGAGCACGCCGGTGCCGGGCAGCAGAACGACGACGAACGCCGTCAGCAGGAAGTCTGCGTTCATTCCCGAGGGTTTCCCGTGGTGAGGTCGAAGGTCGCGCCGCTGTGTTGTGCGGCTGCTGCGCTCAGGGCGTTGGCGCTGGCCTGAGCGAGGTGCGCCACTGCCCCGGCGTCAGCCCGAGCTGGCGGGCGAAGGCGCGGGTCAGGTGGGGCTGGTCGGCGAAGCCGGCGAGCAGGGCCGCCTCGGTCAGCGTGCGGCCTTCGTTGATGGCCTTGTGCGCTTGGCGCACGCGGTATTGCAGCAGATAGGCGTGGGGTGTGGTGCCCAGCTCGCGGCGGAAGCGGCGCAGGGCCGCATAGGAAGTCAGCCCGGCGATGCCCGCGAGTTCCGCCAGCGTGGGAGCGTTGCGCGGGGCGTCGTGAATTCGTTCGAGCATGCGCGCCACGCTCCGTGAGGGCAGGGCCCTGATCGTCGACTCGCGCGGCTGGTCGAGCAGTTCGCCGAACAGCTCCAGTACGCCCGCGCCGGCTTCATCCGCGCCGGCTTCCGGCAGGTGCTGCAACAGGTCGGTGATGCGCCTGGCCAGGCGCGGGTCGGCAAGGCTCGGCAGGGTGAATTCACGGCCAGCCAGTTCGGCGCCGGCCAGCCGGGCGATCAGCGCCGGCTCGACATACAGCATCCACCAGCGGCGCGGCGCGTCGTGCAGCGGGAGGCCGTCGTGCAGCTCGTTGGGGCTCACGGTGATGATGTCGCAGGCTTTCGCCTCGACCTGGCCGCGGTTGCTCCAGGAGCGGTGCCCGCCCTCGAGCATTACGCCAATGCCGTATTCGTCGTGGGCGTGCCGTGGAAAGCTGCGCTGCGTGAGAATCTCGACGATGCGCAGGCCGGGCAGGGCAATGGCAGTGCAGTTCACTCGGTGCAGCATGGGGCAGAGCCTGAGGCGTGGGGTGGTGACTGGCAGAGTAGTTCTTTGTGCCGCGGCGCTCTTGAATGAAATTGACTCTTTCGCCCGCGCCGACCATCGGTGCTCGGTTTACCCCTCACCCCGGCCCTCTCCCTCAGGAGCGGGGCGCGCAGCCAGGGCTGGGCTGAGGGGCTCCGGGGACCACGAAGGTTCCAGCCTCAGAAGAACGGCCGCGATGCCTTGAGCATGAAGGCCGAGTCGCAATAGGCGTTGTGCCCGGAGTAGGCAGTGCAGTCGCCGCCGGTGAGGCTGCTGCCGCTGTACGAGAAGTTCAGGTCGATGCCATTCCAGGGGCGGCTGAAGTTCACCGACCAGTCGCCGAACTCACTGACGCTGCCGCCGCTGCCCAGGCTCACCGGCGCAGCGAGGCTGTAGGCGGAATACTTGAAGGTGACGTCGAAGCCGAGGTCAGTCTGCATGCCAAGGTCAGTGAACAGCGTTGCGGTGCTGCGCCCGGCCTGAGCGCTGTAGGCCGCGCCCAGGCGGCTGCCGAACACCGAGAGACCACCATACAGCGCCTGGCTGTCGTAGTCGGGCTGTTCCGGGCGGCTGTAGCGCAGGGTACCCACTTCGTAGCCCAGCTTGCCGTCGCCCAGCGGGTGCTTGAAACCGGCGTAGCTGTCGATCTCCAGGGGCTTTTCCTGCTCCAGGTTCGAGGTCCAGCTGCCGACGTACCAGCCACTGTCGTGGGTGATGTCGAGGCCGCCCTGGGCGCTGTTCGCCTGGCCCGGCTGGACCAGCCCCTGGGCCATGCTGCGCGTTGGCGAGTTGGCGAACCTGAGTTCGAAGTCGCCCAGCTCGCGCTGCATCACCTGGGCACTTGCAGACGGCACCACGCACAACACGCTGGCCGCGATGAGAATGGACTTGTACATGCTCCCCCCTGCTTGCGGGTGCGACCCTGCCGAGGCCTCTGGCGAGCCTTCGCCCTGCGTCGCACGCGTAAAAGGGTAAAGGCATTCGCCGGGCCTGTGGCGACCGGTGGTCCATTTATCGACCTTCCAGGTGACCGTTCGACCAGTCTGGCGAGGCGGTTTCCCGTTGCTCGCCGAGGTTGCCGCTGTCATCGCTAGCTGCTACATCTTCAAGCTCGTGCGCGACCATCGATCGATAAGGAGAATCCCATGGCCATCACATCCGTTCCCTCCGCTGACGGGCAGGAGCTCACCATCGTGGTCCAGGGGCGTTTCGATTTCGGCGCACACCAGGAGTTTCGCAACGCCTACGAGCGCGTCGAGACCACGCCCAAGCGCTACGTGGTCGACCTGAAGGGCGCCACCTACCTCGACAGCTCGGCGCTGGGCATGCTCCTGTTGCTGCGCGACCATGCCGGCGGCGAAAGCGCGCAGATCAGCCTGGCGCACTGCAACCCGGATGTGCGCAAGGTGCTGGCCATCTCCAACTTCGAGCAGCTGTTCAAGATCAGCTGACGCGGCCCTGCCCGCAGTGGGAACGGCCATGTCCGAACTCCTCACCGTCCTGATCGCCGACGACAACGCTGCCGATCGCCTGCTGCTGTCGACCATCGTCAGCCGCCAGGGGCATCGGGTGATCACCGCCGCCAATGGGCTGGAGGCCCTGGCGCTGTTCGCCCAGGAGCGCCCGCAGCTGGTGCTGATGGATGCGCTGATGCCGGTGATGGATGGCTTCGAGGCGGCGCGGCGGATTCGCCGGCAGGCCGGCGAGGAGCTGGTGCCGATCATCTTCCTCACCTCGCTGAGCGAGCCCGAGGCGCTGGTGCAGAGCCTGGAGGCGGGGGGCGACGACTTCCTCTCCAAACCCTACAACCGCATCATCCTCGAAGCCAAGATCCGCGCCATGGGGCGCCTGCATAACCTGCAGCGGATGGTGCTCGAGCAGCGCGACCTGATCGCCCGGCACAACGAGCACCTGCTCAACGAGCAGCGGGTGGCCAAGGCGGTCTTCGACAAGGTGGCGCACTCGGGCTGCCTGAATGCGGCGAACATCCGTTACCTGCAGTCGCCCTTCGCACTGTTCAATGGCGACCTGCTGCTGGCGGCCTTCAAGCCCTCGGGTGGCATGCACGTGCTGCTCGGCGACTTCACCGGCCACGGCTTGCCGGCGGCCATCGGCGCCATGCCGCTGGCCGAGGTGTTCTACGGCATGACCGCCAAGGGGTATCCCATCGCGGACATCCTTCGCGAGATGAATGCCAAGCTCAAGCGCATTCTCCCGGTGGGCGTGTTCTGCTGCGCGGCGGTGCTCAACCTGAGTTTCCAGCGCAGCCTGGTCGAGGTGTGGAACGGCGGCCTGCCCAACGGCTTCCTGCATCGCCACGCCGGCGGCGGACTGCAACCGCTGGTGTCGCGGCATCTGCCGCTGGGGATCCTCGACCCCGCGGCCTTCAGCGACCATTTCGAGGTCTATGCGATGGAGGAGGGGGACCGCGTGTTCCTCTTCTCCGATGGTGTGCTGGAGGCACGCAACGCCGCCGGCGAGGCCTTCGGTGAAGAACGCCTGCGCCAGGTGCTCAGTGAGGATCTGCCGCCGGCGCGTCTGTTCGACGGCATCCAGGCGGCGGTTGCGCGTTTTCGCGACGAGGCCCAGGACGACGTCAGCATGCTGGAGATCGCCCTGGTCCCCGAGGACTCCCTGCAGCGCCCGCCGCTGGCGTTCTCCGACAATGGCCTGAGCAGCCCGTTGGACTGGTCCGCCAGTTTCGAATTTCGCGCGCCGACGTTGCGCAACCTCAATCCGCTGCCGTTCCTGTTGCAACTGCTGATGGAGGTGCACGACCTGCGCCCGCGCGGCGGCGCCTTGTACAGTGTGCTCGCCGAGTTGTACTCCAACGCCCTGGAGCACGGCGTGATGGGCCTGGACTCCGCGCTGAAGTGCGACGCCGCCGGCTTTGCCGAGTATTACCAGGAGCGCAGCAAGCGTCTGGGAGAATTGCGCGACGGCTTCGTGCGCTTCCACCTCGACCTGGCTCCCCACGGCGATGGCGGGCGCCTGCTGGTACGGGTGGAGGACAGTGGCGAAGGGTTCGACGTGGGCGCCGTGCTGGCTTCGCAACAGGCTGCCGGCAGCCTCTGCGGGCGCGGCCTGACGCTGGTCCGGCAGTTGTCCGACCGTTGTCAGTGGTCAGGCGACGGCAAGACGGTCTCCGTGGAGTTCTTCTGGTCGGCTCAGGCATAATCGAGGCCTTCTTGTCTCCCTGCAGGGTGGCGAGCCGTCCTTCAGGGAGTGCCCAATGTCCGAGCCGCATCTCGATGGCGCCGTGCTGAGCAATTTGCTGTCGATCATGGAAGACGAGTACCCACTCCTGGTGGAGACCTTCCTCAGCGACTCCGAGGAACGCCTGCGCAACATCCGCGAAGCCTTCGCCGGCACCGATGCGCCGGCTCTGCGCCACGCCGCGCACAGCTTCAAGGGCAGCTGCGGGAACATGGGCGCGGCGCAGCTCAGCAGCCTGTGCAAGCGCCTGGAAGAAGCGGCGCGGCTGAACGACCTGGCCAGCGCCAAGGGCCTGATCGGCAAGGTCGAGCACGAATTCTCCATCGTCCGCACCCTGCTGTTGCCCGGTCGCCCCTGAGCGTTTTCGAGTTGGCCCGCGCCTTGCTATCTCCGTGTTGGATATTCACATCGACGGAGAACTCCGATGGCTGTCGCCCCGGATATTTTATTGACGCCCACGCCTGACCCCAGGCCCAAGGCGGCGCTCTCCAAGCCTGCGCAGAATTCGGCGAACGCCAGTAACGACAAGGGTTCCAGCTTCGCTGACGTCTATGCCCAGGAGCAGCGGCCGGCTGCCAGCGAGCGCCCGGACAAGGCCACCAAACCGAAGACCGACAAGCCCAGGGACAGTGCCGACAAGGACAGCAAGGCCAGTGATCCGAAGGATGCCGCTGCCGCTGACAAGCCAGCGGTTGCCGGGGACGGCAAGGCCTTGCCGGCCGATGGCGCGGACAAGGCGGACGGCAGCAAGGTCGCCGAGGGCGAGGAGAAGCCCGAGGCGACGCTCGACCCGTTGCTGATGCTCGGCATGACCGGGCAATTGCCGGCCACCGAAGCACCGCCGCTGGTGATCAGCAGCGGTATCGGCCAGCAGACGGCGGCCAGCACCGATGGCGACCTGGAGAAGCTCAACGCCTTGCCGGGCGTGACCCTGCTTGGCCAGGGAGCCCAGGACCAGGCACAGCAGGCCCAGCAGACACAGGTTGCCGGCGACCTGGCGGCCAAGGCCGGTGAGCTGCCGGCGGACGGCAAGGCCAAGCCGGACCTTTCCGCGGCACTGGCTGCGCTGAATCCGGACGCCACCGCCAAGGGCGCCGAAGGCAAACTGGCCGAGGGGGCGCTGCAGGCTGGTGGCGACCTGACCCAGCAGTTGCCGGAGTTGCAGGTCGAAGCCAAGCCGGAGACGCCGCGCAACGACGCCTTCGCCACCCGCCTGGAATCGCTGACCCAGGCGTTGAACACTCCCCAGGCCATGACCAATCGCCCGGTCAACCCGCTGGTGCCGGGGCAGCCGGTGTCGGTGCAGCAGAACGGCTGGACTGACCAGGTGGTGGACCGGGTGATGTGGATGTCCGCGCAGAACCTCAAGTCTGCCGAGATCCAGATGGACCCGGCTGACCTTGGCCGCCTGGAAGTACGCATCCACATGAGCGCCGAGCAGACCCAGGTGAACTTCATCAGCGCCAACGCCGGCGTGCGTGAAGCGCTGGACAGCCAGCAGCATCGCCTGCGCGAGATGTTCAGCCAGCAGGGCATGGGGCAGTTGGACGTCAACGTCTCCGACCAGTCGGCCCGTGGCTGGCAGCAACAGCAGCAGGGTGATGAACGCGGCGGTTCGCGGCGCGTGGCCGGCGCCGACGGCGCTGACGACGAGCCGATGATCAGCGGCGTGTCCGAGATCCGCCCGCAATCGGCGGCGCAGGGCAGGGGCCTGGTGGATTACTACGCGTGATTCCGGCGAGGGCGCTTTCGTTGTGCTGTGAGGCTCCCCGGGAGCGCCCTCGCCCTGACCCTCTGCCAAGGGGATAGGGGACTGTCCTGAGCGTTTCGGCAGTCTGCAGTCATCCGGCACTGTCAAAGGCACGGGAGGCCCCCTCTCCCTCTGGGAGAGGGCTGGGGTGAGGGAATTGCCCGAACCCCCGAGTTCCCCTGTTGTTCGCGAGCAAGCTCGCTCCTACAGCCTGGTCGGTTCGCCGAGTCGGCCTTTCGTAGGAGCGAGCTTGCTCGCGAACCGTCCCGACGCTTGATCTCCCTGGCTCACAGGAAAATTCTTACGCCCCCCGTGACATCCTCCGTCTAGCCTGTAATATCCGCGGCGGCGCCAGTGGAACTGGCACAGCCCTTGCTGACACTCTCTGTATCAGCGCTTTACGCCGCAATAGTGACGGATTATTGGCATGGCCAAGAAAGAACAGACGCCTTCTCTCCCTGATGGCCAGGCGCCCGGCAAGGGCAAGCTGAAGCTCATCATCATCATCGCGCTGGCCTTCCTGCTGGCGGTGGGCGCGTCGGTGGGCGGGACCTGGTTCTTCCTGCACAAGAACGCCAAGCCTGAAGAAGCCGAGGCCAAGGCCGCGGAACACGCCGAGCCGACGAAGAAGCAGGCGGTGTACGAGATTCTCGCGCCGTCCTTCGTGGTCAACTTCAACCAGAACGGCCGCCAGCGTTACCTCCAGGTCGCCGTTGCGCTGATGGGCCGCGACCAGGCGCAGATGGATGCCCTGCGTGAACAGATGCCGCTGGTGCGCAACCAGTTGGTGATGCTGTTCTCCAGCCAGAATTTCGACACCCTGGTGACGCCGGTCGGCAAGGAGATGCTCCGCCAGCAGGCGACCAGCAGCCTTCAGGAACTGGCGAAGAAGGCGACCGGTCAGTTGACCGTGGAGCAAGTGCTTTTCACCAATTTCGTATTGCAGTAGGTACCCGCCATGGCCATGCAGGATCTACTTTCCCAGGACGAGATCGACGCGCTGTTGCACGGCGTCGACGACGGCCTGGTGGAAACCGAGTCCGACGTCGAGCCGGGGGCGATCAAGTCCTACGACCTGACCAGTCAGGACCGCATCGTCCGGGGCCGCATGCCGACCCTGGAGATGATCAACGAGCGTTTCGCGCGCTACACCCGCATCAGCATGTTCAACCTGCTGCGCCGCTCGGCGGATGTCGCCGTGGGCGGCGTGCAGGTGATGAAGTTCGGTGAATACGTGCACTCGCTGTACGTGCCCACCAGCCTCAACCTGGTGAAAATGAAGCCGCTGCGCGGTACCGCGCTGTTCATCCTCGACGCCAAGCTGGTGTTCAAGCTGGTGGACAACTTCTTCGGCGGTGACGGACGCCACGCCAAGATCGAAGGCCGCGAGTTCACTCCGACCGAGTTGCGCGTGGTGCGCATGGTCATCGAGCAGGCCTTCGTTGACCTCGCCGAGGCCTGGCACGCGGTGATGCCGATCACCTTCGAGTACGTCAACTCGGAAGTGAACCCGGCGATGGCCAACATCGTCAGCCCCAGCGAAGTGGTGGTGGTCTCCACCTTCCACATCGAACTGGACGGCGGCGGCGGCGACCTGCACATCACCCTGCCTTACGCGATGATCGAGCCGATCCGCGAGATGCTCGATGCCGGCTTCCAGTCCGACGTGGACGACCAGGACGAGCGCTGGATCAACGCCCTGCGCGAGGACATCCTCGACGTCAACGTTCCGCTGGGCGCCACCGTCGTGCGTCGCCAGCTCAAGCTGCGCGACATCCTGCACATGCAGCCGGGCGACGTGATTCCGGTGGAGCTGCCGGAGCACATGATCATGCGCGCCAACGGCGTGCCTTCCTTCAAGGTCAAGCTGGGTTCGCACAAGGGCAACCTGGCCTTGCAGATTCTCGATCCGCTCGTGCGTCCGCGCTGAGCGAATCCCAAGAGGACCCACCATGTCAGATGAAGAAAACGTGACCCCCGAAGAACAGGCGCTGGCCGACGAGTGGGCCGCGGCGCTCTCCGAATCGGGAGATGCCAGCCAGGACGATATCGACGCGCTGATGGCCCAGGGCGGCGCCACGCCGGTGGCCCCGGCGGCACCGCGCGCGCCGATGGAAGAGTTCGGCATGGCGCCCAAGGCGCCGACCATCGCTGGCCTGGAAGGGCCGAACCTGGACGTGATCCTGGATATTCCGGTGACCATTTCCATGGAGGTCGGCCACACCGACATCAGCATCCGCAACCTGCTGCAGCTCAACCAGGGGTCGGTGATCGAGCTCGATCGCCTGGCCGGCGAGCCGCTCGACGTGCTGGTCAACGGCACCCTGATCGCCCACGGTGAAGTGGTGGTGGTGAACGAGAAGTTCGGCATCCGCCTCACCGACGTGATCAGCCCCAGCGAACGCATCAAGAAGCTGCGCTGACATGGCCCGCCTGCTCGCACATCTCTGTGCCCTGCCGCTGCTGGGGCTGTCCTTCTTCGCCCTGGGCGAGGAGGCCAAGGCGCCGGCGTCGAACCCGGCCATCGTCCACGCCAGCTCCACGCCGAGCATCATCACCGGCAGCGCCGGCGCACAGCTGATGCAGCTGCTGCTGGGCCTGGTGCTGGTGGTCGGCCTGATCTTCCTGCTCGCCTGGCTGGTACGCCGCGTGCAGCAGGTGAGCCCGCGAAGCAACCAGGCGATCCGCCTGATTTCCAGCCAGGCCCTCGGCCCGCGTGACCGTCTGGTACTGGTGCAGGTGGGCGAAGAGCAGGTGCTGCTGGGCCTGACCCCCGGCCGCATCACCCCGCTGCACGTCATGCGCCAGCCGGTGCATGCCGCCGAGTCGGAGCCGGCACAGCCGGAATTCGCCCAGCGCCTGCTGGAATTGCTGAACAAGGACAAGGGCCGCCCGCAGTGACCCGTTCGCCGACGACTTCCGTTCTGCTCGGCGCGCTCAAGCGTTGCGCGCCGCTGCTACTGGCCCTGCTGGCGCTGATGGCGCCGCAGGCCTTCGCCGCCGATCCGACGCAGCTGACGGCGATCACGGTGACCACCAACCCGCAGGGGCAGCAGGAGTATTCGGTCAGCCTGCAGATCCTGCTGATCATGACCGCGCTGAGCTTCATCCCGGCGTTCGTCATGCTGATGACCAGTTTCACCCGGATCATCATCGTCTTCTCGATCCTGCGCCAGGCGCTGGGCCTGCAGAGCACGCCGTCGAACCAGATTCTGGTGGGGCTGGCGCTGTTCCTGACGATGTTCGTGATGGCGCCGGTGTTCGACAAGATCAACAGCACGGCACTGCAGCCTTACCTGAATGAGCAGATTCCCGCCCAGGAAGCGATCAGTCGCGCCGAAGGGCCGATGAAGGCCTTCATGCTGGCGCAGACCCGGCAGTCGGACCTGGAGCTGTTCGTGCGCCTGTCCAAGCGCACCGACATCCCGAGCGCCGACGCCACGCCCCTGACCATCCTGGTCCCGGCGTTCGTCACCTCGGAGTTGAAGACCGCGTTCCAGATCGGTTTCATGATCTTCATTCCGTTCCTGATCATCGACCTGGTGGTGTCCAGCGTGCTGATGGCGATGGGCATGATGATGCTTTCGCCGCTGATCATTTCATTGCCCTTCAAGATCATGCTGTTCGTCCTGGTGGACGGCTGGGCGCTGATCATCGGCACGCTCGCCGGCAGTTTCGGGACGGTCTAGCGATGGTTCATTTTCCCTGTAGGAGCGAGCTTGCTCGCGAAGCTCTTGAGCGGCTGCGGTTCGCGAGCAAGGACTGGGCGTCCCCCTCGCTCCTGCCCAAGCCTGAAAGAACGGAGTCACCATGACCCCCGAAGTCGCGCTGGACCTGTTTCGTGAAGCGCTCTGGCTGACCGCCATGATCGTTGGCATCCTGGTCGTGCCGAGCCTGCTGGTGGGGCTGGTGGTGGCGATGTTCCAGGCCGCCACGCAGATCAACGAACAGACCCTGAGCTTTCTGCCGCGCCTGCTGGTGGTGCTGGTCACGCTCATCGTCCTGGGCCCCTGGCTGCTGCGGCAGCTGATGGAGTACACCCAGAACCTGATCACCAGCATTCCCACGCTGATCGGCTGATGCTCGAGCTCAGCAATGCGCAGATCGGCAGCTGGATCGGGTCCTTCCTGTTCCCGCTGTTCCGTGTCGCCAGCCTGTTGATGGTCATGCCGATCTTCGGCACCCAGCTGGTGCCCACCCGCGTGCGCCTCTACCTGTCCCTGGCAATCGCCGTGGTGCTGGTGCCCGGCCTGCCGCCGATGCCGCAGGTCGATGCGCTGAGCATGAAGGCCATGTTCCTGGTCGGCGAGCAGATCCTCATTGGCGCCATGCTCGGCTTCACCCTGCAGTTGATGTTCCACGCCTACGTCATCGCCGGGCAGATCATCTCGATGCAGATGGGCCTGGGCTTCGCCTCGATGATCGACCCCACCAACGGCATTTCGGTGCCGGTGCTGGGGCAGTTCTTCACCATGCTGGTGACCTTGCTGTTCCTCTCCATGAATGGCCACCTGGTGGTGTTCGAGGTGCTCGCCGAGAGCTTCGTCACCCTGCCGGTGGGGGAGGGGCTGTCGGGCAACCACCTGATCACCGTCGCCGGCAAGCTCGGCTGGGTGATCGGCGCCGGGCTGATCCTGGCGCTGCCGGCGGTCACCGCGCTGCTGGTGGTCAACCTTGCCTTCGGCGCCATGACCCGCGCCGCGCCGCAGCTGAACATCTTCTCCATCGGCTTCCCGCTGACCCTGGTGATGGGCTTCATCATCGTCTGGATCGGCAGCGCCGACATCCTGTCGCAGTACCAGTCGCTCGCCAGCGAGGGGCTGCAACTGCTTCGCGAACTCGTGAGGGCCCGCTGATGGCCGAGAACGACAGCAGCGAAGACAAGTCAGAGGAACCCACAGAGAAACGGCGCCGAGAGGCGCGCGAGAAAGGGCAGCTGCCGCGATCCAAGGAGCTGAACACCCTGGCCGTGCTCGTGGCCGGCGCCGGCGCGCTGCTGATGTACGGCGCCAGCCTGGCCGATGCGCTGATGCGCCTGATGCGCGGCAGCTTCGAGCTGGACCGCGCCACGGTGATGAACAGCGAGAGCATGCTCAACCTGCTGGTGGCCGCCGCGAAAATCGCCGGGGATGGTGTCTGGCCAATCCTCGCCGTGCTGCTCGCGGCAGCGCTGATCGGGCCGGTATCGTTGGGCGGCTGGCTGTTCTCGGCCGAAGCGCTGGCGCCCAAGTTCAGCCGGATGAATCCGCTGGAAGGGCTCAAGCGCATGTTCTCCGTGCGCTCGGTGGTGGAGCTGTCCAAGGCGCTGGTGAAGTTCGCGGTCGTGCTGGCGGTGGCGATCCTGGTGCTCAGGTCCGACCAGGACGACCTGCTGGCGATGTCCCATGAACCCATGGAGCAGGCGCTGATCCACTGCGCCAGGGTGGTGGGCTGGAGCGCCTTCTGGCTGGCCTGCAGCCTGATGCTGATTGCCGCCTTCGACGTGCCCTACCAGCTCTGGGACAACCGCCAGAAGCTGATGATGACCAAGCAGGAGGTCAAGGACGAGTACAAGGACTCCGAGGGCAAGCCGGAGGTCAAGGCCAAGGTGCGCCAGATGCAGCGCGAGATGGCCAACCGGCGGATGATGCAGGCGGTGCCCCAGGCCGATGTGGTCATCACCAACCCGACCCACTTCGCCGTGGCCCTGCAGTACGACCCGGCCGCCACCGGCGCGCCCAAGCTGCTGGCCAAGGGTAACGACTTCATGGCCCTGAAGATTCGCGAGATCGCCCAGGAGCACAAGGTCACGGTGCTCGAATCGCCAGCGCTGGCGCGGGCGGTCTACTACTCCACCGAACTGGACCACGAGATTCCTGCCGGCCTATACCTCGCCGTGGCCCAGGTACTGGCCTACGTCTACCAGCTCAAGCAATACCGCGCCGGCAAGGGCAAGCGCCCGGGACCGATGCCGGATCTGCCGATCCCGCCGGATTTGCGCCGCGACGAGTGAGGTTGTCGTGGTAGCGAAGAGCGGTACGGTCGACCGCAGGCCTGTATCGGTGGAAAGTTTAATACTGCTAAGTTGCACTGGAATGACGGCTCTGACGGGCACTGCGATCCACAAAAAAGAGCGATTGGGATTTTTATCGTGATGTTGTTATTCAAGATGCTTTAAATCCAGGCAGTCCGTTAGCGGCTCGCCATTCTTTGATTTTATTTATAATTGCTTCGGGATCATGTGCTGATCCTTTGGGTGGGTAAAATATAATATCTGTGCCGTCTGGATGTTCAGATAGTCTAACGAATTCTCTGGCTGCAAGTCTGCAGAGCTCTTCAGGTTTGAAGTTTGCCGTGCATACATCTCGAGCAATTTCTAGGAATTCTGCTTCTGTGTATTCACTGATGCTGTTTTTGTCGTGAAGGGAAACATGGCCTAAATGATCCTTTATAGGATTTGGTTTGGTCCGCATTCCGCTTGTGGGAAGGGACTCCTAGAGAGAGTCCCTTTCTTTCTGTTGGTTATTCCTTTTTAAATCCTGGTAACCCGTTAGCGGCTCGCCAGTCTTTAATTCGTTTTACAATTCCTTCTGGGCTATCGTCAGACCCTTCCGGTGGATAGAATAAAATATCTGACTTGTCAGGGTGTTCAGCGAGGCGAACAAATTCAACTACTGCTTGGTCTGCGACTTGCTCACTCCCATAATCTGCAGCGCACACTTCCTTGGCGATTTCTAGGAACTCTTGTTCTGTGTATTCGCTGATGCTGTTTTTTACAGTAAAAGGAAACATGTAATTCTCCTGTTTTAATTTTGCTGGTGTGTTTCTTTGTGCTGTTTTGGGGTCATTATTCGAAGGTTCTCTATGTCGTAAACGGAACCTCCATTAGATATGTATTCTATGTGATGTATTTCATATTTGTTCAGACCTCCCACATGCTCGTGTGCAGGGGGCCATGGTGCATAACCAGCTTTAATTCGGGTTTGGCTTTGAGTGCGGAATTGGGCGAGTAGCTCTGGATCGTTTGAAACTGCCGTCCAAAATTGCTCACGAAAATCTCTCCAGGACTTGAACTCCTTGCCTCTCAGTTTATCGGCTATCTGGCTCGGGATCGGAGCACCGCTTTCCCCATGATTGCCCCCAAGCCATTGCCCACTGATCGGTTGCCCATACCCCGATGCGACCCCAGGATCATCGCGCCTGTCTCGGTAGACAATATAGATAGGCGGTAAGCCAGTTTCCGAGGGGAAGACATAAATCCCGTCATTGACGCTTCTCTCCCCCATGTCCGGGTAGGACTCGATCATGGGAGCTCGCGGAATCAGGTTGCCTCCGCTCAGGATCAAGGGAAGGACCGGTGTGGCGGGTGTTTCAGACGAGGGATTGCCGGCTCCGGGGGCACTGTCCGGGCTGATCAGGATGGTGCCTCCTCCCGGGCCGGTGTTGACGTACTGGTAGTTCCCCGTGGCCGCGTCGAAGGTTAGTGGCCTGACCGGTACTGCCGAGTTCCACGTCTCGGTAGGCATTGCGCCGATCTGCATGTATTGACCGGACTTTGAGGTTCCCAGTCGCAGCGGGAGATTGACGCTGCCCCCTGAGGCAGCCAGGGCTTGCCAGTCGATGTTCTTTGGCGGGTCGAGTTCTGAAACGGGAATGCCAAACATCGGCTGTAACTCGCCGTTCTTCAGCTTCGGCAGTAATGCGGATATTCCCAGTAGACCGAAGACCGCGATGGCTTGTCCGATCAGTGCAGTCGGCGATTTGCGATAAACCTCAAACAACCTCACTGCCGTCTGCAGGTTCGCCGTAACTGTGGCGCCTGCACGGGCGCTGGCAAGAACGGCGGGCTTGTTGAAGCCCGGGAAGCCTGGAAATACGGGGAGGCTGACGCCAGGGGTGGACGGAATATCCGAGATGCCCGGTGCACTTGGGGCGGGTTGCTGGTCGGGAATGGTGAAATCCCGAATGGGCGGGGTCACTGGCAGGTCCGTGTCACGCTCGATGGGCGGAGTGACGGTTGGGGTTGTTGGTTCGAAGTTAGGTACAGTGCCGGAGCCGGGATTAGTGGGGACAGGGGTTGGGGCCACTTGGCTGGGCTGATCAAGGTCGGCGATACGAGCGTAGACTTCTTCTGCGCGGCGGGCTGCCTCTTCGGATTTTAGCGCCTCCTCGAGCAGCTTATTAACCTCTTGCTGTCGTTTAAGTGCCTCTTCAAGACGTCGCTGGGCCTCGGCGATTAGTGCTTCACGCGCTATTCGTTGAGCCTCTTCCTGTTCCCGTCGGCGGGCCTCCTCTGACCTTTTTCGCTCTTCGGCCAAACGTTGTTCTTCCGCTTTTCGGTCCTGCTCGGCCATGACGGCGCGCTGTGCTTCCTGCGCCTGCTGGATACTGGCTAGTTCAGCGATCTTTGCATCGAGTCCTTTGAGTCTATTCTCCAAATATACAATTTCCGCCTCGATGAGACGTATGTTCTGTGCGGCAGAGTATGATTTTGACCAGTTTGCGAAATTGACGTCTTTGTCACCTGAGCGGCGATAAAGATCGTTAGTGACCTCGACATGGTTTACGTTGAGTGGCGATTTGCCGAAGTAAGAGTTTGCAATGCTGTGTGCATTGGCTAACTCGTTCCTTTTGGCGGCAAGTGTTTCGAGGGTCGCTGTCTTCTCAAGGCTGGCCGTTACCAGAGGGGTAACTTGCGCAGGGTCGATGGTCAGTAATTTTTGGTTGAGACTGCTGTATATGCCGCTGTCTATGATGTTGACGACATTTTCCAATGCTGCATTAACTGATTTTTTAGTTTCTTCCTGTGCAACCTTGACTATGAAGGTGATCTGAGGGGCGGCTTGTTCGTAACCATAACGGCGAATGGCATCTTTGATGCTGGAGCCGGGGGGGAGCTCGAAGCTGGTAATCGGTGGGCGCAGGATATAAATGGGAAATGGATTGTTGGATGTTTTTGGTGGTGTATAGAAAGAGTATTGTCCGTGATCCGTTGCAACGACAGTCGTGCTGCCCATGTCATATACATTGCTCATCTTCTATTCCTGATTGATGGTGGCGTTGATTCCCTGTCGCCAGAAACTCAGGCGAGAGGTGACCCTATCAATAGGCATGATTTGAGGCTGTCGGAAAAGTCCGGATGGCCTGTGCTTAGTCAGGTGTAAAAACAGGGGAAAAGTTGCAGAAGTTAGTAGTTTCTGGTGTATGAAAAGAATGTAGGTCCTCGGATCAGGCTGTATCGTTTCAGTGCTCCTCACTCAATACACTGCCAGATTTCGTGTATTGGCCTGCTCGTTGGGAACGTTTGAGTGCTTGCTCGCCACAGTTGAAACCCTCCAGTCGTTACGGGGCGCGATTGGGTAGATGATCGTGGAGAGCCTTCGCTTTGTGAGGCTTTTGCCGGCGCAGTAAGATTGTCTTGTTAATGACAACGTACAAGACCTCAACTGCACGGAAAGCGAAGGGACTGCCCGATGTTCTTTGGATTCTCCACCGGATGGTGCTCTGCGCTCTGGTTACTGCTCTGCCTGCTCTGCGTCCAGCACGTCTGGGCGGCTCCGGCCTCTGATGGCGGAGTGCTGCTGCCGCTGGGTGAGCGCGTGGTGGACGTCACCGGCACCCTCGACTCCTCCGCCAGGGAACGCCTGATCGGCAAGCTCAAGGCCCTGGAAGACCGGCGCGGCGCGCAGATCGCCGTGGTGATGCTGCCCACTGTGGGGCCGATGGGTATCGAGGCGTTCTCCGAGAAGCTCTTCAACCTCTGGAAGCTCGGCCGCAAGGGCGTGGACGACGGCGTACTGCTGGTGGTGGCCAAGGATGACCATCGGATGCGCATCGAGGTTGGCTATGGCCTCGAAGGGGTGATTCCCGATGTCGTCGCCGGGCGCATTATCCGTGAGCGCATGGCGCCGGCGTTCCGTGCGGGCGACTATGCCGGCGGTATCGAGTCGGCGGTGGATGCGCTGATCGCCCTGGTCGATGGTGAGGCGTTGCCGGAGCCGGCGCCTGAGCCGTTGAATATTCCGCTGGAAGCCTGGTTGCTGCTGGCCTCGTTCGTCGCCGGCGGTGTGGGCGGTGTGCTGCTCGCGGCGCGGCGCATCGGTTGGCGTGGCGCACTGGCGCTGGGCGCAGTGGGCGTCGCGCTGGTAGCGCTACTGGCCAGCGGCACGGACCGCCTGGCGACCATAGCCATCGCGCCGCTCTGCCTGCTGATCGGCGGCGCTACCTTCGGCGCGCTGTGGACGGTTCGAGCGGTGTTCTACAGCGTGCTCGGGCTGATCGCCTACTGCGTTCTGCTCGGCCTCCTGACGCCACGCTTCGGCGCCATCCTCTGGTTGTATGCGCTGGCCGCGCCGGTCGCGGTGTTGGCCATCATCGGCCTGTGGTGGTTGCTGATCTCGATGATGCGCGATGCGTGGCGTGGCGAACGCAAGGCCCGCAAAGGTCGGAAAGGGCGCAAGGCGAACATGGCTAAGCCTGGTCGCAAGGGTTTCTACGCGCGACTGCTGATCCTCTTCGGCCTGTACCTGCTGGTCGGCTTCTTCGTCGGGGCGCCGAAGGCTCCCTTGAACTGGCTGCTGGTGCTGCCCTTCATGTGCCTGCCGGGCTTGCTGGTGTTCGCCGCAGGGCAGGGCGGTTCGGCAGGGAGCTCTGGCTCGGGCGGTGGTTCGTCCGGCGGCAGTTCGGGCGGTGGTGGATTTTCCGGTGGCGGCGGCTCCAGTGGCGGCGGCGGTGCGTCAGGGAGCTGGTGACGGCATAATCCCTTGACTCGCCTGGCTGCCAAGCCCACACCTTCAGGGAAAGAAGGCATGACCCTCTGGATTCATTGCGCTCTGTACGTCTTCCTCTTGCTCGGCTCGGTTGGTGTGCGGGCAGAGGTTCCGACTGATGCAGTCCGCCCTGCCCAGGACGGGCTGGTAGCTGTGCCCTATGACGCGGATGCCGAAGGCGAGCCTGCACAATCCCTCGAGGTGCCGGAGCTGAAGAGCCCGGTCACCGACCTCACCGGCACCCTCGGCAGCGACTGGATCGCGGCCATGCAGCAGCGGCTGCTGGCATTGCAGCAGCGCAAGGGCTCGCAGCTCGCCATCCTGATGGTGCCCAGCACCGGCGAGGACAGCATCGAGCAGTACGCCACCCGCGTCTTCGAACAATGGCGCCTGGGGCGCCAGGGCGTGGATGACGGTGTGCTGGTGCTGGTGGCGAAGGACGACCGGAGCATGCGCATCGAAGTCGGCTACGGCCTGGAAGGGGCGATTCCCGATGTGATCGCCGGGCGCATCATCCGGGAAGAGATGGTTCCGGCCTTCCGTAACGGTGACTTCTCCGGCGGCCTCGAGAATGCGGTGGATGTGCTGGAGCGGCTGATCGACGGCGAGACCCTCCCGGAAGAAAGTCGCGATTTCCATCTGACGGCGGAGGGCTGGGCGCTGTTGATCGGCCTGGGAGTCGGCGCACTGGCGGGAGCCGCACTGCGCCGCCGCTGGCTTGGCGTGAAGATAGTCACTCCGGGCGCTGCGGGTGTGGCGCTGGTGCTGGCGCTCGGTTGTGGCCTGCAGAGCGCTCCGGCGATGTTGTTTGCCCTGTCGTTCTGCCTGCTGATGGGTGGCGGTGTCGGCGCCTTGGCGGCGTCATCGGGCAAGGCGGCGATGAAAGTGGGCGGGATAGTCCTTTACCTGACCGCCATCGCGCTGGGCGCGGCGCAATTCGGCAGCGATGTTCCGCTGTTTGGCCTGGCGCTGCCCTTTGCCGCGGCTATCGGCTTGGTATTTCTGTGCCTGCCGTTCTTTCTCGCCTACGGTGCCTGGAAGCGCAGCCGCGTGGAATTCTTCGTGCGCCTGGCGTTAGCCACGGGGATTGCCGGTTTCGTTATCTATTCGACGGGAGTCCTGCAGCGGCCCTGGGAGCTTCCCGATTCGCTGGCGCTGATTCCCATGCTGTATTTCCCGTTCCTGATCGCCTTCATGAGCGGCGGTGGTTCTGGCTCCGGTTCCGGGACCTCGGGCGGCGGATCGTCGTCCGGTGGTGGCAGCAGTTATTCCGGCGGTGGTGGTTCCAGCGGGGGTGGCGGCGCCTCCGGGCGCTGGTGATCGGGACTCTCTGCAACGGCCATTTGCGCCACTTCGAAAAAGTTGGAACGCTTCCTGCAAAACCCTGTGCGGATGCCCGTTGGGCGTCAAAAGTTTGATCCGGTGGCCGCCTCGGTCACTCATTTGCAGGGGATTTCGGGTGGATCGTACGCAACTGATCGGCACTGTTCGCAGCAATCTGGTAGGGCTCAGCCGGGGCAACCTCGGCGTGCCGCTGCTGTTGCTGGCCATGCTGGCGATGATGACCCTGCCGATCCCGCCGTTCCTGCTGGATGTGCTGTTCACCTTCAACATCGCCCTGTCCATCGTCGTCCTGCTGGTCAGCGTGTACGCCCTGCGCCCGCTGGACTTCGCCGTGTTCCCGACCATCCTGCTGGTCGCCACCCTGTTGCGCCTGGCGCTGAACGTCGCGTCCACCCGCGTCGTGCTGCTCCACGGCCACGACGGCCATGCGGCCGCGGGCAAGGTGATCCAGGCCTTCGGCGAGGTGGTGATCGGCGGCAACTACGTGGTCGGTATCGTGGTCTTCGCGATCCTCATGATCATCAACTTCGTGGTGGTCACCAAGGGCGCCGGGCGTATCTCCGAGGTGAGCGCGCGGTTCACCCTCGACGCCATGCCCGGCAAGCAGATGGCCATCGACGCCGACCTCAATGCCGGCCTGATCGAGCAGGGCGAGGCGAAGAAGCGCCGCGCCGAAGTGGCCCAGGAAGCCGACTTCTACGGCTCCATGGACGGTGCCAGCAAGTTCGTCCGCGGTGACGCCGTCGCCGGCCTGCTGATCCTCTTCATCAACCTCATCGGTGGCGTGGCCATCGGCATGATCCAGCACTCGATGAGCTTCGCCGACGCCGGCAAGGTCTACGCCCTGCTGACCATCGGTGACGGCCTGGTGGCGCAGTTGCCCTCGTTGCTGCTGTCCACTGCCGCTGCGATCATGGTGACCCGCGTCTCCAGCTCCGAGGACATGGGCGCCCAGGTCAACCGCCAGATGTTCGCCTCGCCCAAGGCGCTGGCGATTTCCGCGGCCATCCTGATCGCCATGGGCCTGGTCCCCGGCATGCCGCACGTCTCCTTCATCGGCCTGGGTGGCCTGGCTGCCGCCGGCGCCTACCTGATCTGGCACCGCCAGCGCCAGGCCAGCCAGAAGGCCGAGCAGGAAGCGCAGAGCCAGCAGGAGCTGCTGCCGGCGCAGCGCGCCGAGCAGACCAAGGAGCTGGGCTGGGACGACGTGACACCGGTCGACATGGTCGGCCTGGAAGTCGGCTACCGCCTGATTCCGCTGGTGGACCGCAACCAGGGCGGCCAGTTGCTGGCGCGGATCAAGGGCGTACGCAAGAAGCTGTCCCAGGATCTGGGCTTCCTCATGCCGTCGGTGCACATCCGCGACAACCTCGACCTGCTGCCCAACGCCTATCGCCTGACGCTCATGGGCGTCAGCGTGGCGGAAGCCGAGATCTACCCGGACCGCGACCTCGCCATCAACCCCGGCCAGGTGTTCGGCACCCTCAACGGCATCGCCGGCAAGGACCCGGCGTTCGGTCTGGAAGCCGTCTGGATCGAGGCCTCGCAGCGTGATCAGGCGCAGTCCCTGGGCTACACCGTGGTGGACGCCAGTACCGTGGTCGCCACCCATCTGAACCAGGTGCTGCACAAGCATGCCCACGAGCTGCTCGGCCACGAGGAAGTCCAGCAGTTGATGCAACTGCTGGCCAAGACCTCGCCCAAGCTCGCCGAGGAGCTGGTGCCGGGGATGATTTCCCTGTCGACCCTGCTCAAGGTGCTGCAGGCGCTGCTGCAGGAGCAGGTGCCGGTGCGTGACATCCGTACCATCGCCGAAGCCATCGCCAACGTCGCGGTGAAGAGTCAAGATCCCGCCGCAATGGTGGCGGCGGTACGCGTCGCGCTGTCCCGCGCAATCGTGCAAACCATTGTGGGACTAGAGCCGGAGCTGCCTGTGATCACTCTGGAACCGAGGTTGGAACAGATATTGCTCAATAGTCTTCAGAAGGCCGGACAGGGCTCCGAAGACGGTATGTTGCTGGAGCCCGGAATGGCCGAAAAGCTGCAACGCTCGATGATCGAAGCGGCGCAGCGCCAGGAGATGCTTGGCAAGCCGGCGATCCTGCTGGTGGCCGGCCCGGTCCGCGCGATGATGTCCCGATTCGCGCGGATGGCGGTCCCCACCATGCACGTGCTGGCGTACCAGGAAATCCCGGACAACAAACAAGTCACGATTGTTGCCACCGTTGGGCAGAATTGATTGAGGTCGCAGGCCATGCAGGTAAAACGCTTCTTCGCCGCTGATATGCGTCAGGCCATGAAACTGGTGCGTGACGAGCTGGGCCCGGACGCCGCGATCATCGGCAATCGCCGTGTCGCCGGCGGCGTGGAGCTGACCGCGGCGCTGGATTACCAGGCCCCGGTGGCGGCCAGCAAGCCGAACCCGGCGCTGGAAGCCGAGCTGCGCAAGACCCAGGCGAAGATCGCCCAGGCCAAGGCCGATCTGTCGGCACCGACCCGCGCGAGCGATGGCGTGCGCAAGGACCGTCAAATGTACGGCACCGAGAAGCCACGGCGCAGCGCTGCCGAGACCCTGGCCGAAGCCATGGCCGCGCCCGTCGCCCCGGCGGCGGCCAGTGTCGGCCAGCAGGCCCTGGAAGCCATGCGCTTCGAACTCAACGGCCTGCGCGAGCTGATCGAAGTGCAGCTTGGCTCGATCGCCTGGAACCAATTGCAGAACCAGCGTCCGAAACAGGCCAACCTGTGGCGTCGCCTGCAGCGCATGGGCCTGCCGGCCGACCTGTCGCGCAGCCTGCTGGAGCGCGTGGCCTCCATCGCCGATCCGAAGCAGGCCTGGCGCATGCTGCTGGCGCACCTGGCGCGCTCGATCAACACCCCGGAAACCGACCTGCTGGAGCAGGGCGGCGTGATTGCCCTGGTCGGCCCGGCCGGCATGGGCAAGACCACCACCCTGGCCAAGCTCGCCGCCCGCTACGTGCTGAAGTACGGCGCGCAGAGCATCGCCCTGGTGTCGATGGACAGCTTCCGCATCGGCGCGCAGGAGCAGATCAAGACCCTGGGCCGTATCCTCAACGTGCCGGTGACCCTGGTCGATCCGGGCCAGTCGCTGATCCAGGCCATGGCCCCGCTGGCGCGCAAGCGTCTGGTGCTGATCGACACCGCAGGCCTGCCGGCCACCGATCCGGCGCTGCGCATGCAGCTCGAAGCGCTGTCGTCGCTGAGCCTGAACGTGAAGAATTACCTGGTGCTGGCCGCGACCAGCCAGGCCCAGGTGCTCAAGGCCGCCTGGCAGAACTATCGTTCCTGTGGGCTGGCCGGGTGCATCCTGACCAAGCTGGACGAAGCGGGAAGCCTCGGCGAAGCTCTGGCTCTGGCTATCAGCCAGCATCTCCCGGTAGCCTATCTGGCTGATGGACCGAAGATTCCGGATGACCTGCAAGTGGCACGCGCGCACCAACTGGTCAGCCGTGCGGTGAGCCTGCAGTCGCCGGAAGAGCCCAGTGAAGACGCCATGGCCGACATGTTCGCCGGCCTTTACCAGCAGCCGGTGCGTCGCGCCAGCTGAAGATTGTGAGCCCCGGGTGGGGCGTGGGGTGGCCGGTTGAGCCGCCCAAGCGATGCGGATGCTCTGCTAGACGATCCGCGAGCACCGGAGGCGGTGGAGCACCGCAGCCGGATTAGCCGAAGCGTTTGATGCGCAACGGTCGAACGACGAGACAAGGTATTGATATGGGTATGCATCCGGTTCAGGTAATCGCAGTCACCGGTGGCAAGGGTGGCGTGGGCAAGACCAATGTGTCGGTGAATCTGTCGCTGGCGCTGGCCGATCTGGGCCGCCGCGTCATGCTGCTGGACGCCGACCTGGGCCTGGCCAACGTCGACGTGCTGCTGGGTCTGTCGCCCAAGCGCACGCTGGCCGACGTGATCGAAGGCGAATGCGACCTGCGCGACGTGATCCTCCAGGGGCCCGGCGGCATCCGCATCGTCCCCGCGGCCTCGGGCACCCAGAGCATGGTGCACCTCACGCCGATGCAGCATGCCGGGCTGATCCAGGCGTTCAGCGACATCAGCGACAACATCGACGTGCTGGTGGTGGACACCGCCGCCGGCATCGGCGACTCGGTGGTGAGCTTCGTCCGCGCTGCCCAGGAAGTGCTGCTGGTCGTCTGTGATGAACCCACGTCCATCACCGATGCCTACGCTTTGATCAAGCTGCTCAATCGCGACTACGGCATGACCCGTTTCCGCGTACTGGCAAACATGGCGCACAGCCCCCAGGAGGGGCGCAACCTGTTCGCCAAGCTGACCAAGGTCACCGACCGCTTCCTCGACGTGGCGCTGCAGTACGTCGGCGCCATCCCCTACGACGAGTCGGTGCGCAAGGCGGTGCAGAAGCAGCGCTCGGTGTATGAGGCGTTCCCGCGCAGCAAGGCGTCCCTGGCCTTCCGTGCGGTGGCGCAGAAGGTCGACAGCTGGCCGCTGCCGGCCAACCCACGAGGGCACCTGGAGTTCTTCGTCGAGCGCCTGGTGCAACATCCCACGGGTTCGGCCGTATGATCGCGGCCTCCGGAGCGCGTATGTACAGCAAGGCACAGGCGCACAACTCCCAGGAACTGCTGATCCAGCGACACGCCCCGCTGGTCAAGCGCATCGCCTACCACCTGCTGGGCCGCCTGCCGGCCAGCGTGCAGGTGGAGGACCTGATGCAGGCCGGCATGATCGGCCTGCTGGAGGCAGCGAAGAAATACGATTCGGGCAAGGGCGCGAGCTTCGAAACCTACGCCGGCATCCGCATCCGCGGCGCCATGCTCGACGAAGTGCGCAAGGGCGACTGGGCCCCGCGTTCGGTGCACCGCAACACCCGCATGGTCAGTGACGCCATCCGTGCCGTCGAGGCGCGCACCGGACGCGACGCTAAAGATCAGGAGGTTGCTGCCGAACTCAATATGAGCCTCGAAGATTATTACGGCATCCTCAGCGACACCCAGGGCAGCCGTCTGTACAGCTTCGATGACATGTTGCAGGACGGTGAACAGGGTAGCGGCCTTGCCGAAGACGCTTCGCACCACGACAACGAGCCGTCCCACGGGCTGGAAGATGAACGCTTCCAGGCGGCCCTGGCCGATGCCATCACCAAGCTGCCCGAGCGCGAGCGGCTGGTGCTGGCCCTGTACTACGACGAGGAACTCAACCTCAAGGAGATCGGCGAGGTGCTGGGCGTCAGCGAATCGCGCGTCAGCCAGCTGCACAGCCAGTGCGCCGCGCGCCTGCGTTCGCGACTGGCGGAGTGGCGCGCTCGCTGAGCATCGGGTAGTTTCGCGCCTGCTTGTTCCTAGCGAAAAGGCTGAAGGTATTTTCCTTCGGCAAGTTAGAGGCTTACGAATTTTTTGGGTGACGTTCCCTTGACGCGCCCACAGCAAAGAGCGCTCGGCGTTCAATGAATTGACGGCACGCCCGCCAGGGCGCGTTTGGTATCGATGGAGGCAGGTTTGGACAAGAACATGAAAATTCTCATCGTGGACGACTTTTCCACGATGAGGCGCATCATCAAGAACCTCCTGCGGGACCTGGGGTTCACCAACACCGCAGAAGCCGATGACGGCACCACTGCGCTGCCGATGCTGCACAGCGGCAACTTCGACTTCCTCGTGACCGACTGGAACATGCCCGGCATGACCGGCATCGACCTGCTGCGTGCGGTCCGCGCCGACGAGCGCCTGAAGCACCTGCCGGTTCTGATGGTCACCGCCGAAGCCAAGCGCGACCAGATCATCGAAGCTGCCCAGGCCGGGGTCAACGGCTATGTGGTCAAGCCTTTCACCGCCCAGGTGCTGAAAGAAAAGATCGAGAAGATTTTCGAGCGGGTCGGCAGCTGAGGCTGGCCAAGAGGGCGTCATGGATTTCAACGAATCCGCGGGTGACTTCGAGTCGACCCTGAAAAAACACGCGCGCGAATTGGTCGACTGCCTCGAACGCGGCGAAGTCCAGACTGCCGTGCAACTGATCTCCGAGCTCAACCAGGCGCGCGATCGCGGTCTTTACCAGGAAGTGGGCAAGCTCACCCGTGAGCTGCACAACGCCATCGTCAACTTCCAGATCGACCCCAGTTCCCCCCGCGCCCAGGAAGTTTCGCAGATCGCTGACGCGACTGATCGCCTGTCCTACGTGGTGACGATGACCGAGAAAGCGGCCAATCGCACCATGGATCTGGTGGAAGAGTGCACGCCGGTGGTGATGCACATCGAGACCCAGGCCAAGGAGCTGCAGGAAGACTGGTCGCGCTTCATGCGCCGCGAGCTGGGCCCCGAGGCCTTCCGTGACCTGGCCAAGCGCGTCGAGCAGTTCCTCTACCTCAGCGCCCAGGACAGCCGCAAGCTTTCCGCGCACCTGAACGACATCCTGCTGGCGCAGGACTTCCAGGACCTTACCGGGCAGGTGATCAAGCGCGTCACCAAGCTGGTGACCGAGGTCGAATCGAACCTGGTCAAGCTGGTCTGGATGGCGGGGCAGGTCGATCGCTACGCCGGCATCGAGCATGACCACGACGGCATGCGCGACGCGGTGGAAAAAGAAAGATCGTCCAAGGGTGAAGGTCCGCAGATTGCTGCCGATACAAGAAAGGACGTCGTGTCCGGTCAGGACGATGTCGACGATCTGTTGTCCAGCCTTGGTTTTTAAGCGTCCGCTGACGCTGTAGAGGGAGCACCCGAATGAGCTTCGACGCCGATGACGAAATCCTCCAGGACTTCCTGGTGGAGGCCGGCGAGATCCTCGAGCTACTGTCCGAACAACTGGTCGAGCTGGAAAGCCGCCCGGAAGACATGGACCTGCTCAATGCCATCTTCCGTGGCTTCCACACCGTCAAGGGTGGGGCGGGCTTCCTCCAGCTGAACGCGCTGGTGGAGTGCTGCCACATCGCCGAGAACGTCTTCGACATGCTGCGCAAGGGCGAACGCCGCGTGGATGCCGAGCTGATGGACGTGATGCTGCAGGCGCTGGATACCGTCAACGTCATGTTCCAGCAGGTGCGTGACGCGCAGGAGCCGACCCCGGCCACTCCCGAGCTGTTGGCCGCGCTGTCGCGTCTGGCTGACCCGAACGCTGCTCCCGCCGAAGCTCCGGCTCCCGCCCCGGTCGTTGCCGAACCCGTTGCGCCAGAGGCCCCGGCGGCTCCTGCGGCGTATGGCGACATCACCGACGCCGAGTTCGAGCAACTGATGGATGCCCTCGAACCCGCTGCCGATACACCCGCCGCGCCGGTTGGTGGCGGTGGCGACGACATCACCGATGACGAGTTCGAAGCGCTGCTTGACCAGCTGCACGGCAAGGGCCAGTTCAGCGCCGGCGCCAAGGAGCCCGCCAAGGCGGCTCCGGCTCCCGCCGCCGAGACACCGGCCGCCAGCGACGAGATCAGTGACGACGAGTTCGAAGCGTTGCTTGACCAGTTGCACGGCAAGGGCCAGTTCACCGGTGCGAAGGAAGAAGCCGCCGCTGCCGCCGAGCCGAAAGCCGAGGAAGCTCCGGCTGCCAGCGGCGACGACAACATCACCGACGACGAATTCGAGAAGCTGCTCGACGAGTTGCATGGCAAGGGCCAGTTCACCGGCGCCAAGGAAGAGCCGGTCGCGGCCGCCAAGCCTGCCGCCGCCGCGCCTGCGCCCAAGCCCGCTGCCGCTCCGGCGCCAGCCGCTGCCGCCAAGCCGGCGCCGGCCAAGCCTGCTGCCGCCGCCGCCGTGGAGAAGCCGGCCAACGAAGCGGAAACCACCGTGCGCGTGGACACCGCCCGCCTGGACGAGATCATGAACATGGTCGGCGAGCTGGTGCTGGTGCGTAACCGCCTGGTGCGCCTGGGCCTGAACAGCGGCGACGAGGCGATGGCCAAGGCCGTTTCCAACCTCGACGTGGTCACCGCCGACCTGCAGTCGTCGGTCATGAAGACCCGCATGCAGCCGATCAAGAAGGTCTTCGGGCGCTTCCCGCGGCAGGTCCGCGACCTGGCGCGCAACCTGAAGAAAGAGATCAACCTCGAGTTGATCGGTGAAGAAACCGACCTCGACAAGAACCTCGTCGAGGCCCTGGCCGATCCGCTGGTGCACCTGGTGCGCAATGCGGTCGACCATGGCATCGAAAGCCCGGACGAGCGTGAGGCCGCTGGCAAGTCCCGCTCGGGCAAGGTGGTGCTATCCGCCGAGCAGGAGGGCGACCATATCCTGCTGTCGATCTCCGATGACGGCAAAGGCATGGACCCCGACGTACTGCGCGCCAAGGCCGTGGAAAAGGGCCTGCTGGACAAGGACGCGGCGGATCGCCTGTCCGAGTCCGACTGCTACAACCTGATCTTCGCCCCGGGCTTCTCGACCAAGACCGAGATCTCCGACGTCTCCGGCCGCGGTGTCGGCATGGACGTGGTGAAGACCAAGATTTCCCAGCTCAACGGCATCATCAACATCTTCTCGGCCAAGGGCCAGGGCTCGAAGATCGTCATCAAGGTCCCGCTGACCCTGGCGATCATGCCGACCCTGATGGTGATGCTGGGCAACCAGGCCTTCGCCTTCCCGCTGGTCAACGTCAACGAGATCTTCCACCTCGACCTGTCGAACACCAACGTGGTCGACGGCCAGGAAGTGGTGATCGTCCGCGACAAGGCCCTGCCGCTGTTCTACCTCAAGCGCTGGCTGGTGCCGGGCGCGCAGTATGACGAGCCGGGCGAGGGCCACGTGGTGATCCTCTCCGTCGGCACCCAGCGCATCGGCTTCGTGGTCGACCAGTTGGTGGGCCAGGAAGAGGTGGTGATCAAGCCGCTGGGCAAGATGCTGCAGGGCACGCCGGGCATGGCCGGGGCGACGATTACCGGGGACGGGCGCATCGCGCTGATCCTCGACGTGCCGAGCATGCTCAAGCGCTACGCCCGTCGTATCTGACCGCCGTGCGCGGGCCGCGAGGTCCGCGCCCGTGATGGAAGAAGTTTTTTTCAGGAGTGTCTATGGCTGTCAAAGTCCTGGTGGTGGACGATTCGGGGTTCTTCCGCCGCCGCGTGTCGGAGATTCTTTCGGCTGATCCGCAGATCCAGGTGGTCGGTACGGCGACCAACGGCCGCGAGGCGATCGATCAGGCGCTGGCACTCAAGCCCGACGTGATCACCATGGACTACGAGATGCCGCTGATGGACGGCATCACCGCCGTGCGGACCATCATGCAGCGCTGCCCGACGCCGGTCCTGATGTTCTCCTCGCTGACCCACGAGGGCGCGCGGGTGACCCTGGACGCGCTGGATGCCGGCGCCGTCGATTACCTGCCGAAGAATTTCGAGGACATCTCGCGCAACCCGGACAAGGTCCGCCAGTTGCTGTGCGAGAAGGTCCACACCATCGCCAAGAGCAACCGTCGCTTCGCCGCGTACTCGTCGTACTCCTCGAGCCCGGCCGCGCCGGCTTCGACTCCTGCCGCCGGCACGGCGCGCCCGATCGCTTCCGCTTCGTCGGGTGGTAGCCACGCGCCGGCCGCTCCGGCTCCGGCGAGTTCCGCCGCCCCAAAGCGTAAGCCCTACCGGCTGGTGGCCATCGGCACTTCGACCGGTGGGCCGGTGGCGCTGCAGCGGGTGCTGACCCAGCTGCCTGCCAATTTCCCCGCGCCGCTGGTGCTGATCCAGCACATGCCGGCGGCCTTCACCAAGGCCTTCGCCGAGCGCCTGGACAAGCTCTGCAAGATCACCGTCAAGGAAGCCGAGGATGGCGACCTGCTGCGCCCCGGCGTGGCGCTGCTGGCTCCCGGCGGCAAGCAGATGATGGTCGACGCCCGTGGCGCGATCCGCATTCTCCCCGGCGATGAGCGACTGAACTACAAGCCCTGCGTCGACGTAACCTTCGGCTCCGCGTCCAAGGCCTATGGCGACAAGGTGCTGGCGGTGGTTCTCACCGGCATGGGCGCCGACGGCCGCGAAGGCGCGCGCATGCTCAAGCAGGGCGGTGCCCAGGTGTGGGCGCAGGACGAAGCCAGCTGCGTGATCTACGGCATGCCCATGGCCATCGCCAAGGCCGGCCTGGCCGATGCGGTGTACAGCCTCGACGACATCGGCCGCCACCTGACCGAGGCCTGCGGCTGATGGATGTCCTCAGCCTGGTTGGCCTGATCCTCGCGCTGGTTGCCATCATCGGTGGCAACTTCCTCGAGGGCGGGCACGTCGGTGCCCTGGCCAACGGCCCGGCGGCGCTGATCGTGGTCGGCGGTACGCTGGCCGCAGCCCTGCTGCAGACCCCGGTGGCGGTGCTCAAGCGCGCGCTGACCATGCTGCGCTGGATGGTCCTGCCACCCAGGGTGGATCTGGTCGGCGGCATCAACCATGTGGTCGGCTGGAGCATGACGGCGCGCAAGGAGGGCCTGCTGGGCCTGGAAACCGTTGCCGATGCCGAGCGCGACCCCTATGCGCGCAAGGGCCTGCAACTACTGGTGGACGGCACCGAGCCCGAAGCCATCCGCAGCATCCTCGAAGTCGACCTGTTCAACCAGGAAAGCCGCGACCTGGCCGCCGCCAAGGTATTCGAGGCCATGGGCGGCTACTCGCCGACCATCGGCATCATTGGCGCGGTGATGGGCCTGATCCACGTGATGGGTAACCTCGCCGACCCCAGCCAACTGGGCAACGGCATTGCTGTGGCCTTCGTCGCTACCATCTATGGCGTCGGCCTGGCCAACCTGCTGCTGTTGCCGATCGGTAATAAGCTCAAGAGCATCGTGCTGCGCCAGTCGTGCTATCGCGAGATGCTCATGGAAGGGCTGCTGTCCATCGCCGAGGGCGAAAATCCACGCTCCATCGAGCTGAAGCTGCAAGGCTTCGTCGGCTGAGGGGGAGGGATGCGCATGCCTCGCCGCAGACGCCATGAGGAACACGAGAATCACGAACGCTGGCTGGTGTCCTACGCGGACTTCATCACCCTGCTGTTCGCTTTCTTCGTGGTGATGTACTCGATCTCCTCGATCAACGAGGGCAAGTACAAGATTCTCTCGGAAACCCTGACCGGTGTGTTCAACCAGCCGGACCGCTCGATCCGCCCGATACCGGTCGGCGAGGAGCGCCCGCGCACCCAGCAGCCGGACCAGTCGCTGAACGAACCGCAGGACGACGGCCAGGCCCAGGGCAACCCCGATACCCTGCAGCAGATCACCGACAGCGTGCGCCAGGCCTTCGGCGACCTGATCGCCACCGATCAGCTGTCGGTGCGCGGCAACGAGTTCTGGATCGAGATCACCCTCAATTCCAGCCTGCTGTTCCCCAGCGGCGATGCAATCCCCAACGACGCTGCCTTCGAGATCATCGAGAAAGTCGCCAGGATTCTGGCGCCTTACCGCAACCCGGTGCACGTCGAGGGTTTCACCGACAACGTGCCGATCCACAATTCGCAGTACCCGACCAACTGGGAACTGTCGGCCGCCCGCGCCGCCAGCATCGTGCGCATGCTCGCCCAGGACGGCCTCGACGCTGGTCGGCTGGCAGCGGTGGGCTATGGCGAATTCCAGCCAGTGGCGGACAATGCCACGGCGGATGGCCGCGCACGTAACCGCCGGGTGGTGCTGGTGATCTCCCGCAACCTGGAGGTGCGCCGCAGCATCAGCGGGGCGGGCAGTGGCAAGGCACAGCCGGACCCGGCATTGCGACATGCTGGCACGCAACCTGCACCAGTGATTGCCAGTGAGGCGCCCGGCAGTGGCGCCGTCAATTCTTCGTCATCGGCCACAGGGCAATGAGAACCATGACTACGATCCTGAGCCGATGCTGTGCCACCGGGGAGCGCGCACTATGAAAGTCTGGGCGGTAGCCAACCAGAAAGGTGGCGTCGGCAAGACCACATCCTCCATCGCCTTGGCGGGCCTGCTGGCGGACGCCGGCAAGCGCGTGCTGATCGTCGACCTGGACCCCCACGGCTCGATGACCAGCTACTTCGGGCATGACCCGGACACCCTGGAGCACAGCGTATTCGACCTGTTCCTGCACCAGGGCAACGTCCCCGAGGGGCTGCCCGAATCACTGCTGCTGCCCACCAGCCACGAAAACATCCGCCTGCTGCCCTCGAGTACCGCGCTGGCTACCCTGGAGCGCCAGTCGCCCGGGCAGAATGGCCTGGGCCTGGTGATCGCCAAGAGCCTGGCGCAGCTGTGGAACGAATTCGACTACGCGATCATCGACAGCCCGCCGTTGCTGGGTGTGCTGATGGTCAACGCGATGGCGGCCAGCCAGCACCTGGTGATCCCGGTGCAGACCGAATTCCTTGCCCTCAAGGGCCTGGAGCGCATGGTCAACACGCTGAAGATGGTCAATCGCTCGCGCAAGCAGGCCCTGCCGTTCACCATCGTGCCGACCCTGTTCGACCGCCGTACCCAGGCTTCCCTGGGCACCCTGCGGGTGTTGCGCGATACCTACCCGGACACCCTCTGGCAGGCGTTCATCCCGGTCGACACCAAGCTGCGCGACGCCAGCCGCCTGGGTATGGTGCCGTCGCGCAACGACGGCAACAGCCGCGGGGTGATCGCCTACCGTGCGCTGCTCAAGCATCTGCTGGCCCATGTGCCGGCCAGCCAGGTAGCCTGAGCATGTCGCTGCTGAAGAACGCAGGCCCGAGCAAAAGAATCCGACGGATGCGTTCAAGTCCTGTGCGCCCGCTGCCGATAGGCTGGACAGTCACCTTGCGCGGTCATCAATCATGAGTCGTTCCGCTACCGCCACTCGCCCCCAGCTCGCGCTGCAGTCCTACCTGGACGCGCTGCTGCAGGAGGCCACTTTTGAAGACTTCGCCCCGGAACCGGTGGCGCAGCCCATTGCCGCGCCTGTTGCTCCGGCGCCGATAGCTCCGGTCGCGCTGGTGCTCAGCGAGCCCGTCGCGCCACTCACTGCCGAACCTCAGGCGGCGGTGGTGCAGGCGCCGGAAGCCAGCGTCAGCCTCGACGAATTCGAAGCGGCCGTGCTCGAAGAGCAGGTCCGCGATGCGCGCCTGAGCGTGGCCGCCCGTGCGCCGGCAGCGGTGGCCGAGCTGCGCCAGCCCGAAGCGCTGGCGCCGGCCATTGAAGCCCCCGTTGCCGACGAACCTGCGGTACAGATGGGCCAGGTCATCGACCTGCACCAGCCCGGCAGCGCGGAGATGCCCGCCGCGCCGCTGAAGCTGCTCGACGATGGTCGCCCGGTCTGGGCCGCCGAGCCCTTCGAGTGCCTGCTGTTCGACGTCGCCGGGCTGACCCTGGCGGTGCCGCTGGTGTGCCTGGGCTCGATCTATCCACTGGCGGGGCACGACCTGACCCCGCTGTTCGGCCAGCCGGACTGGTTCCTCGGCATCCTGCCGGGGCAGAACGGCAACCTGAAGGTACTCGACACCGCGCGCTGGGTGATGCCCGAGCGCTACCGCGACGACTACCGCGAGGGGCTGCAGTACGTGATTTCCGTGCAGGGCTACGAGTGGGGGCTGGCGGTGCACCAGGTCAGCCGCTCGGTGCGCCTGGACCCGTCCGAAGTGAAGTGGCGCAGCCAGCGCCAGCAACGCCCGTGGCTGGCCGGCACGGTGATCGACCAGATGTGCGCGCTGCTCGACGTCTCGGCCCTGGCCGAACTGATCGCCAGCGGCGCCGCCAAGCGCCTGCAGCCCTGAGGCTGGGTGCCAACCTGATTTGAAAGACAACCTCCACGCCGCAGGCGGCGTGGAACCAGAAGAGGCGAGGGGATATGAAGAAAACGTCAGCGCAAGGTGCCGAAGATCCGATTCTGCAGTGGGTCACCTTCCGCCTGGACAACGAGACCTATGGCATCAACGTGATGCAGGTCCAGGAAGTGCTGCGCTACACCGAGATCGCGCCGGTCCCCGGTGCCCCGAGCTACGTGTTGGGCATCATCAACCTGCGCGGCAACGTGGTCACCGTGATCGACACCCGCCAGCGCTTCGGCCTGGACCCGGCGCCGGTCTCGGACAACACCCGCATCGTCATCATCGAAGCCGACAAGCAGGTGGTGGGCATCCTGGTCGACAGCGTCGCCGAGGTCGTCTACCTGCGCCAGTCCGAGATCGAGACCGCGCCGAACGTCGGTAACGAAGAGTCGGCCAAGTTCATCCAGGGCGTCTGCAACAAGAACGGCGAGCTGCTGATCCTGGTCGAACTGGACAAGATGATGACCGAGGAAGAGTGGTCGGAGCTGGAGAGCATCTGAGGTGCTGATCGCTCTGGTTGTGCTCGGTATCGCCTGCGTGGGCCTCGCCGTGGCGTGCATCTGGCTGTCCGGCCGGCAGCGCGCCCAGGAGGCCGAGTCGGTGCAGGTGGCCAAGCAGCTGGCCGTGCTCGAACAGCGTCTGAAGGAGCAGGGCAAGCGCATCGAGTCGTACCAGCAGATCAATATCCGCATGGGCGAAGAACTGCGCGAGCTGAACAAACAGGTCGCGCCGCTGCCCGAGCGCCTGGTGCGCATCGAGCAGCGCGACCCCACCAGCCTCTCCTTCAGCCAGGCCGCCCGCCTGGTCGGCATGGGCGCCAGCCCGGAAGACCTGACCCAGAGCTGCGGCCTGTCCCAGGCCGAAGCCGAACTGGTCGCCCGCCTGCACCAGGGCAAGGCGCGGGACTGAGCCCGCGCCAGAGCCTGGTCTCGCGGTTTTTGCCGCTCTTGCCGCCTGTCGGGATTTCTGGGTTGTAGGAATGCCACTACCGGCAATTAGGACTCGTCTGATAAGAATGGCGGCAAATCGTCGCTAAATTGGCCTCTTCTACATTTTCCCGAGGCCATCGATATGGCGACCATTTCCCGACGGGCCATGGTGCTGTGCTCGCACCCAGGCCGGCTACTGAACTACAGCGTGCTGCTCAATCGCCTGGAGTTCTACCACCTGAGCCTGTGCCTGAATCTGGATGAGGTGCGCAAGGCGCTTGCCAACCGGCAGCGCTACAGCCTGTTCATCCATGACGATTTCCGCCCGGGCCCCAATGAGCTGCTGAGCCTGAAGGCGCTGAGCCAGAGCAACACCTTCCGCCAGTTCCTGCTGGTGGGGAACTACAGTGCCGAGGAAAGGCGCGGCCTGATGCAGTGGGCCTGGGCTAATCGCGTGCCGGTGCTGGATGTGCTGGACAAGCCGATATCGCTGGCACAGCTGCGCGAGGTGACCAGCAGCATGGTGCTCTACCACAGCGAGGACGCGCAGCCGATCCGCAAGTCGGTGCGCGAGTTCCACGAGTACGCACCCGTCGGGGACCACCCGCCGTACCGGTTGGGCAGTGAGTGCTGCCGCTGATTCGTCTCAGTTGGGCCGGGATGCCGGCCCTTCCAGCAGCAGTGGCGCATCGCCATCCGCTGCGTCAGGGCGGTTGTTCAGTGGGCTCTTGCCCTTGAGGTACCAGGCGAAGGCGATGATTTCCGCGATGGTGCGATAGAGCGCCTCCGGGATCGCCTCGCCCAGCTCCAGCCGTGCCAGCAGGCGCACCAGTTCGGCGTTCTCGTAGATCGGCACCTCGTGGTGACGGGCAATGGCGAGGATGGTCTCGGCCAGTTCGTCGTCGCCCTTGGCGGTCAGCGTCGGGGCGTTCTGGCCGTCGTAGTTCAGGGCGATGACCTGGCGCGGCGGCTGCTTCATCTTCTTCATGCGGTCTCATCCACCCAGCGCTGCTCCACTGAGGTGCGTGGCCCCTGGGGCGGCTTGCCCTGGCTGCAGGACAATTCGCCGACGGTCAGGCCGGCGTCATTCAGGCGCTGGCGCAGGGTGCCCAGTTCGCGGTCGACCAGGCTGGCTGTGCTGGCGTGTTCCGCCCACATCTGGCTGGCGATGCTGCCATGGGCGAGGGTGGCCTGCACCTGCATCGGGCCCAGCGGTTCGAGATCGAACGCCAGTTCGACCCGCCACAGGGTGTCCTGCTGTTGCGGGTCACGCTCGCTGGCCGGTTTTTCTTCCTGCTGGATGCGCACCTGCAAGGGCACCAGCTGGTGCTGGTGGCGCATGGGGATTTCCATCTGCCAGGTGTTGAGCAGCGTGCCGTCGGGCAGTACGTCGCTCTGGGCGAGGCTGCTCAGTTGATGGGTCTGCAAGCGCGAGACGGCGGCCGCGGCCAGCTTGAGCAGGGACTCCAGGTCGCCTTCTTCTTCGAGTTGCTGGGCCAGCCGGGTGGGCAGCGGAAAACTGCTCGGCGGCGCTGTGCGTCCACCGGTCTGGCCGAGCACGCCAAGGGCGTTGCGGACAAAGGCCGGTAGCGATTGCGCCAGGTTGCTGGCACCTGCGAGGGCGTTGCCTGGCAGGTCGCCGAGCACGCCGGCGGCGGTTCCGTTCGGTGCGGCCGGCAGCAGTTGGGCGATCAGCCGCAGCAGATTGGCCTTGAGGTCCTGTGGCAGGGGCTCGGCGCCGCGCAACAGTTGTGCTTCGAGGAAGGCCCCGCTGTGCTGTAGCGCCTGGGCAACGCCCTTGGCATCGCTCAGTTGGCGCAGGTCGGGGAGGGCGGAGAGTAACTTGTCCACAGCCTGCTGCAGTTCCGGCGCCATCGACTGGCCGCGCCCGGCACCCTGCAACGCGCTGAACAGGCCGTCCAGCGAGCCCTGGCGGCCTTGCTGCGCGGAGAGCTGGCGGGTCAGTTCGAGCTGATCGAGGCGACTCTCCAGTGGCAGGAACTGCAGGGCGTTATGGTCCTGCACGCGCGCGCTGAGCAAGCTGTTGAGTGGCAGCGGGTTGGGCGATTCGATGCTCAGCTGGCGCCCGGCCAGCGGCGTATTGAGCAGCGTCACCAGCACCTTGTAGATGGCCTGCTCGGCCTTGATCTGGGGAAGCAGCTGGCTGGAGTCGACCTTGCCTTGCAGCAGGGTGCCCACTGGCAGGAGGTTCAGGTCCAGGCTGCCCAGCGGCGGCTGGCGACCGCCGAGGCCGAGCTGGGTGAGGCTCGGCTGGTTGATCAGGGTCGCGGCGAGATTGGTCTGGGTGAGCGATGCCAGTTCCAGGGTGGTGCCCTTGGGCAGGACCTGCGGGCTGTCCGCGACCACCAGGGCCTGCTGGCCGCTGGCCATGGTCAGGCGCAGCAGCAGCTGGAAATTGACCGGCGTCTCGCGCACCGCGAGGACTTCGGCGTTGGCCTTTTCCCCTGGTGGCAGCAGGTCGCCCAGGCTCTGCGCGAGCTTGAGCGTCAGCTCCGCCGAGCGTTGTGCGCTGCGTGGCGTGGGCATGGGCGGTAGCGGGCGGGAAGCGCCAATTTCGCTCGGCATCGAGGACCTGTCCGGAAGGCAAAACGGGATTGCGCCCAGTGTATCGGCGGCGCTTGCCGGCACTTTAGACCGTCCAGCGGCCTGAGCGCACGGCAGTCGATGCGGATAGACACAGCTCAAGGTGCGCTGATTTGACGTTACACCCTGTCGAAAAACCTGACGTCTGGCGTAGGAACGGCTGTGTATAATGCGCCGCCCGAGGCCGTGCTTGGCGGCCGGGGCGGTATGGCCGCTTTTTTGCACCACTGACTGTATTCTGCCCGACGGTTGCCGATGCCCTTGAACCATCCCCTCCTCGAAACCGTGGCGCTCGCCTGCGAGCGGGACTGGCGCATGCTGTTCGAGCGTCTCGATTTGCGACTGGGCGCTGGCGAGATGCTACAGATCGTCGGCCCCAACGGCAGCGGCAAGACCAGCCTGCTGCGCCTGCTCAGTGGGTTGATGCAGCCGACTGCCGGTGAGGTGCTGCTCAACGGCAAGCCGCTCACCGAACAACGCCACGAACTGGCCCGGCTGCTGCTGTGGATCGGCCACGCGGCCGGCATCAAGGGCCTGCTCAGCGCCGAGGAAAACCTCGCCTGGCTCTGCGCCCTGCACCAGCCGGCCAACCGCGACGCCATCTGGCAAGCCTTGGAAGCCGTTGGCCTGCGCGGCTTCGAAGATGCTCCCTGCCACACCCTGTCCGCCGGCCAGCAGCGCCGTGTAGCCCTGGCGCGCCTGTACCTCGACGCGCCGCCGCTGTGGATCCTCGATGAACCCTTCACCGCCCTGGACAAGCAGGGCGTGGCGCAGCTGGAAGAGCACCTGGCTGGCCATTGCGAGCGCGGCGGCCTGGTCGTGCTGACCACCCACCACACGCTGGAGCGCATGCCGAAAGGCTATCGCGCCCTCGATCTGGGGCAGCACGCACGGGAGGTGGCAGCGCGATGAGCAACGTCTTCACCCTGCTGCTCGCCCGCGAAGCGCGCCTGCTGTTCCGCCGTCCGGCGGAGCTGGCTAATCCTTTGGTGTTCTTTGCCATTGTCATCGCGCTGTTCCCGCTGGCGGTCGGCCCCGAGTCGGAAATGCTCAAGAACCTCTCGCCGGGGCTGGTCTGGGTCGCGGCATTGCTGGCGGTGCTGCTGTCGCTGGACGGCCTGTTCCGCAGCGATTTCGAAGATGGTTCCCTGGAACAGTGGGTCCTTTCGCCGCACCCCCTGCCACTACTGGTCCTGGCCAAAGTGCTGGCACACTGGCTGGTTTCAGGGCTGGCCCTGGTGCTGCTGTCACCGTTGTTCGCCCTGATGCTGGGCCTGCCGGCACGCTGCCTGCCGGACCTGCTGCTGTCACTGCTGCTGGGGACACCCATCCTGAGCCTGCTGGGCGCCGTGGGCGCGGCACTCACCGTGGGCCTCAAGCGCGGCGGCCTGCTGCTGGCCCTGCTGATCCTGCCGCTTTACATTCCGGTGCTGATCCTGGGCAGCGGAGCGCTACAGGCGTCGCTGCAGGGGCTGCCCACCGCCGGGCACCTGTTGTGGCTGGCCAGCCTGACGGCGTTAGCATTGACGCTGACGCCCTTTGCCATCGCCGCCGGGCTGAAGATCAGCGTCGGCGAGTGAACGAACGATCGCCGGGCTGGGAAACGGCACCGGCGGCAGACTAGAGCTTTGAATTACAGAGCCTGATGATGAACTGGACTTGGTTTCACAAGCTTGGCTCGCCCAAGTGGTTCTACGAGATCAGCGGACGCTGGATGCCCTGGTTCGCGGCCGCCGCGATCCTGCTGATGGTTGCCGGCACCGTCTGGGGCCTTGCCTTCGCGCCGCCGGACTACCAGCAGGGCAATAGCTTCCGGATCATCTATATCCATGTGCCGGCGGCGTTCCTCGCCCAGTCCTGCTACGTGATGCTGGCCGTGGCCGGCGCGGTGGGGCTGATCTGGAAGATGAAGATCGCCGACGTCGCCGTGCAGTGCGCCGCGCCCATCGGTGCCTGGATGACCTTCGTCGCGCTGGTCACCGGCGCCATCTGGGGCAAGCCGACCTGGGGCGCCTGGTGGGTCTGGGACGCGCGCCTGACCTCGATGCTGATCCTGCTGTTCCTCTATTTCGGCATCATCGCCCTCGGCCAGGCCATCACCAACCGTGACAGCGCGGCCAAGGCCTGTGCGGTGCTGGCTATCGTCGGCGTGGTGAACATCCCGATCATCAAGTACTCGGTGGACTGGTGGAACACCCTGCACCAGCCGGCCACCTTCACCCTCACCGAGAAGCCGCCGATGCCGCCGGAGATGTGGATTCCGCTGCTGATGATGGTCGCCGGTTTCTACTGCTTCTTCGCCGTGGTGCTGATGATGCGCATGCGCCTGGAAGTGCTCAAGCGCGAGGCCCGCGCGAGCTGGGTCAAGGCTGTGGTGGAGCGCGCGCTATGAGTTTCGAGTCCTTCTCCGATTTCCTCGCCATGGGTCACCATGGCCCTTACGTGTGGTCCGCCTACGCCATCTGCCTGGTGGTTTTGGCGATCAACGTCGTCTCGCCGATCGTGGCGCGCCGGCGTTACCTGCAAGAAGAGGCGCGTCGTCTGCGCCGGGAGGCCAGCAAGTGAATCCGGTCCGCAAGAAGCGTCTGTACATCGTCCTCGCCATCGTCGCCGGCGTCGGCGTTGCCGTCAGCCTGGCGCTGTCGGCGCTGCAGGAAAACATCAACCTGTTCTACACCCCAACCCAGATCGCCAACGGCGAGGCGCCGCACGACACGCGCATCCGCGCCGGCGGCATGGTGGAGAAGGGCTCGCTCAAGCGCTCGGCGGATTCGCTGGACGTGGAGTTCGTGGTCACTGACTTCGCCAAGGAAGTCACGGTGAAGTACCGCGGTATCCTCCCGGACCTGTTCCGCGAAGGGCAGGGCATCGTCGCCCTCGGCAAGATCAACGAGGCCGGCGTGCTGACGGCCGATGAAGTGCTGGCCAAGCACGACGAGAAATACATGCCGCCGGAAGTCACCAAGGCGCTCAAGGACAGTGGCAAGCTGGAGCACTACGAAGCCAGCCAGAGCGGCAACGCCGCGCCGCAACAAGGGAGCAACTGACGATGGTCCCCGAACTCGGCCACCTCTCGCTGATCCTTGCGCTGTGCATGGCGCTGGTGATGTCGTTCTTCCCGCTGGTCGGCGCCTGGCGCGGTGATCGCCAGTGGATGAGCCTGGCGCGCCCGGCAGCCTGGGGGCAGTTCGCCTTCCTGCTGTTCTCCTTCGGCTGCCTGACCTGGGCCTTCCTCCACGATGATTTCTCGGTAGCCTACGTTGCCAGCAACTCCAACAGCGCGCTGCCGTGGTTCTACAAGTTCAGCGCCGTATGGGGCGCCCATGAAGGTTCGCTGCTGCTCTGGGCGCTGATCCTCGGCGGCTGGACCTTCGCCGTGTCGGTCTTCTCCCGCCAACTGCCGGAAGTGATGCTGGCCCGTGTGCTGGCCGTGATGGGCATGATCAGCACCGGTTTCCTGCTGTTCCTGATCATCACCTCCAACCCCTTCAGCCGCCTGCTGCCGCAGGTGCCGGCCGACGGCAACGACCTCAACCCGCTGCTGCAGGACCCGGGCCTGATCTTCCACCCGCCGATGCTCTACATGGGCTACGTGGGCTTCTCGGTGGCCTTCGCCTTCGCCATTGCCGCACTGCTCGGCGGCCGCCTCGACGCCGCCTGGGCACGCTGGTCGCGGCCCTGGACGCTGGTGGCCTGGACCTTCCTCGGCATCGGCATCGTGCTCGGCTCCTGGTGGGCCTACTACGAGCTGGGCTGGGGTGGCTGGTGGTTCTGGGACCCGGTGGAAAACGCCTCCTTCATGCCCTGGCTGGTCGGCACCGCGCTGATCCACTCGCTGGCGGTGACCGAGAAGCGTGGCGTATTCAAGAGCTGGACCGTGCTGCTGGCCATCGCGGCCTTCTCGCTGAGCCTGCTGGGCACCTTCCTGGTCCGCTCCGGCGTACTGACCTCGGTGCACGCGTTCGCCTCGGACCCCGAGCGCGGCGTATTCATCCTGGCCTTCCTGCTGCTGGTGGTCGGTGGCTCACTGACCCTGTTCGCCCTGCGCGCGCCGGTGGTCAAGAGCCAGGTCGGCTTCGCCCTGTGGTCCCGCGAGACCCTGCTGCTGCTGAACAACCTGATCCTGGTGGTCACCGCATCGATGATCCTGCTGGGTACCCTCTACCCGCTGGTGCTCGACGCCATCAGCGGCGCCAAGCTGTCGGTCGGCCCGCCGTACTTCAACGCGCTGTTCGTGCCGCTGATTGCCATCCTCATGCTGGCCCTGGCGGTCGGCGTGCTGGTGCGCTGGAAGGACACGCCGACCCGCTGGCTGCGCAACATGCTTACCCCGGTGCTGATCGGCACCGTGGTGCTGGGCGGCCTCGGCAGCTTCCTGTATGGCGAACTGCACTGGGAAGTACTGACGGTGTTCATGCTCGCCGCCTGGGTGGTGCTGGCCGGCGTGCGCGACTTCTTCGACAAGGTTCGCCACAAGGGCGTGATCGCTGGTGCCGCGGGCCTCAACCGTAGCTACTGGGGCATGCAGCTGGCGCACTTCGGGATTGCCATCTGCGCCATCGGCGTGGTGCTCACCAGCCAGTTCAGCGCCCAGCGCGACCTGCGCATGGCGCCGGGCGAGTCGGTCGAGCTGGCCGGCTACCAGTTCCGCTTCGAGGGCACGCATCACTTCGAGGGCCCGAACTTCACCTCCGACAAGGGCACCATCCGCGTCACCCGCAAGGGTTCGGAAGTGGCCGTGCTGCACCCGGAGAAGCGCCTGTACAGCGTGCAGAATTCGATGATGACCGAGGCCGGCATCCACGGCAGCCTGACCCGCGACCTCTATGTCGCCCTGGGTGAGCCGCTGGACAACGGCGCCTGGGCCGTGCGCGTGCACATCAAGCCGTTCGTGCGCTTCATCTGGCTCGGCGGCCTGCTGATGGCCCTGGGCGGCGTGCTGGCGGCGCTGGACCGGCGTTACCGGCTGAAAGTGAAAACGCGTGTACGCGAGGCCCTGGGCCTCGCCGGACAGGGAGCCTGAGTGTGAAGCGTGCGATCCTGCTGTTGCCCCTGGCGATCTTCCTGGTCGTCGCGGTGTTTCTCTTCCGTGGCCTGTGGCTGGACCCCAGCGAGCTGCCCTCGGCGCTGATCGGCAAGCCGTTCCCGGCGTTCTCCCTGCCCAGCGTCACCGAGCCGGGCAAGACCTACACCGAGGCCGATATCAAGGGCAAGCCGGCACTGGTCAACGTCTGGGGCACCTGGTGCCCGACCTGCCGCTTCGAGCACCCGGTGCTCACCGATCTCGCCGCCAAGGGCGTGGTGATCTACGGCATCAACTACAAGGATGACGGCGCCGCCGCGCAGAAGTGGCTCAAGGAATTGCACAACCCCTACCTGCTGAACATCGCCGATGCGCAGGGCACCCTGGGCCTGGACCTGGGCGTCTACGGCGCGCCGGAGACCTACATCATCGACAAGGACGGCATCATCCGCCACAAGCTGGTTGGCGCCGTCGACGAGAAGGTCTGGCGTGAACAGCTGGCACCGATCTACCAGGGCCTGGTCGACGAAGCGGAGGGCAAATGAAGCGCCTGCTTGCCGCCGCCGCATTCTCTTTTGGATTGGGTCTGTGCCTGACCGGCATCGCCCACGCTGCAATCGATACCTACGAATTTGCCAATGATGCCGAGCGCGAGCGTTTCCGCGACCTGACCACCGAGCTGCGCTGTCCCAAGTGCCAGAACCAGGACATCGCCGACTCCAACGCGCCGATCGCCGCCGACCTGCGCAAGCAGATCTACACCCAGATGGAGGCCGGCAAGAGCAACCAGCAGATCGTCGACTACATGGTCGACCGCTACGGCGAGTTCGTGCGCTACAAGCCCGAAGTCAGCGAGCGCACCTGGCTGCTCTGGTTCGGCCCCGCTGCATTGCTGGGCCTGGGCGTGATCGTCATCGGCGCCATCGTCGTGCGCCGCCGTCGCCCGGCTGCGGCCACTTCCACCACGCTGTCCGCCGAGGAGCAGGCGCGTCTCGACCAATTGCTGGATAACCAAGACAAATGATCGATTTCTGGCTCGCTGCCGGCCTGCTGTTGCTGGTCGCCCTGGCATTCCTCCTCGTTCCTCTGCTGCGTGGCCGCAAGGCCCAGGCCGAGGAAGACCGCACCGCCCTCAACGTTGCCCTGTACCAGGAGCGCCTGGCCGAGCTGGGTGCCCAGCGTGATGCCGGCACCCTGGACGCGGCGCAGTTCGAAGCTGGCCGCGCCGAAGCGGCCCGCGAACTGCTCTCCGACACCGAAGGTGCCGGTGAAGACCGTCGCACCCGCCTTGGTCGCGCCGCGCCGCTGGTGGCAGCGCTGGTCCTGCCGTTCCTGGCCCTGGGGCTGTACCTGCACTGGGGTGCCAGTGACAAGGTGGAACTGGCCCGCGAATTCGCCACGGCGCCCAAGTCCATGGAAGAGATGACCTCGCGCCTCGAGCGTTCGTTGAAGGCCCAGCCGGATTCCGCCGAGGGCTGGTACTTCCTCGGCCGCGCCTACATGACCCAGAACCGCGCCGCCGACGCCGCCAAGGCCTTCGAGCAGGCCGCGCGTCTTTCCGGCCGCCAGCCGGAAGTGCTCGGGCAGTGGGCCCAGGCGTTGTATTTCGCTGGTGACAAGGCACTCACCCCGGAAGTCCGCGGCCTGGCCGATGAAGCCCTGAAGAAGGACCCGCAGGAGGTCACCACCCTCGGCCTGCTCGGTATTGCCGCGTTCGAGGACGAAAAGTACGCCGACGCCATCGATTACTGGGGCCGTCTGGTCACCGTGCTGCCGCAGGACGATCCGTCCCGCGATGCCATTGCCGGCGGTATCGAGCGCGCGCGCCAGCGCATGCTCGAGAAGGGCCAGACCCCGCCCGAGGCGCCGGCTGCCGTTGCCACCGCTGGCGTAACCCTGAAGGTGAAGGTCGACCTGACCGCCGCCGTGAAGGGCCAGGTCAAGCCGGACGACAGCGTGTTCGTCTTCGCCCGTGCCGTGAGCGGGCCGCCGATGCCGCTGGCGGTGAAGCGCCTGAAGGTCTCCGACCTGCCCAGCGAGGTCTCGCTGAGCGACGCCGATGCGATGATGCCGCAGCTCAAGCTTTCGCAGCACCCGCAGGTGCAGCTCGTCGCGCGGATTTCCCGTGCCGGCAATGCCATCACCGGAGAATGGATCGGACGCAGCGAAGCGTTGTCTACTGCCAACGCGGGCGAGCAGAGCGTGACCATCGACAGCCCGGACCAGAAGTAAGACGAACAAGAGAGGGGTGAGCGATGAAGGGCAGAGTGCTGGCGCTGGGCGCCATGCTGGTATTGGGTGGTTGCGTGGTGCAACCGCAGCAGCCGGAGCAGCCGCCCGTGCAGACGTCGCCGCCCTCGCAGCCGAGCAAGCCGATCCCGCCGGCCAAGACCTCCAGCTCGCCCATCACCCCGCAGCCGAGCACTGCACCGGCCGCCAAGCGCCCGACCCAGTTCGCCCCGCCGCCCGGTGGCAAGGGGCGCTGGGACGCCAGCCTCGGCGTCTATGTGATCCAGGGCCAGAAGGACCTCTACTACCGCCAGCGCACCTACTATCACTGGGACAACGGCTGGTACTGGGGTGTTGGCCCGCAAGGCCCCTGGACCGAGACCGACAGCAGCGGCGTACCGCCGGGACTGACGCGCAAGTACGCGCAGTAAGAGGATTTCGTAGGAGCGGACTTTGTCCGCGATCGTCTCGCCGCCGCTCCGGGCAAACGGGAAGCTCGGCTCAGCCAATCGCGGACAAAGTCCGCTCCTACGCCTCCTGGTAGCCGAGAGTTCACGCGCTAGTCGAACGTCCCCATCTCCGTCCCCAGTTCGATCACCTCCACCCGATTGCGCCCGCTGGCCTTGGCCTTGTACAGGGCCTTGTCGGCCGCCGCGTAGAGTCCCTCGTAGGTGCCCGGTACTCCCGCCGCCAGGCTGGCGATGCCGAAGCTGGCAGTGAGGTAGAGCAGACCGTCCTTCATCGGCAGCGGGGTTTCTTCCAGCAGGCGGCGTACCTTCTCGGCGATCACCCGCGCCTGGGGCTGCGAGGTGTCGGGCAACAGCAGCAGGAACTCCTCGCCGCCCAGGCGCGCCACGCTGTCACCGGTGCGCGTGTAGTTCCTCAGCAGGCTGGCGGTGTGGCGGATGACCTCATCCCCCAGCGGGTGGCCGTAACGGTCGTTGATGAACTTGAAATGATCCAGGTCCACCATGAGCAGGCTGATCGGCGCCGGCTGGCGGGCGACGCGCGACAGCTCCATGCTGACCAGCTGGTCGAACTGGCGGCGGTTGAACAGTCCCGTCAGCGGATCGTGGCCGGCGAGGTATTCCAGCTGGCGGTTCTTTTCCTCCAGTTCCAGCCGCTGCTGACGGAGGAACTCGCGCTGGCGCAGGTTGCGTACATGGCTGTGCCAGAGGATGAACGACAGCACCACGCCGATGCCGCAGATGGTCAGCCCGCCCATCTGGTTGGACAGGCGCAGTTGCGGGTCGGCCTGGGTCAGGGCCATCGCCAGCTCGAAGGCGGCGAATGCGAGGATGTAGAGGGTGACGGCCAGCCGTGGCCGCAGCAGCAGAATCAGCGCGGTGGCCACCGACGCCATGAGGAACGGGGTGATGCTGCTGGTCACCTGCTGGTCGGCACTGGTGATGGCGACGCCGAACCCCAGCAGCAGGGTGCTGCCCAGAAGGGTCAGCAGTTGCATGTACCACAGCGCGGCGCTGCGGCGTGGCGGCGCGGCGAACCAGGCCAGCAGGCCGAGCAGGGAGAACAGCACGGCGACCGTTGCATGGATGCGGATGATGTCCATCCTCCAGCCGTCGTGCTCCGGGCTGGCCCCTTGCAGGTTGAGCCTGAACACGATGATGTGGATAAGATCGAACAGCACCGCCAGCGGAGCCGAGAAGTACAGGCGGCGGAGGTTTTCCCGGGCGATCGGCAGGGCCAGTGCGTCGTTGACGGCAATGGCATGGTGCAGCCGCTGAAGCAACGTCCTGGACACGGGGCTCGGGCCTCCTGCGCTAGTGCTGGCCAGCAACAGGATAGACGCGCCGCCGCCGGACTGCGGGATTGATCGCGCCCGAGGTGACCCGATGCGACAGACAGGCAGTCACAGTCCACTATCGAGAATTTCCGGGATCGGCAACAAATTGGCCTGGAACATTGTCGGATAATCCCTCTGCGGGCATAGTCCGCACCCCGGATCGCGCCAGGCAAGCTGCTGCGCAACCGATGCAGCCGCATCATCAACCCCAAGGACGCTGTCATGAAAAGAGTGCAACGACTGTCGGCGCAGCAAGGTCTGGATGCCGAGCGTGCGCTGCTCGACGCTACCTTCGCCGGCGAGCGCGACAGCGGCCTGTTGTTCTGGCGCCCGCAAGAACAATCCCTGGTGATGCCCCGCCGGCTGAGCCGCCTGGAAGGTTTTGCCGCCGCCGAAGCCGCCTGTGCCGGGCTCGGCTGGCCGATCGCCCTGCGTGATACCGGCGGCGAGCCGGTGCCGCAGTCCGCGGGAGTGCTCAATGTCGCGCTGGTCTACGCGATCCCGCCGAGCGACAACGAGCAGACGCGTATCGAAACCGCGTACCTACGCCTGTGCCAGCCCTTGTGCGACTGGCTGGCCGCCCTCGGTCTCGATCCGGGCCTGGGGGAAGTGGAGGGTGCCTTCTGCGATGGCCGCTACAACGTCAACCTGGGCGGCCGCAAGCTGGTGGGCACGGCCCAGCGCTGGCGCCGCCGGCCCAGCGACGGGCGCTATGTGGTACTGGCCCACGGCGCCATCCTGATGGAGAACCAGCGCGAGCCGATGGTCGCGGCGGTGAATGCCTTCTACGCGCACTGCGGGCTCGAAGCGCGCGTGCGCGCCAGCAGCCATGTGGCGCTGGACGAGCGCTGCGAGCAGCCCTGGGAGCAGGTAGATGCCCTGGCCGGGCAGTTCCAGCGGCACCTGCTGGCCGAGGGTGTGGTGCTGGATGTGTGAGATGAACGACGTGGGTGGATCTTCGCTTCGCCCCAACCCTTCCAAGGAGTCTTGATACATGGAACATGGGACGAATTACCTGCAATACACGGTGGTGTTCCTGATCGCCGCAGTGTTCATGGTGCCGCTGGCAAAGCGCCTGCAACTTGGTGCCGTGCTGGGCTACCTGCTGGCCGGGGTGATCATCGGGCCGTACCTGCTGGGCCTGATCGACAATCCGGAAAGCGTCGCCAGTCTTTCCGAACTGGGCGTGGTGCTGCTGCTGTTCATCATCGGCCTGGAACTGTCGCCCAAGCGCCTGTGGGTGATGCGCAAGCAGGTGTTCGGCGTAGGCCTGGCGCAGGTGTTGCTCACCGCGCTGGCCCTGGCGAGCCTGGCGGTGCTGGTGTTCGAGTTGCCGCTCAATACCGCCGTGGTGATCGGCGGTGGCCTGGCGTTGTCGTCCACCGCCTTCGGCCTGCAGATCCTCGCCGAGCGCAAGGAGCTCAATAGCCCCTACGGGCGCCTGGCGTTCGCCATCCTGCTGTTCCAGGACATCGCCGCGATCCCGCTGATCGCCATGATCCCGCTGCTGGGCGCGCGTGCCGACAGCCTGGCTCCCGGTGGCGACGTCGCCCATGTGATCGAGGTGGTGGGCAGCATCGCCGTGGTGGTGATCGGCGGGCGCTTCCTGCTGCGCCCGGTGTTCCGCTCTGTCGCGCGTACCGGCCAGGCGGACCTGTCCACCGCCACCGCGTTGCTGGTCGTGGTCGGTACGGCGTGGTTGATGGAGGAGGCCGGCGTCTCCATGGGGCTGGGCGCCTTCCTCGCCGGCCTGCTATTGGCCGACTCCGAGTACCGCCACGAGCTGGAAGCGCAGATCGAGCCCTTCAAGGGCCTGTTGCTCGGGCTGTTCTTCATCAGCGTGGGCATGAGCGCCGATCTCGGCCTGCTGAAGAACGAGCCGTTCCGGGTCATCGGCCTGACCCTGCTGCTGGTGGCGATCAAGCTGCCGCTGCTGTTCCTCGTCGGGCGCCTGGCGGGCGGCCTGGACAAGGTCTCGGCGATCCGCCTGGGTGTGCTGCTGGGAGCTGGCGGCGAATTCGCCTTCGTGGTGTTCAAACTGGCGGCGGCGCAAGGACTGATGGACGCCGACATGCATTCGCTGCTGGTGCTCGGCATCACCCTGTCGATGGCCATGACGCCGCTGATGGTGCTGGCCCTGGCACGCAGCTTTAAGCCCAAGCCGGCAGTGCTGCGCGAGCCGCCGCCGGAGTACCGCCAGTTGCCCGACGATGCCCCGCGCGTGGTGATTGCCGGCATGGGCCGGATGGGCCAGGTGGTCGCGCGTGTCCTGCGTGCCCAGGGCGTGCCTTTCGTCGCGCTGGATACCTCGGTGGACACCATCGAGCTGACTCGCAGCTACGGCAACATCCCGATCTTCTACGGTGACCCGCTGCGCCCGGAAATCCTGCGTGCCGCCCAGGTGGAAAAGGCCGAGTTCTTCGTCGTCGCCACCGACGACCCGCAGACCAACATCGAGACGGCCAGGCTGGTGCGCAAGCTCTACCCGCACATCAAGGTCATCGGTCGGGCGCGCAACCGCCAGCACGTCTACCACCTGCTGGATGCCGACGCGACGCCGGTGCGCGAGACCTTCCATTCCAGCCTGGAAATGAGCCGCCTGTTGCTTACCGGCCTGGGCTTGAACGAGGAACAGGTGGCTGCGCGCATTCGCCGCTTCAAGCGTCACGACGAAGCGGTGCTGATGGCCCAGTACCGCGTCTACGACGACGAGACCGCGGTGATCCAGACCGCCCGCGAGGCGCGCAAGGAGCTGGAAACCCTGTTCGAGGCGGACCACCTGGAAGACCAGGGCATCGGCCACCACTGACGGGCCATTCCGCGTATCGATAGTGCTGGGGCGGGCCCGCCGCCCCGGCGCATTCTCAGGCCTTCGCAATGGAGGCCCGACAATGAGCGACTACCGCACTTTCACTCGGCAAGACCGCGACGGCGTAGCCGTGGTGAGCTTCCGGCACCCGCCGATCAACCTGATCGACCGCGCCATGGTCATCGACCTGCTGCACCTGGCCGATGAGCTGGAGCGCGACAGCGATACCCGCGTGGTGCTGTTCCGCAGCGCCAACCCGGACTTCTTCCTCGCCCATTACGACCTCGGCAGCCAGCTGGACGCGCCGCCGATGAAGCTGCCGGCCGGCATGGCCAGCCCGCTCAGCGCGCTGTTCAGCCGTTTCAGCCGGCTGCCGCAGGTGACCATTGGCGAGCTGCGCGGCCGCGCCCGTGGGGCCGGCAGCGAATTCCTCCTGGCGCTGGATATGCGCTTCGCCTCCCGCGAGCGTGCGCTGCTCGGTCAGCCGGAAGTGGCGGTCGGCTTGTTGCCCGGAGCCGGTGGCACGGTAAGGCTGGCGCAGATGCTTGGACGGGGCAGGGCGCTGGAGGTCTGCCTGGGGGGCGAGGACTTCGCTGCGGACACCGCGGAGCGCTACGGCTGGATCAACCGGGCACTGGCGGACGCGGAACTGGAAGGCTTCTGCGAGGCCCTGGCGCGCCGGATCGCGGCCTTCCCGGCGGCGGGCATCGCCCATGTGAAGGCGGTAGTGGATCAGGTGACGGCGGCGGACCAGGCGGCGCTGGTGGAGGAGTCGCAGCGCTTCGTTGGTGACATGTCCGCGCCCGGGACGCTGGAGCGGGTGCGCTGGATGATGGACAACGGCGGCCAGCGGGACGGGGAACTCGAACGCGACCTGGGGGCTGCGCTCGGACGCTACCCGGGCTGAACCGCTGGCGAGGACGGCTTCACGCGGTCTTCGCCAGGATCGGCTCGTTCGCCACGGCGACCAGCACCGGCCGGGCCAACTGGTGTTTGACCGCCGGGCGCGGCTGGCGGCTGGCCGAAGGGCGACGGTCGGGGATGACCACGGCCGAGCCCGGCGAGCGCAGGGTCAGCACGGCGATGCCACCGGCCAGCAGCGTGGTGGCGAGCACGACGCTGGCGAGCGCGACGTACAGCAGCAGCTCCACCAGGGAGCCAACGAGCAGCAGGAAATCGAGAATGACTTGCATGATGGTGTCCTCTTGACGATCCGTTGGGGGCGTCTCGCGAGTAGCTCGTTCGCCCCTGCGGCCCGACTGCGGGGCCGGCGAATCTCCTGCCAGCGAGTTGATGGGGCAAAGATGCCGCGCGCGGACTATCAAGAGAACTGAATGCGTCGACTGGTGACTATCGACGCTATCGATAGCGGCTGGACGCCGCGAGTTAGAGAGGTGCCCAGGTTATTCGCGGGCGCCTGCGACCTTGGTCTCGTAGACGCTCAGAACTTCTCGCCCGGCTGCAGGAAGCGCCACTGGCCAGCAGGCAGCTTGCCCATGGCCACGCCGCCCAGGCGCAGGCGGCGGATCGACAGGGCGTGCAGGCCGACAGCCCGGCACATGGCGGCGATCTGCCCGGGGCGGAACTGCTTGCCGGCGAAGCGCAGGCGGTTCTCGCTCTGCCAGCTGACCTTCAGTGGCGGCAGCTCGCGGCCGTCGATCACCAGGCCACGGCACAGGCGCTTGAGGCCGTTGTCGGCGATCTGCCCGCTGACCTCGACCACATATTCGTGCTCGATGTTGTCCGCCTCATCCACCAGCCGGCGCTGCACGCCGCGGCTCTGGGTGTAGACCAGCAGGCCGCTGGCGTCAGTCTCCAGCACCGTGGTGTTGAACTGATGGCCGAAGTGCTTGCGCAACAGGCGCTGCTGCAGGTTGTCCTCGGCCCAGCGCTTGTCCGGCGTCAGCAGTTGCTGGGCGGAGTTGGCGCCGTTGCCGCTGCCCAGGCCGACCGGCTTGTGCACCAGGATGGTGACCGGCGGGATCGGCTCGGGCGAGGCGCCGGGCAGCAGTTCGATGCGCTGGCTGTCGACCTTGAACTGCGGTTCCTCCACGCGCTGGCCGTCCACCGTGACCCAGCCACCCTCGATATACAGCTCGGCTTCGCGGCGCGAACAGGGCAGCAGCTCGGCGAGGCGCTTGGACAGGCGGATGGCTTCGGACATTTCAGGTAACCAGACAGGGGAAAGCGTCCATTGTAACCGCAAGCCGGCGGAATGATCCGTGCCGTATCCGGTCACAATCTCAGACCAAGCAAAGAGGAAGCGCGATGCGGATCACCCTGATCGACGGCCTGGGCTGGGACCTGGACGAGCACGGCAGCGGCGGCCTGATCAACAAGCGCGGGGAGAAGGTGCACCTGCGCCAGGGCGACATGGACGGAGCCTGCGGCCCCTACTGCCTGGTGATGGCCATGCTCGCCCGCAACCAGTTGGCGCGGCGCCAGGCCAAGGGGCTGGCGCCGGTGGATTCGCGGACCCGCTACGGGCGGCTGATGGAGGCGCTGAACGAGCATGAGACGCTGGTGCGCGTCGGTACCACCGGCGCCGACCTGCTGGAACTGCTCAAGGTCATCAGCGACAAGGAGTACCGCGTCGAGCGCGGCAACGGTACGCGGATGGTCGAGCTGACCCGGCGGCACCTGGAGGAGAATATCCCGGTGGTGCTGGGCTTCCACGGCCGCAAGGCCAGCGACATCCGCCACTGGTGCCTGGCGGTGGGGATGAGCGACGACGCCTTCTTCCTGCTCGACCCGGCCCACGACCTGCAGCGCGGGCTGGCGTGGAACGCGGTGCTCACCACCCAGGCCAATGGCTCGCGCTTCGGTTATCGCTACCTCAACGCGAAGGGCACCTGGGCGGTGACGCTCAAGGAAATGGTGGCGCTGCTTTAGGCCCTTGCTGGTGTGGCAGGGCTCAGCGAGTGAAGCGGAACAGGTTGTAGCCGCCCAGTTGCTCGGGCACCAGCAGCACGAAGCCGTCATGCGAGTTGCGCACTACGCCGACCACATCGGTCTCGCGCGCGGCGGCCTGTTCGAGGCCGCTGTAGCCCACCTGCGGGTCGTCGTTCACCGAAGCGCCGCCGACGAATACCAACTGCTTGTCGTCCAGGCGTTGCAGGTAGCCGCTGATGCGCTGCGAACCGCTGGTCTTCTCCAGGTACAGCCCCTTGGGCGTCTGCCGCACCGAGCACTTGAAGTTCGGGTAGCCGTACAGCGCTTCCGTTTCGATCTGCACCGAGCGGCATTTCCAGTTGCCGGTCAGCGCCGCGTCGGCCAGCGGCTCGGGATCTTCCAGCACGATACGGTAGAGATTCAGTGCTTCGTTGCGGGTGGTTTCGTCTTCGCTCTGCTGGAGCTGGTCGAGCAGGCGCTTGACCTCGCCATCGAGGGTCGTCAGGCGCTGCTGGTCAGCAGCGTTGACCACCGCCGGCCAGACGATGGCGGGTTCTTCGGCGAAGGCCAGCGGGGAGAGCAGCAGGCCCGCGGCGAGCAGGGCGGCGGTGAGGGAGCAGCGTTTCGACATCTTGTGCATTCCATTGCAGGGGAAATCCCGCGGTGCAAGCCGCGGGCGAGGGGGTTCAGGGGGCTGGCGGCTCGATGGGCGGAGCGACAGGCGCCTCGCGCTCGTGGACCCAGGACATGAACAGCTCGTAGCCCAGCGCCAGTACCACCGGGCCGACGAACAGGCCGATGATGCCATTGCTGAGCATGCCGCCCAGGGCGCCGATCAGGATCACCGGCATCGGCACCTTGCCGCCGCGGCCGAACATCAGCGGCTTGAGCACGTTGTCGGAGAGGCCGCCGGCCATGGTCCAGATGGTGAACAGGATGGCGACCAGCAGCGAGTCGTTGGTCATGAACACATAGATGATCGCCGGAATGGTGATCAGCACCACCGGCAACTGGGTGATGCCCAGCAGCAGCACGCCCAGGGCCAGCAGGCCGGCGCCGGGGATGCCCATGACGACGAAGCCCAGGCCGAGGATCATGGTCTGGATGAAGGCCACGCCCACTACGCCCTGCGCTACCGCGCGGATGGTGCCGGTACACAGCTCGGCCAGCCCCGGTCCGCGCTCCGGGCCGGAGATGCGGATGGCGATGTCGCAGGAAGTCCGGCTGCCCAGCTCACCGTAGGCCATGATGATGCCGGCGACGACGAACGCCGCCAGGAACTGCATCAGGCCCATGCCAGCGCCTGCCGCCTGGCCTGCCAGGGTCTTGGCGACACCCTGCAGGTGCGGGGCCATCTGGTGGACGACCCCCATGAAGTCGGTGGCGACGCGTGTCCAGAAGGGATAGACGTACTGCCCGATCACCGGCCATTGCTGTACCGAGTCCGGAGGCAGCGGGATCTGCAGGGTACGGTTCTGGATGGCGTGCACCAGGTCGCGCACCGAGTCGGCCATCGACATGCCGATCACCACCACCGGCACCAGCAGGATCACCAGGCCGAGGATCACGATCAGCGTCGCTGCGCTGTTGGGCCGTCCGCCCAGCCAGCCGCTGAGCAACTGATGCAGCGGGTAGAGGGTGATGGCGAGGATCACCGACCAGAGCATGAGGTCGAGGAAGGGATGGAAGATGCGGAAGCAGAACAGGGCCAGCAACAGGATCAGGCCGGCGCGGATCAGCACATCGAGCAGGTTGCGCGACAGCAGCTTTTCCGGAGAGGGCAGCATGGGGTGCTCCTTGCAGCGGGCGCGACGTGGCCCAGTCCTTAACTATTGGCGGACTCTGCCCGAGTGCAAGGTGTTCAGGCAATAAAGGAAGTTCGGGATTGCGCGGCGATCGTGAAAAGCGCGGGTAGAGGCGGGTAGAGGCGGGGCGAGCGGGCAGCCTGCCGAGGACCGGCAGGCTTGCCTGCGAGGTATTACTTCTTGCCGAGGCTGATGTGGCGGCTCGGTGCGCCGTAGTTCTGACCGGTCACGCCCTTGGCGATCTGCTGGATCTCACCGCCGGAGTTCAGGAAGGCGGCAATCTGGGCTTCCAGAGCTTCGCTGGTTGCGGTAGCGGCGGGAGCCTTGGGGGCTGCTTTCTGGCGGGTGGAGGGCTTGGTAGTCATATCTGCCATACCTGTCTGCGCAAATTGGCCGCCCATTGTACATCAAACGAGCAGCTTTCGGGGCGGTCATGGAACGAACGGTCCCATTCGGCGGCCTGAATAGTCCTTCGCCTGGTGCGTAGTGGCGGTGCTACCCTCTGCGCACTCCGGCCGCTCAGAGCCCATCATGTCCCTGCTGTCGTCCCGCCAGCGCAATGCCTTGCGCCTGGCTCGCTCGTTCCTGGCGCCTTACCGCTGGCGCGCACTCGGCGCCTTGCTGGCGCTGCTGTTCACCGCCGCCATCACCCTGTCACTGGGGCAGGGTATCCGCCTGCTGGTGGACCAGGGCTTCATCACCCAGTCCGAACAGCTGCTCACCCGTGCCATCGGCATCTTCTTCGCCCTGGTGCTGTGCCTGGCGGTGGGTACCTTCGTGCGCTTCTACCTGGTGTCGTGGATTGGCGAGCGCTTCGTCGCCGATATCCGCCAGCGCGTGTTCGACCACCTGATCGAGCTGCACCCCGGCTTCTACGAAAACAACCGCGCTTCGGAAATCCAGTCGCGCCTCACCGCCGACACCACGCTGCTGCAGTCGGTGATCGGCTCCTCGCTGTCCATGGCGCTGCGCAACGTGCTGATGCTGCTGGGCGGGGTGATCCTGATGTTCTTCACCAACGTCAAGCTGACCAGCATCGTGGTCGCTTCGTTGCCGCTGGTGATCGCACCGATCCTGCTGTTCGGCCGTCGCGTGCGCAGCCTTTCGCGGCTCAGCCAGGATCGCGTGGCGGACGTCGGCAGTTACGTCGGCGAGTCCCTCGGCCAGATCAAGACGGTGCAGGCCTACAACCACCAGGCGCAGGACCGCGCGCGCTTCGGCCGCACCGTGGAAGACGCCTTCGACACCGCGCGCAAGCGCATCACCCAGCGTTCCTGGTTGGTCAGCGTGGTGATCCTGCTGGTGCTCGGCGCCGTCGGCGTGATGCTCTGGGTCGGCGGCATGGACGTCATCGCCGGGCGCATCAGTCCCGGCGACCTGGCCGCTTTCGTGTTCTACAGCCTGATCGTCGGCATGGCTTTCGGCACGCTCAGCGAGGTGATTGGGGAGCTGCAGCGTGCGGCTGGCGCGGCGGAACGCATCGCCGAGCTGCTGCGGGCGCGCAGTGAAATCCATGCGCCCGCCAGCGACCTGCTGTACCTGCCCGCACGGATCGTCGGCAGCATCGAGTTGCAGGGTGTGCGCTTCGCCTATCCGTCGCGCCCCGAGCAATGGGCCGTCGATGGCATCGACCTGCGCGTGGAGCCAGGTGAGACCCTGGCCCTGGTCGGCCCATCCGGTGCCGGCAAGTCGACCCTGTTCGACCTGCTGTTGCGCTTCTACGACCCGCAGCAGGGACGCATCCTGATCGACGGCCAGCCGATCGCCCAGCTCGATCCGGTGGACCTGCGCCGCAGCTTCGCCCTGGTGTCGCAGAACCCGGCGCTGTTCTTCGGCACGGTGGAGGAGAACATCCGCTACGGCCGCCCCGGCGCCAGCAATGCCGAAGTGGAGGCTGCCGCCCGCGCCGCCCATGCCCATGAGTTCATCCTGCGCCTGCCGCAGGGCTACCGCACGCACCTGGGCGAGAGCGGCCTGGGATTGTCCGGCGGGCAGCGCCAGCGCCTGGCGATCGCCCGTGCGCTGCTGGTGGACGCGCCTATCCTGTTGCTCGACGAGGCCACCAGCGCGCTGGATGCCGAGAGCGAACACCTGATCCAGCAGGCGCTGCCGGGGCTGATGCGCGACCGCACCACGCTGGTGATCGCCCACCGCCTGGCCACCGTGCTCAATGCCGACCGCATCGCGGTGATCGAACACGGCCGCCTGGTCGCGCTTGGGCGGCACGCCGAACTGGTGGTCAGCAGCCCGTTATATGCACGCCTGGCCGAACTCCAGTTCGGCCAGGCGGAGCAGAACCTGTAGGAGCGAGCTGGCTCGCGAACTGCTTAACTCCGGAGCTGCCGCAAAGCAGGGTTCGCGAGCAAGGGCTGGGCGCCCCCCTCGGTCCTACAAAAAAGCCGGCGTTCGGCGGCCTGAGGCGCATCCTTGCGCCAATGCGCGTAGAATGCTCGCCCCGTTCACGAGGTAAGCGTCATGGCAGTCATAGGTCGGTTCAATTCGTTGCAGGTGGCCAAGCACACCGATTTCGGTCTCTACCTGGATGGCGAGAGCCATGGCGAAATCCTGCTGCCCAAACGCTATGTGCCGAAGAACGAACCCACCGAGGTGGGCGACTGGCTGAACGTGTTCATTTACCTGGACAGCGAAGATCGCCTGATTGCCACCACCCAGAAGCCCAAGGTGCAGGTCGGCGGTTTCGCCAGCCTCAAGGTGGTGGAAGTCAACCGCATCGGGCTGTTCCTCGACTGGGGCCTGCCCAAGGACCTGCTCCTGCCGCACTCGGAAGAAAAGCGCCCGCTGCAGGTCGGTGATTACTGCGTGGTCTACGTCTACCTCGACGAGCGCAGCCGCCGCATCACCGCCACCGCGCGGCTGGATCGCTACCTGGACAACGTCCCGGCCAACTACAAGGTCGGCCAGCAGGTGGACCTGCTCGTCGTCGAGCGCACCGACCTGGGCTACAAGGCCATCATCGACGGCAAGCACTGGGGCCTGATCCACAAGAACGAAGTCTTCAAGTTCATGCGTAATGGCCTGCGCGAGACCGGCTACATCAAGGAAATGCGCGCCGACGGCAAGATCAGCCTGAGCCTGCAACCGGCCGGCGCCGGCCTGTCCGACGCATTGAGCGAGCAGATCCTCAACGCCCTGCGCGAGGCCGGCGGTACCCTGGCGCTCAGCGACAAGAGCCCGCCGGAACTGATTGCGCAGCAGTTCGGCGTCAGCAAGGGCAACTTCAAGAAGGCCATCGGCGGTCTGTTCAAGCAGGGCCTGATCGTCATCCATGACGACCGTATCGAACTGACCTGACGGCTCAGCCGCGCCCGCGGACGATGGACTCGGCCACCGCGCAACGCGGCTCGGCCGGGGCCAGCGAGCCCATGCGCTGCAGGTCGACCGGCGTACCCGGCTCGGCCCTCAGCAGACGACGCAGGTCGTCGAACACCCGGTCATGCTCCTTGCGAAAGCGCAGCACCGGCCCGCTGCAGACCCGCAGACCGTGGCGGCGGAGGATGCGTGTGGCGCTGCCGGCGAAGTTGAAGGCGAGGTCGCCGGGTAGCTCGAAGCCGTCACTGAAGGGCTGGCCGTCGATTTCACCATCCAGTTCGAACCTCACCAGGGCATCGCGGCTGGCGGCGTTCTCCACGCTGTAGCGCAGGCGGATGCGGTACTGCTGGCGGTCGAGGCCGGCGCTCGAGTGCACGGTGACCTGGGCGGGGACGGACATGGTGTTTCCTTAGCGACAAGCGTCTGTCATGGATTCAGTGACCCTAGCCGCCTGCCGGTTGAGTGGCCAGTGGCGACAGGCGGTGACGTCATCCGGCTCGCCGTTGCGGCGCCGGAGGATGCGCTGGGGATACCAGTTTCCAATTGCCGGGCCAGTACTCGGCTGACATGAGTCAAAGCCCGGCCGCCGCAGGCCATCGGCTTGCGGAGCAAGAGCGCGGCAATCCCGCCGCAAGGCTGACCGCGGCTTACATCATATGGCGGAAGCGATTCCAGGCCTGCTCGACGGAGAGCCACCAAGCCGGCATGGCGCTGCCGAAGCCGGCAATTTCCAGGCGCGGGTGATGGCGCACCACCATGTCCAGTACCGGTTCCTGCTCGGGTTTCACGTCGACGAAGAACACGTGGCGGCCTTCCTGCAGGTTGTCCTGGAAGCGGCGCACCTCGCCGCTGGGGCGCTGCAGGCCGAAGAAGCTGCTTTCCCACAGGCTGAAGCCCAGCAGCACGGCGGCAAGGAAGACCAGGGGAATCCAGCCGGCGGCTGTCTGCGTCCAGCCGCTCAGGTAGCCGACCACCAGTACCAGCACGGCCAGCGCCGCACCGATCAGCAGGCCGATCTTGCCCCAGTGCACCACGTCCTTCTTCATCATCGAGGGCACTTCGTGGAGCCGGTGCTCTTCCAGCTCCGCATCGCTGTCGCTGAGCACGTGCATCTGTTCGATGCCGATACCGCTTTCGGAGAGCTCCTGCTCGACCTGCTCCAGGTCGTCCAGGTTGTCGCTGATGTAGTAATGCCTGTTCATGACGAACCTCCAGCCCCCGGAATGAAGATCCCCCAGGGTTTGACCGCCATCTGCCGTGAAAATCGGCAAATATCCGCTGTTCGATGGTTGTCGTCGCAGATCAGTCTAACACCGCGGCGCCGTGCGGTCCGGGGCCCTGCCCGGCGGTCGCGGGCTTGCCAGACCGGCCGTGGGGGCCGAGGATGCAGCTCTCATTGGAAGCATGCCGCTTTCACTCAACGGCGAACGAGGCCGAGATGATCCGCGAGATTCTCAAGATGGGTGACGAGCGCCTGCTGCGCATCGCCCCGCCGGTGCCCGACTCGATGATCGGCAGCGCCGAGTTGCAGCAACTGATCGACGACATGTTCGAGACCATGCACCACGTCGGTGGCGTTGGCCTGGCCGCGCCGCAGATCGGCGTTGACCTGCAACTGGTGATCTTCGGTTTCGAACGCAGCGAGCGTTACCCGGACGCGCCGGCAGTGCCGCCGACCATCCTGCTCAATCCGCTGATCACGCCCATCGGCGATGAGCGGGAGGAGGGCTGGGAAGGCTGCCTCTCGGTCCCCGGCCTGCGTGGCGCGGTGGACCGCTACCGGACCATCCGCTACCAGGGCGTCGACCCTCAGGGCCAGCCCATCGACCGCACAGTGGAGGGTTTCCACGCCCGCGTGGTGCAGCATGAGTGCGACCACCTGATCGGCCGGCTGTATCCATCGCGCATCAGCGATTTCAGCAAGTTCGGTTTTACCGAAGTGCTGTTCCCGGGGCTCGATCCGAACGTGGATGACTGACCCCCAGCGCCACCGCTCTGTGTAGGAGCGAGCTTGCTCGCGAACCCGCCCACCTGCGTGCCCGCCGGCTAACTCGTTCGCGAGCCTATTCGCCCCTGGGTCGGGTGGTGGCTCTACACGCTGCTAAGTGCGGGAACAGTCCGAATGGATCGAGGGAGGCAGAGCGGACAGCCTCTCACCGAGGCCATCCGCGGGACGAGGGCACGTCCTCAGGACGGTTGTTGTGGAGTCCCCAGCAGCGACTTGCCGGTTTTCTTCTGCCGCTTGGCCATGCGTTTTTCATGCGCGGTTTTCAGCGGCTTCTTCTTCGCTTGTTTCTTCGCGTCGAGACCTTTCACGAGCCTGTCCTCCAGGGGACGCCCTCGGGCCGAGAGCTGACAGCTTCAGCATAGTCCCGCTGTAGGCGGCCGTTCAGCCGGCGGTCAGGCGTTCCAGTTCGCGGCGCACCATGTTGGCGTAGTGCGGCGGGCTCAGCCGGTACAGCTCGCCGGCCACCCAGGGCAGCCAGCGGGCGCCGAGCCGGTCGCGTTCGGCCAGCAGGCGCCGGGCTTCGGCCTCGGCGCGCTGGGCGTTTTCCTGATGGTAATCGGCACGGCTCATGGGTGGTTCTTCGGTGCACCGTCAGGTCTTGGCGCAGTCCAGGGTCTGCGGGTCGATGGTGATGCTGGCCAGCGGCTTGGCGTCGCTGCCGGCGTACTCGTGGGTGACGCTCAGGTGATGCTCGCGGAAGCGCTGCAGCAGGTCGGGCTGCTCGCAGGTGGTGTCCGAAAGCTGCTTCTTCAGGCCATTCTCGAACTTGGCGCGGGCGCCCAGGTCCATCGCGTCCAGGCGCAGGTTGGAGATGGCGTAGCGGTAATACAGCATCTTCTTCGCCGGGTCGAGCTGCACGCTGTTGAGGGTGGTCACCTTGTCCACCTGGCGTGGCAGGTTGGACTTGGTCACCTGGTCGAAATAGTCCGCCGATTCCTTGAGGAATTTCGCCTCTTCGGCGGAGTCTTCGGCATGGGCTACAAGGCTGGTGAGCAACAGCAAGGGCAGGGCGAGACGGGCAAGCGGCATGGGAGATTCCTGTACGGCTGATGGGAGTGGTGCAAAGGTGCGGGCTCAGTAGCTGCGACAGCCAGGACATGGCCGGGTTCGCTCTGGTGTGCCGTGGCGGCACGCTCATGGTCTGTGAGTGTAGAGCACCGCCAGCCGCTGGCCGCTCGCGGGGCGATGGTTTTGCGGGTAGGCTTTTGCGCCGGTCTTTCCTCTACCTTTTCCGCAGGTTCGCCGCCCACCATGATCGAACTCACCCAGCTCGACCTCCGCACCGATCCCGCCGCGCAACGCGTGGTGAAGGATGAAACCGTCACCGTCGATTTCGCCGTCGCGCCGGGCGAGCTGATGAGCCTCGAAGGCCCGAATCGCTATGCCGTCGGCGACGCGATCGTCAGCGGCGCAACGGGCGAGCGCTGGGTCGTCTCCCGCGAGCGCTTCGACCCGAAATACCGCCCCGTCGATGCCGCGCTTGCCCACGGTGAGCCCGGCGCCTACCGCAATATTCCCAGCCCGGTGCTGGCCCGGCGCATGGAACAGCCCTTCAGCCTACTGCGTTCGGCCGGTGGCGACCGGCTCACCGGCGCGGCGGGTGACTGGGTCATGCAGTACGCCCCCGGCGACTACGGCGTGGTGAAGGCGGAACGCTTCGCCAAGGTCTATCGCCTGGCCGACTGAGCGCCTTAGCGCTCTGGCCTCGACGCCCTCCCAGCGGCTATGGTCTGTGCTGGCAGGCGCTCTGCGCCGTGCATTTGTTGCAACTTTGCCGGTGTCGCGCGGGTCCATCCTGCAGCCGCCGGCGGGTCGGACGCTGATCGGGAGGACGGTGCGGGATGCGATTCATGGACATGCGCGGGCTCAGCCTGGGGCCCTGGAAACTGATCAGGCTGACGCTCAAGGAATTTCTCGACGACGAGATGCCCACCTACGCCGCCGCGCTGGCGTACCAGGGGCTGTTCTCGCTGTTTCCCTTCCTGCTGTTCCTCATCGCACTGCTGGGCTTCCTGCACCTGCCGGAGTTCTTCGACTTCCTCCGCCAGCAGGCCGACTACGTGCTGCCGAGCCAGGCGCTGGACCAGGTCAATCCGGTGATCGACCAGTTGCAGCAACGCCAGGGCGGCCTGCTGTCCATCGGTATCGTGATCGCCCTGTGGTCGTCCTCGGCGGCGGTGCGCTCGCTGATGACCGCGCTCAACGCCGCATACGATGTGCGCGAGGCGCGCCCGGCGTGGAAGCGCATCCCGCTGTCGCTGTTCTACACCTTCGGCCTGGTGGCCATGCTGATGCTGATCGCCGCGCTGATGATCCTAGGCCCCCAGGTGATGGGCTGGATCGCCGCCAAGGTGGGCCTGGAGGATTTCGTGGTGATCCTCTGGAGCATCCTGCGCTGGCCGGTGATCGTGCTGCTGATGATGATGGCGGTGGCGATCATCTACTACGTCACGCCCAACGTGCAGCAGAAGTTCCGCTTCATCACGCCCGGCTCGGTGCTCGCCGTGGTGCTGTGGATTTCTGCATCGCTGGGGTTTGGCTACTACGTGAAGAACTTCGCCGACTACAACGCCATGTACGGCAGTGTCGGCGCGATCATCGTGCTGCTGCTGTATTTCTACATCTCGTCGGCGGTGCTGCTGCTGGGAGCGGAGCTGAACGCGGTGATCGAACACCACCTGCCCCACGGCAAGGACGAAGGCGAGCGGACCTTCGCGACGGCCTCACCGGCGCCGGATGAGGGCTAGGGCTCCACAGCCTGGCCGGCGACGGCAGGCGGCTCGCTGAGCAGCGAGTTGACCAGTGCGCTGGCCTTCTCGAACGACGGGTAGCCGCTCTTGGCGACGTCCAGGTTGGCGTAGTCGTCCAGGTACTGCTGCGCCTTCTGCGGGTCGGCCTGGTCCACCAGGAAGGGCTCGGACCAGATCTTGTAGAGCAGCGCCACGGCGTATGGCTGGCCGGCGTCGGCAGCCTTGTCCAGCAGCGGCAGCACCTCGTCCACCTGCGGGCCTTCCTTGATCTTCAGCAGCGCCATGTAGAAGCTCGCTTCGCCGCGTTCGTCCCGCTCCAGGGCGCGGGCAAGCAGGGCCTCGGCCAGCTCGTAGTTGGCCAGGTCGCCGGTGGCGATCAGCAGCTTCGCCTGCAGCATGTCGTTCTGGTAGAGCAGGCGCTCCTGGCGGCAGGCTTCGCCACTCAATGGCTCGTCGCAGGGGTTGCTGGCGGTGCTGGAGCAGCCGCCCAGCAGCAGTGGCAGGGCCAGGGCGGCCAGCAGGTACGGTGTTTGTTGCTTGCCCATGCAAGTCCCTCGGGGGCGAATGTCAGGGTTCGACCGGTCGGTGGGCGCGTCGGTTCTGCTCATGGGCGAACAGCATAGCCGCTGCACTGCACAAGGGCCGCCCGGGGGCCTCAGAGGGCCTCGAAACCAGGCAGCCGCGGCAGGCGCTCGATGAGGAAGTCGATCAGCGCGCGGGTCCGGGCCGGCAGAAAATGGCGCGAAGGATACAGCAGACTGGCCTCCTGGGTAGGCCCCTGCCATTCCGGCAGGAGCCGTTGCAGGCTGCCGTCGGCCAGCAGGTCGGCCACCAGCCAGGCCGGCGTCAGGCCGAAGCCGGCACCCAGGCAGTAGCTCTCGCGGATTGCCAGGGAACTGTTCACCGTGTAACGGCTGCGGGTGGCAAGGTTCAGCTCGCGGCCGTCGGCGTGGCGCAGCAGCAGGCGCTCTCCGGCATCGAGCCAGGCGAAGCGCAGGTAGTCGGCCAGCGGCAGGTCTTCGGGGCTGCCCAGCACCGGCAGACGCGAAAGCCATGCGGGGGACGCGACCAGATAGCGCGGCGAACGGGCCAGCGGGCGGGCGATCAGCTGCTCCGGCAGCTCGCCGCCCAGGCGCAAGGCAAGGTCGATACCTTCCTCGGCGAGGTCGACGAAGCGGTCGTTGAGCAGCAACTCGACCTCGACTTCCGGGTGCAACTGCATGAACTCCAGCAGCAGCGCATTCAGGCGCAGCACGCCCAGGCTCACCGGCGCGCTGACCCGCAGGCGGCCGCGCACCTGCTCGTTTTCGCCGCGGGCCTGGCTGACGCCCTCGGCGTAGCTTTCCAGCGTCCTCCGGGCGTACTCATAGAAGCGGCGGCCCTGCTCGGTGGGCTGCACGCGCGTCGTGCTGCGGATCAGCAATTGCGCGCCGACCTGGCGCTCCAGTGCCGCCATGGTCTTGCTCACGGTCGGCTGGCTGCTGCCAGACTCGCGGGCAACGGCGGAAAGACTGACCAGCTCCACGGCGCGGACGAAACAGTGCAACGCCTTGAGAGTATCCATGTCCTATTCGTTTATCGAATGACGGGTCTGCAAATATGCCGTCTACCGCCGTGAATGGGAATGGCAGAGTCTGTGGCCAACCCCTTCACCGATTTCGAGGAATGCCATGAACAGATTGTTGCTCGCCGCCCTGATCGCCCTTTTCCTGCCGCTGGCGCAGGCGGATGCAGGGCATTGGCAGGCCACCTGGAGCGCCAGCCCGCAACGCACCTGGGGCAATGAGGTGCCGCTGCCGCTGGGCGTACCGACGCAGATCGGCAACCAGACACTGCGGCAGACCGTGAAGGTCAGCCTCGGCGGCCAGCGTGTACGCATTGCGCTATCCAACGCCTATGGCAGCCAGCCGGTGGCAATTGGCGGGGCGGCCGTGGCACTGGCTGCACCGGCCGGGCGGCTGGGCGGCCCCAGCCATCGGCTGACTTTCGCCGGCCAGCCCACGGCGTACATTGCACCGGGTGCCGAGCTGCTGAGCGATCCGCTGGACCTCGCCGTCCCGGCGCTGGGTGAACTGGCGGTGTCGATCTATCTGCCGCAGCCGACGGCCATCGAAACCTTCCACTGGGACGGCAAGCAGCGCGTCCACGGTGGGCCGGGCGAGCAACTCGACGCTGCGCTTCTGCCGGTGGAAGGCACGATGGAAGCGCGGCTGTTCCTCGCCGATGTGCTGGTGGAAAACCCCGAGCCACGGCCGGTGGTGGCGGTGCTGGGAGACTCGATCACCGATGGCCGTGGCGCCAGCCTGGACGGCAACCAGCGCTGGCCGGACCTGCTGGCGCAGCGGCTGGCATCGCGTGGCGTGGGAGTGATCAATGCCGGCATTTCCGGCGGCCGGCTGCTCTCCGACGGCATGGGACAGAGCGCCCTGGTGCGTTTCCAGCGCGACGCACTGGGCGAGCCGGGAGTGCGGGCGGCCATCGTGTTGCTGGGCATCAACGACATCTCCTGGCCCGGCAGCACCTTCGCGCCGAACAACCCGCTGGTGCAGTACCAGGACCTGGTCGCCGGCTACCGGCAACTGATCGCCCAGGCCCATGTGCGTGGTGTGCGCATCGTCGGCGCGACCATCCTGCCGTTCGAGCGCGCCCTCAGCGGCTCGCCGATAGAGAACTACCACGCGGACAACAAGGAAGCGCTGCGCCAGCGGGTGAACCAGTGGATTCGCCAGAGCGGGGAATTCGATGCCGTGGTGGACCTGGATGCGCGACTGCGCGATCCCAGACACCCGCTGCGCCTGCTGCCGGCCTACGACAGCGGCGACTACCTGCACCCCGGCGATGCGGGCAACCGCGCGATGGCGGAGAGCGTGGATATCGAGGCGTTGCTGAAGGGCATGTGAAGTCTTCCGCGAGGCCAGGTATGGCCGGAAAGCGATCGCGGACGCAGTCCGCTCCTACGCACGTCCTGACCGGTTACGTAGGAGCGGACTCTGTCCGCGATTGGCCTTGCTTGCGCACATTCGGAACCGGCCCGCTCAGCTGCCGAATACCGGCCCCACGCTGTCGTCGTCCATGCCGCGCTCCAGCTTGATCTTCAGCGCCAGATCGGTACGCGAATCGGCGAACTTCAGCGCGTCGGCCACGCTCACCCGGCCTTCCTCCAGCAGCTTGTAGAGACTCTGGTCGAAGCTCTGCATGCCGCTCTCCAGCGCGCGTTCCACCGCACCCTTGAGCTCGGGCAGTTCGTCGCGCTGGATGATCCCGCGAATGTGCGGCGTGCCCAGCACCAGCTCCACCGCCACCGCGCGGCGCTGATGGGTGCCGGGCACCAGGCGCTGGCCGACCAGGGCGAGGATGTTCTGCGACAGGTCGGCGAGTACCTGCGGGCGTGCTTCATCGGGGAAGAAGCGGGTGATGCGCTCGATGGCGTGGCGGCAACTGGTGCCGTGCAGGGTGGCGACGCACAGGTGGCCGGTTTCGGCATAGTGCAGCGCGTGCTGCATGGTGGCGGCGTCGCGGATCTCGCCGAGCATGATCACGTCCGGCGCCTCGCGCAGTACGTTGCGCAGCGCATCCTCGTAGCTGTGGGTGTCCAGGCCGACCTCGCGCTGGTCGATGATCGATTTCTTGTGCATGTGGAGGAATTCGATCGGGTCTTCGATGCAGACGATGTGCCCGGAGCGGTGGCGGTTGCGGAAGTCCAGCATGCTCGCCAGGGTCGTCGACTTGCCGGCACCGGCCGCGCCGATGACCAGGATCAGCCCGCGATCCTGCATGGCCAGTTTGTCGAGGATCGACGGCAGGCCGAGGGCGGTGACGTCGGGGATCACCTGCTTGATCAGGCGCACCACCATGGCCACTTCGCCGCGCTGGAAATAGATGTTCGCGCGAAACCGCCCCACGTCCGGCACGCTCAGCGCCAGGTTCATCTCCAGGTCACGCTCGAAGTCCTGCGCCTGGGCCGGTGACATCAGTTGCCAGGCCAGGGTCTTCACCTCGCCAGGCTGCAGCACGCGAGCGTCCGTCGGCTGGCTGTGGCCTTCGGCCTTGAGGTGCGGCGGCGCGCCGACGCTGAAGAACATGTCCGAGCCGCCACGCTCGGGCAGCAGGCGCAGATACTGGATGACGTCGGGGAGGGTAGTGTCGCTCATGGGGTCGTCCTTGGATGGCGAGGGGCGCATCTGCATTGAGCCTAGCTGCAATGCCGGACGGGAGACTAGGGGAGGCTGCGGCACATCGTGTTGATGTGCCGCAGGGAAGCGCGTCAGGTCGACAACTGGTTGGCGAATTGGCCCACGGCGTCGACCACGCGCTGGGCGCTGTCCTGGATTTCGATGATCACCGTGCCGGCCTGCCCGGACAGTTGGAGCCCCAGCTCCGCCTGCTGCTTGCCGCGGTCGATCATCGCCACGGCCTCGCCGGCCAGTTGCTGGTTCTGCTCCACCACGCGGGTGATTTCCAGGGTGGCGGCGCTGGTGCGCGAGGCCAGTTGGCGCACCTCGTCGGCGACCACCGCGAAGCCGCGCCCCTGGTCACCCGCGCGGGCCGCTTCGATGGCGGCGTTGAGCGCCAGCAGGTTGGTCTGGTCGGCGATGCTGCGGATGCTCTGCACCAGTGCGCCGATGGCCTGGGACTGGCGGTCCAGTGCCTCGATACCCTGGGCAGCCTCCTGCATGCGGTCAGCCAGTTCGCGCATCACTTCGACTGTCTGCTGGACCACCGCGGCGCCCTTGGTGGCGCTGTCGTCGGTTGACTGCGAGGTATCGAAGGCGATGGTCGCCGCTTGGGCGACAGCGTTTTCACGGTGCACCTGCTCGGTGATCACGGTGGCGAACTTGACTACTTTGTAGAGGCGATCGTGGGCGTCGATGATCGGGTTGTACGAGGCCTCCAGCCAGACTTCATGACCACGGCTGTCGATGCGCTTGAAGCGGCCGGTAACGAACTCGCCGCGGCGCAGCTTGGCCCAGAAGGCTTCGTACTGCGACGAGTTGTACTCGCCGGGCTCGCAGAACATCCGGTGATGCTTGCCCTGGATCTGCGCCAGGCTGTAGCCCATGGCGTTGAGGAAGCGGTCGTTGGCGGCAAGCACTTCGCCCTGCAGGTTGAATTCGATCACCGCGGTGGAGCGTTGCAGTGCCTCGATCAGGTTCTCGTGCTCGCGGGAGTTCTCGATGGTGCGGGTGAGGTCGCTGGCGTAGATCGAGAAGCGCTGGATCGTACCGCTGCTGTCGTGCACCGGCTGCAGGATCGAGCGCAGCCAGGCCTCCTCGCCATCGCCGCGCAGCAGGCGGATCACCCCGGCCAGGTGCTCGCCGCGCTCGATGGCGTGCTTCACCTTGAGGTGGAAGTCCAGCCCGCGCACGTGGTCGGGAATCAGCTCCAGCAAGGGGCGGCCCTTGAGCTGATCGCCGCGGTGGAGCAGCTCCTTCTCGAAGTTGGCATTCACCGACTCGATGCGCCCCCGGGGGTCGAGGAACAGCACGAGCATCTCCTCATCGAGGCTGGCGCGGATCTCCTCGACGGAGGCGAGTTCTTCACGCAGGGCGGCCAGTTCCTGCTTCAGACGCGAGTTGAACATTCGTGGGCTTTCTCTAGTGGTGAGGCACGAAGGCTGCTGCCGATTCGTTTCACCCATTGCATCGGCCGATCACGCCGCGACTTTAGCCCCGGATTGGCCGGCTTAGCCCGCATGGCGCAAGGCCTGGCGCCATTTTTCAGGCAGTTTCCACGGACGCCTGGCTGGCGGCGATGGCGTGGCGCAGCTGGTCGGTATCCAGCGGCTTGTGCAGCAGGTGGCTGCCGCTGGCGGCGGCCTCGCGGAGACGCTCCGGGGAGGTGTCGCCGGTAATGATCAGCGCCGGCACCTTGCGCGAGAGGTAGCTGCGAATCCGGCGCACGGCGTCGGCACCGGTCTGGCCTTCGCCCAGGCGGTAATCGGTGAGGATCAGGTCCACGGGGGCGCGGCCGCTGTGGCTGGCCTCGATGTGCCGCTGGCAGGCAAGCAGCGCGCTGGCGCCGGGGTAGACGCGATGGCCCCAGACCTCCAGCAGGCTGCACAGCCCCTGCAGCACATCGAGCTCGTCTTCCACCACCATGATCCCCAGGCCGGGCCCGCGTTCGCTTTCTGGCAGCGGCATCGGCGGGGCTTGCAGCGGTGCCTCGGCCAGCGGCACGCGCAGGCTGAAACAGGTGCCACGGCCGGGCCGAGAGCTCAGCGTCAGGGCGTGACCGAGCAACCTTGCGGTGTGCCGCACGATGGCCAGGCCCAGGCCGAGCCCCTGCTTGCGGTCGCGTTCGGGGTTATGCAGCTGGACGAACTCGTCGAAGATCACCTCCTGCTGGCTGGCGTGGATGCCGACACCGGTGTCGATCACCTGGATCTCCAGCTCGCCGCCGCGGCGCCGGCAGCCCAGCAGTACGCCGCCCTTCTGTGTATAGCGGAAGGCGTTGCTGAGCAGGTTGTCGAGGACGCGGCGGAGCAGCAGCGGATCGCTGTCGACCCACAGCCGGCTGCCGCGCACGCGCCAGCTGAGGTGGCGTTCGCTGGCGGTGCCGGCGAATTCTTCCTGCAGGTCGGCGAACAGCTTCTGCAGCGCGATCGGCTCGCGGGCAACCGGCACCACGCCCGCGTCCAGGCGCGAGATGTCGAGCAGGCCGTTGAGCAGGTCGCCCAGGTTGCCGAGCATCGCCCGCAGGCGCGTGGCGATATCCCGCGCCTGGCGCTCGTCCACCGGCCCGCGTTCGGCGAGGGCGGAGAGGGCGCCGACGAACAGCCCGAGGGCGTGGATCGGCTGGCGCAGGTCGTGGCTGGCGGCGGCAAGGAAGCGCGACTTGGCCTGGTCGGCGGCGCGGGCGCGATCGCGCTGTGCGCGCAGGTCCTGGACCAGTTCGGAGTTCTCCTGGCGCAGGCGGATGGTCTCGCACAGGCTGCGGTAGGTTACCCGGCTGTAGTACAGGTTGACCCCGGCCAGGCAGACGATGAAGAAGCTGTAGGTGGTGTGCTGTTCGTCGGCGCCGCCCAGGCACAGCAGCAACACCGGCAGCAGCATCGCCAGCAGCGAGCCGATGTAGGCCGGTGGATACGCCGAAAGCGAGGGCACCGCGCCGCAGACCAGGCCGGTGAGCACGATGCAGGTGAAGGCGAACAGCTGCGGGTCGCCGTGCACGAAGCCGGCCCAGCCCAGCCAGCCCCACAGCAGGCTGCTGGCCCAGGACAGCAGTGTGGCGCTCCACAGCCAGTTGCGTCCCTGCGCGCGCGCCGGGGCTTGCCGGAAGTACGTGCGTGCCAGGACAATCCGGCCTAGCGTAAGCGCGTAGAGCGCCGCCAGCCAGCACACCATCGCCGTCGGCGACAGGGCGTTGCGGAAGATGAACAGCACCGGCAGGGGAATCACCAGGTTGGCGAAGAGCACGGCGTACGACTGGCGGAACAAGAGATCGACCAGGTCGCGCTGCTGCGGGCTGTTGTGCATGTTCGAAGTGCCTCAGGGAGACGAGTGATGGAAGGGATGCGCGAACTGAGGGTGTTCATCGCCGACGACCACGGCATCGTACGCGACGGTCTGCGCCTGCTGCTGACGACCCTGGAAGGCGTCGAGGTGGTCGGCGAGGCGGCGGACGGCCTGCGCCTGCCGACCCTGCTGGCAGAGCGGCACGCCGATCTGCTTCTGCTCGACCTGAACATGCCCGGCCTCAACCGGTTGCAGCTCATTCAGGAGCTGCGCCAGCGCCACCCCCGGCTGAAGATCCTGGTGCTCACCGCCAACACGGAAACCGCCACCGTGCGCTCGGTGCTCGACGCCGGCGTACACGGCTACCTGAGCAAGGGCGAGGACACCGGCGAGCTGCTCGAAGCCATCGCCGCCCTGCGCAGTGGCCGGCATTACCTGGCGCGGAGCCTGCGCATGCTGCTGGACAGCCCGCACGCGCGCCCGACGGGGGAGGCCGACCTGCTGTCGGCGGTGGAGCTGACCCGACGCGAACGGCAGATTCTCACCCTGGCCGCCCAGGGCCGCAGCGCGCGCGAGATCGCCGAACACTTCAGTATCAGCCCGCTGACCGTGCGCAAGCACCGCGAGAACCTCATGCGCAAGCTCGATCTGCACAGCACCGCGGAACTGACGGCCTACGCCGTGCGCCTGGGCGTACCCAGCGCCTGAGTCGGCCTGTCGCCTTGCCTGCGTGCGCATGTCGCGGGTCCTGTCGGTGAGTGGTCCGCTAGAGACTAGCTCCGCACGCTGGGGGAAAAAATACGGCAACTGCCGTATGTGCCGGGCAGGCCTCGCTCCCTAACCTTCTCTGCACGGACCGTGCGCCGCTTCGATAGGCGCCGGCCGATACCCGATCAAGGGAAGGATCACCCCATGACACTGCCTGCCTATTGGGCCTCGTTCGCCGTGGCGACGCTGGCCTTTGCCTGCATGCCCGGCCCGGCCATTCTCTACATGACCTCGCAGACCCTCGCCCACGGCCGCCGCGCCGGTCTGCATGCCGCCCTGGGCATCCACCTGGGGTGCTACGTGCACATCTTTGCCGCCAGCGCCGGGCTCGCCGCACTGCTGCACCACGCACCGAACCTGTATCTCGCGCTGAAGCTGGCGGGTGCTGCCTACCTGATCTGGCTCGGCGGCTCGATGATCTTCGGCCGACGCCGGTCCGACCATGGAGATTCTGTGGAGGCTCGCCCGAAGGTGCTGCGCGACAGCATGGTGGTGGAGATACTCAACCCCAAGACGGCGCTGTTCTTCCTCACCTTCCTGCCGCAGTTCGTCGACCCGACCGCGAGCCTGCCGGTGGGCCTGCAGTTCTTCATCCTGGGGATGATCGTCAACCTGGTGTTCTCCACCGCCGACGTGCTTGCCGTGCTGTTCGCCTCGCTGCTGCTCGGTGCGCTGGGACAGGGGCGTGGGCAGCGGGTGATGCCACGGGTGTGCGGTTCGATTCTGGTGGGGCTGGGGGTGATGCTGGTGGCCCGCGGCGGGCCGGTGTGACGCGGGGAGGGAAGGGCAGCGCCGCTCCCTGACTCGGGCGCGGCGCGGGCGAAGCGGATCAGTCCTCGCGGCTGGTCACTTCCACCAGGTGGTAGCCGAACTGGGTCTTCACCGGACCCTGGACGACGTTCAGCGGCGCGCTGAACACGACCTGATCGAATTCACGGACCATCTGGCCCGGGCGGAAGCTGCCCAGGTCGCCGCCGCTGCGGCCGGACGGGCAGGTGGAGTTGTCGCGGGCGACGGCGGCGAAGTCCGCACCGTTCTCGATCTGGGTCTTGAGTTCGTTGCACTTGTCTTCGCTGGAAACCAGGATGTGACGGGCAGATGCACGGGCCATGGGATAACTCCTGAACAGGCAGTAGGAAAAAGCGAAGCCTAGCGGATTCCGCAGGCGAACCCAATGCCAGGCGGCGGATGGTTTGCCCGCCTTCGTAGGATGGCGTGGAGCGCAGCGATACCCATCGAATGGTGTGCTCCGGCTGATTCGTGCCGGCTGAGGCCAATCGCGGACAGAGTCCGCTCCTACGTAAATGTCTGCTTCAGGTGCCGAACACCTCGCTAGCGCTCCCTGTAGGAGCGAGCTTGCTCGCGAACCGCCCGACACCGGAGCAGCCGGGAAGTCATCGCGGACGCAGTCCGCTCCTGCGAGATACCTCTGCGCTTGGGCCATCCCTCACCCTAGCCCTCTCCCAAGGGGAGAGGGGACCGTTCGGTGCAGGATGAAACCTTCGCGTCAGTCGACTCGGACTGCCCCCTCTCCCCTTGGGAGAGGGTTGGGGTGAGGGGGAAGACGCAGCGACGGGCTATCCAGAGAAGACGGTTGCCCCTGCGTAACTGTTTGCCTCCGGCACCGAACACTTCGCCAGCGCTCCCTGTAGGCGCGAACTTGCTCGCGAACCGCCCGACGTCGGAGCAGCCGGGAAGTCATCGCGGACGCAGTCCGCTCCTACGCAAATACCCGCCTCAGGCGCCGAACCCCTCACCAGCGCTCCCTGTAGGAGCGAGCTTGCTCGCGAACCGCCCAACGTTGGCTCCGCCGGGAAGACATCGCGGACGCAGTCCGCTCCTACGTGAATGTCTGCCTCAGCCGCCGAACACTTCGCTCAGGTGCTGCTGGTAACGCTGCACGTCGCCTTCGATGTTCGGGCGCTTCATCACGTCCACGCAGAGGAAGGTCGGCAGCGGGCTCATGCCGAGGAACTGGTTGGCCTTGTGGAAGGGGAAGTACACCGCATCCACGCCCTTGCCCTCGAAGAAGTCGCTCGGGTCGTCGAAGGCCTGTTGCGGTGCGTTCCAGGTGGCCGAGATCATGTATTGCTTGCCGTGCAGCAGGCCACCGCTGCCGTACTTCTGCGAGGCATCGGAACGGGTGCGGCCGTCGTTGGCGTAGAGGCTGCCGTGGCCGGCGGTGAAGACTTCGTCGATGTACTGTTTCACCGTCCAGGGCGCACCCATCCACCAGCCGGGCATCTGGTACACGATGACATCGGCCCAGAGCATCTTCTGCACTTCTTCCTGGATGTCGTAGCCGCCGTCGATGAAGGTTTCCTTCACGTCGAAACCGGCGTGGTCCAGGTGGGCGATGGCAGCTTCGTGCAGGGTGGCGTTGTAGCGGCCGTCGGAGTGGGCGAACTGTTTGCCGCCGTTGATCAGCAGGATTTTTTTCATGGAGTGGGCTCCGGAATTCTGAAGGGTGAGAAAGTCGATGGACGCAGAATATCGACAGCTCCGGGGCAGAAAAACCCGCTTCCGGACAAATGATCCGTGCGTGAGAATCAAAAATGGAAAGGATTGATTTGCGTCAGGATTAGGCAATCCATCCACTCACCAGGAACGCTGATCCGATGTACGCCTTCATCCTCCAGGCCCACACCCGCCCCGAACGATCCCAGGATTTCGAGGACCTGTTCCGTGCCTACCTGACACCCAGTCGTGCCGAAGACGGCTGCGTGCAGTACCACATGCTGCGCGATGCCCAGGACCCCAGCCTGTTCACCTTCTTCGAGGTCTGGCAGAGCCGCGAGCACCTGGCCGTTCACACTGCATTGCCGCACATGCGCGAGTTTCACGAGCGGCGCATGGAGTACCTGAGCCGCGATTTCGCCATCCAGGAAGTGGAAGTGATGGGCCCGCGCTGAGGGTCGCTCAGGCCACCACCCTGTTGCGTCCGCCTTCCTTGGCCTTGTAGAGGTTGGCGTCCGCCGCGGCGATCAGCGCCTCAATGCTGTCTGCCTCTGTGTCGGCAGTGCTGGCCACGCCGACACTGATGGTCACGATGCCGCGCGTGCTCTTTTCGTGGGGCAGCGCGGTTTCCTCCACGGCGCGCCGGATGGACTCGGCCACCTGGGTGGCGGCAGCGGTATCGCAGCCCGGCAGGATCGCCACGAACTCCTCGCCGCCGTAGCGCGCGGCGCCATCGTCTTCGCGCTGGCAGCCCTGGCCGACCAGATGCGCGACATTGATCAGTGCAAGGTCGCCGCGCGGGTGACCGTAGTGGTCGTTGTAGGCCTTGAACTGGTCGATATCCATCATCAGCACCGCCAGGGCGCCATCGCCGCCACGGCGGCGCTGCCACTCCGCCCGGGCCTTGGCGTCGAACCAGCGGCGGTTGTGCAGGCCGGTCAGCGGGTCGGTGCCGGCTTCGTTGCGCAGGCGGTCCTCCTTGGCGTCGCGGCGGCGCAGGTGTCGGGTCAGGCGATAGGCGAAGAACAGCGTCGCGGCGTTGATCGCCAGCAGCAGCCCGCTGGTGATCCAGGTACGTGCGGTCCAGGTGTTCAGGATCGCTTCACGACACAGCTCCACCGAGACCACTGCCGGGTAGTCGCCGATGCGCCGGTAGCCGCGCCAGTAGGCATCCGAGGTGCCGCCCTGCTGGCGGAAGTAGTCGTTGCGGCCGCTGTCGACGAACTCGCGGAAGGTGCCGATCTCGTCTTCGCTCGAACGCGGTAGCTCCGGCGGCCATTGGGCGAGCACCGTGCCGTCTAGCAGGCGGATCGAGACCACCCCGTGCTTGCCCAGGTCGAGGCCGCGCACGAAGGACTCCAGGTGCTGCAGTTCCTTGATCGCGGCGACCACGCCGACGAACTGGCCATCCTTGTCGATCACCGCGCGGCTGAGCGCGGTGCTGGTCGAGGAGCGCGGATAGGACGGCATGAAGGGATGGCTGAGGAACAACCGGCCGGGGTTGTCGCGCGCCATCGTGAAGTAGTCGCGCATGGACAGGTCGCGGCTCGACTCGCCAGCGTGGTTCAAGTCCACCAGCAGTTGGCCCTGGGCATCGGTCACCACCAGGGTGCCGGCGTGCATCGAGCCGGCAGCGTGGCCTTCGACCAGTTCCTGCAGCACCTGCTGCGAGAGGTCCGGCGTTGTCGGGCCGGTGATGACGTTGGAGAGCGTCAGCAGCGTCTGTGCATGCACATCCAGGTCACGGTGGAACTCGCGCTCCACCAGCAACAGGGTGTTCTTGCCACTGGCGTGGGCGTAGGCCAGGGCATCCTGCTTCATCTGCAGCATGTGCCAGCCGGCCAGCAGCGAGGCGAGCACCGCCAGCAGGAAGGTCAGGCAGAAGACGCGAATCGGTTTGAGCACGGCGTACCTCCTGCATGGCTCGGTCGATGTTCAGGTTCCTCAATTGTCCGATATGTCGGGCGGCATACAACGGCAGTTCGAAGCCCCCTTGCCCCATGTCAGGCCGCCTGGCAATTTTCCGTGCGCGGCGAACCGCAACCTTTTCCGGGTTTTTCCGCCAACGGAACTCCAACGCGGCAGCCGCAGCCAAACGTCGATAAATCACGCATCATTGAGCCCTTTTCGATCATCGGAGCCGTCCATGCCCAGCCAGTCGTTCCTTCTGCGCAGCCTGCTGTTGTCGCTCGGCCTGTGTGCCGCCGCTGCCGCCAGCGCGAGCGATCAGGATCAGCTGCTCGAAGCCATCAACGCCTACCGCGGGGACGTGCAGTCCTGCGCTGGCCAGGCCTCACAGGTGCTGCCGCCGCTGTCGCCGGATTCGCGCCTGGCGCTGCCGGCCTCGGCGGGAGAGTGGAAGGCCGCGCTGAACCAGGCCGGCTACCCGATGAGCAGCGTACGCATGCTCAGCCTTACCGGCCCACGCGATGTGACGGCCGCCATGAAGGCGCTGCAGGAGAGTTTCTGCCAGGTGCTGCTGGACCCGCAGTTCGTCGATGTCGGCATCGTTCGTGAGGGCGATGACTGGCGCGTGCTGCTCGGCCGCCCGCTGTTGCAGGGCAAGCTGGGCACCTGGGAAGCCGAAGGGCAACAACTGCTGCAGGCGGTCAACGCCGCGCGCGGCAAGGGCCGCCAATGCGGCGGGCAAGCCTTCGGTGCGGCCGGCGCGTTGAGCTGGAACGCCACCCTGGGCGGCATCGCCGAAGCCCACAGCCGCGACATGGCCAACAACAACTACTTCGACCACAAGGGCCGCGACGGCAGCACGCCCGGCGACCGCGCGGAACTGAACGGCTACGCCGGCCAGCGCATCGGCGAGAACATCGCCGCCGGCCAGGGCAACGCGCAGAAGGTAGTGGACAGCTGGCTGGCCAGCCCGGGCCATTGCGCCAACCTGATGAACCCGCAATACAGCGAACTGGGCGCGGCCTACGCGGCGGATCCGAAAAGCGACGCGGGCATCTACTGGACGGCGATGTTCGGCTCGCCCTGAGCCCTCATCGAGCGCCGCCGATGGCGCCCGGCTCGGCCGCCTGGCGCTTCACCTTGGCCTCGAGGATGGCCGTTTCGACCGCCGCCAGCGTGCCTGATGCCGCCGGGCGCTCGAACGTGTGGCTCTCGGCCAGCGTGTAGACACGCTCACCGTTTTTGAGGGTGAACTCTACGAAAGCCAGATGCTCCGACCAGGAGCGGTAGCGCCGCACCATGAATAGGCTGTGGCGGCTGCGTAGCGATTGGATTCTTTCCAGCGGAATCTGCCGGTGACGGTTCTTGCCGCACAGCACCAGCTCGCCCTTGTCAATGAAAGCCGGTTCAGCCCGTGCCACTCGCAACCACTCCAGCGCAAAGCGCGCATCCATGACCAACAAGAATAGAGACAGGCCGGAAAGCAGGGCGACCTTGCCGCTGAAGATATTGATCAACGTGAAGGCAGTCATGGCCAGCAGAAGCAGCAGGGTCATGGCGCGATAGAAGTGGACTTTGTCGAACTCGGTCTGTGACAGGAACCGGACATCCATGTGTTTTCTCCTGGGCGACTGCGAAACGTCCTTCAGCCAGACGTTTTAGCAGACTGGACGGCACCTGCCATGCGAGCCCGGTCACGACGCCGAGCGAATCGCCCAAAGAAAAACCGGCGCCTGGGCGCCGGTTTCTCGTGTGATGCGCGGGGTAGGCAAAGACCTCCCCGCTGAACCTGGCTGTCAGTGAGCCTGGTTCAGGGTCAGGCGCATCTGGCGGTTCACATCCTTGTACAGCAGGTAGCGGAAGCGACCCGGGCCACCGGAGTAGCAGGCCTGCGGGCAGAAGGCGCGCAGCCACATGAAGTCGCCGGCTTCCACCTCGACCCAGTCCTGGTTCAGGCGATACACCGCCTTGCCTTCCAGCACATACAGGCCGTGTTCCATCACGTGGGTCTCGGCGAACGGAATCACGCCGCCCGGCTCGAAGTTGACGATGTTCACGTGCATGTCATGGCGCATGTCGGCCATGTCGACGAAGCGGGTGGTGCTCCAGCGGCCTTCGGTATCCGGCATCACCTTCGGCTCGATGTCCTGCTCGTTGGTGACGAAGGCTTCGGGCAGCGGTACGCCGTCGACTTTCTGGTAGTGCTTGCGAATCCAGTGGAAGCGCGTGTGCTGGCCGCTGGTGTTGCGCACCTTGTAGTCGGCGCCCGGCGGAATGAATGCATAGCCGCCCGGCTTCATGGTGTGCACTTCACCCTGCAGGGTCAGGCTCAGCTCGCCTTCGACGATGAACAGCACCGCCTCGGCGTTGACGTCCTGCTCGGGCTTGTCGCTGCCGCCCTGGGGCGCCAGCTCGACGATGTACTGCGAGAAGGTCTCGGCAAAGCCCGACAGCGGGCGGGCGATGACCCACATGCGCATGTTGTCCCAGAAGGGCAGGTGGCTGGTGACGATGTCACGCATCACGCCCTTGGGGATCACGGCATAGGCTTCGGTGAACATGGCGCGGTCGGTGAGCAGCTCGGTCTGTGCCGGGTGCCCGCCGTGCGGCGCGTAATAGGTGGATTTGGCCATGGGTTGGTTCCTCATTGTTGTCTTGCTGCCCGGCGCGTGCGGCGCCGTGGTGAGCAATTGGTGCAGAGCGGCGCGCTGGTCGGTGCGCTGGCCGTCGCTGGGGATCACCATATCCAGCGGCGTGTTCATGCACAAATTAAATGTTGGAATCCGCTGTATTCGTTTTTCAAATGCTGATCAGCCCTTCGTATCCTGCGCCAATACCCGCGACAGCACCCGCGCCAGCTCCTTCACCATCGGGTCGACCGCTGGCCGGTGCAGCATCGCCACCTCGAACACGTCCACCGAGGGTAGCCCGATATTCTTCGGCAGCACCGCGTGTTCCGCCGTCACCGCGCGCTGCGGCAGCAGGCCGATGCCCATGCCATCGGCAATGGCCGACTGGATGCCGGAGAGACTGGAGCTGGTGAAGCTGATATGCCAGCGCCGGCCGATGGATTCCAGCGCGGCGATCATCTCGTCGCGGTACACCCCGCGCGGCGGGAAGGTCACGATGGGCAGCGGGTCCAGTTCGATGCAGGCATTCTTCGCGCTGTCCACCCAACGCGTCTTCTCCGGCCAGCAGGCCACCGCCTCGCGGGCGTTCTGGCGCTGCTTGAGCAGCACCAGGTCAAGCTCGCCGCGGTCGTAGCTGGCGGACAGGTCGCGGCTCAGCCCGCTGGTGACTTCCAGCTTCACCTGCGGATAGGCCCGGTTGAAGGCCGCCAACTGCTCGGTCGTTCGCCCGGTGGCGAAGTCGTCCGGCACGCCGATGCGTACCGTCAGCGCCACCGTCGCCCCGGACAGCGCCTCGACCATCTCGTCATTCAATGCCAGCAGCCGCCGCGCATAACCGAGCAACGTATCGCCGGCATCGGTGGGCAGCACATCGCGATTGCCACGCTCGAGCAGGCGATGCCCGGCCATCTCTTCCAGCCGGCGGATCTTCTGGCTCACCGTCGACTGAGTCGAATGCAGCCGCGTCGCCGCCGTGGTGAAGCTGCCGCAATCGGCCACCGTGACGATGGCGCGCAGCAGATCGAGGTCGAAGAGACGGGTATTTGGTTTGTCACTGTCGCTCATGGCGGTATCGGGATTCTGAATGCGATACCGCTTTCTAGCAGCTGAGCACTGGCGGAGCAACGAGGGTCATTTCTCACTCCGAATAATGGCTTTGACGAAGCGGCTGGGAAGCTGAACTTGGCGTGCTTCCGTGTCACTGCCAAACCTCAATGTCATCGTCTCGCCGAGCGACCACACCACCTTTACGTTCTTCAGTGTGCAACCATCCGTGATTGGCAATTCCTTCAGTTCATGGCCTGTGCAGTAATCCGCCTCAAGGAGGATGCTTTGCGCCAGGTAGTTTCCCAGCCCGAGCTTCTGGATTACTCGCTCGGGCATGCCGGCAAGCACCCCGCTGTACAGCGCAATCATCAGTGCGAAGAACAGCGAGAAGTGCAGGGAATACTTGAGCCCACCGAAGCAGCCCATGGCACTGACGGCTGCCACCACGCAGGCGCCTGCGGTAACCAGGTAGATCGCAGTCTGCTGGAGTTGGTTGCCCTCCAGCTTGTTGATCAGCTCAGCGGAGTCAACCATCACTGAAAGCGCCAAACCATTCATGGCAATGATGGGCACCCAGCTGTTGTAGACATAGCGCAGGAAGCTGAACTTCGGCAGACCGATCAGCAGTTGCAACAACACTCCGAAGAGCAGGGCAGTGATAAGGCTTATCCCTCCGGTGGTAATGATTGGCGAGCCAAACTGGATAAGAACCAGATGAGTCAATCCCAGGGTGGAGGTGCAGTACGGGCCGGCGTACAGCAGGAAAATCAGGATGAGCACTTTTCTTGGTTTGCTGCGCTCGTCAGCGTTCATCCAGTCAACGACACGCTCTTTGATCCGCTTTTGGTTTACGAATCCTTTGAATATCCATAAGCCAGGGAGCAACAGGCCAATCCATAGAATGGCGATGATGGCGAAGCCGACCATTCCTGCGCCTAGCAGCAAGGACATGAATTGCAGAAGGTCGAAGCTTGGGTAGAAATGGTTCGTATGGAAGTACAGAAGAAACAGAGCGAATCCCGCAGCTGGTGGAGCAAATTTGGCTACTTGTGTTGCGTGTTTCTCGAAGAGCGTTGAGCTGATAGCCATCGCTCTATCGATGGAATCCTGTTCAGGTTCGGGCCGGTCACTCCACTTTTCCATGGGCATCCTTGCAGGGTAATGGCTGAGTGCCTGCATGGTAGGGAGTGGCGGAGAACCTGTCATCCGCGAGAACGTAGCGGCGCTCTGGCTCTACTGTAGGAGCGAGCTCGCTCGCGAACGGAGTTTCCGGCGGCCTCGGCGTGGGGCGGTTCGCGAGCAAGAACTAGGCGTCCCCCTCGCTCCTACAAAAAGCTGGCAGAGCGAAGGGCATGTTTGCGGGAGCAGGGTGGCCGGTCATCCGCCAATTTTCCTGCCGCGATCTAGACTCCAGAGGCTGACCATATCCGGGGGAACCACACGGAGAGCGTCACCATGAACCGTCTACCGATATCCCTGCCGGTGCTGGCTGCGGTTGCCGCGTTGTCCGGTTGCATGAGTAATGAAGAGTTCCTCGCCTCCAACCAGCAGGCGGCGATCAAGGCCACCGAGTCGCGGGCCAAGTTCGAGATGAACTGCGAGGCGGTGACCAGCAGCGTGCTGTCGAGCAAGGTCACCAGCGTGCGCCGCGCCATGGAGCGCACCGAGTACACCATCGGCGTGCGCGGCTGTAACAAGCAGGCGACCTACATCACCTACTGCCTCAACCCGGAAACCTGCAATGCCATCGCCGATACGGCGCGGATGGGGGCGCCGTAGGTTCTGTCGGGATGGGGAGTTTGTGGTCCATCCTGGCGGCTTTCAATTTTTCCCTTGTGGGAGCCACTGTTCTTCGGGGATCTCCGTGCCGGTGCATTCCTCTGGGAGAGGGCGTGCTGGCTGATGCCGAGGATTCTTCCTGCACCGAACCGTCCCTCGCCCGGGGCGGGGAGAGGGGTTGCCGGACCTAGGCCATACCTGCGCCACGCGTGAGCTTCAAGATTCAACGAGCGGTCCGCTCCGCCGGCTTCTGCGGCGGAGCGAATGGCGCGGTTACTCCTCCGGCAGCTCCCGCCCGTGACGCTTGCCCAGCGCCGTCACGTAGTCCACTTCATTGCAGAGTTCATAGCCCGCCATGAAGGCCGTGGTGTTGATCTGCGTGCCTTTCTGCTGGGCCTGGTCATAGGCTGCCTGGTCGTACGCAGGGAGTTTGTTGTGGCTGAGGAACTCGTTGATCAGGGCAATGCGCTGGGCATCGCCTTCGTCGTAGCCGCCGTCATAGAACAGGCGATCGATGCAGGTGACGGCGCCCTGATAGCGGGATTGCGCTTCATTCAGTTCGAGGGCGTGGGCACTGCCGGTCAGGGCCAGGCCGAGGGTGAGCAAGGTGGTGCGCAGGTGCATGGGCAGACTCCGTTCTACAGGTTTGAGGGTGGCGGCATTCATCCAGTGCCGCGTCTGGTTCAACAAGGTCCGGCCGACTAACGAAAAAGCCCCGCACAGGGGCGAGGTCGTTCGTTCATCGATGAGGGTTCAGCGCCGACAGTGGGCGCCGTTGGGAGAACTCAGGGGAGGGCTGGAAGGCTGCAGGGGGACAGGGCTTTCGCCATGTTGCGCCGCGTGAGCGGGCCTGCGCGTGGAGCCGCTGCATGACGGGTTGTGCCATGGAGTTTCGTCCCTGAAATCCTGGTTGGTTGCGCGGGATTCTGCCTGGGGATATGGCAAGCGGCTACTACGCAATCCACAAATATTTCAGTTGCCCGAATCTGCTGCTCAATCCAGCCAGCTATGCCACGCCAGGCGAATCGCGCCGTCCTGCAGGGGCAGCAGTGTGAGGTTCGGGGCCTGGCGCAGATCGGTGACCAGTTGGCTCCAGGCGGCGGAGTCGTCGCTGGGTTCGCGGCGCAGGGTGATGCCGAGGTTTTTCAGGGTGGTCGGGTCTGCCAGCAGGGCGGTCACGCGGGCGGACAGCTGATCGTAGGGTGCGGCGTGCATGGGATGCCTCCATATCTGGTCACTGGGTGGGTGGAAAATACTGTATGTAAATACAGTATTTCTTGTAAAGACCTGCGTGACCATCGGTAGGCGGATTTCTGAAGGAAGCGAAATCGAAAGGCGCTGGGGTGGTGCATGGAGTGGGGCGCTCTCGCGGTATTCGATCGGGGCTGCAGCTCCAGGGACTCGCAGATTGGCGAGCGCATCCGTTCTATCGTTCTGAAAATGCAACGCTAGAGGTGAATTTTGCCGTCTAGTTGATCAAGGGTGTCGAAATTAATCTTTGTTCCATGCAGTGACGCACTGCAGAACGAGTCCAAACCCTTCCCGGCAGTGCCGGC